>NZ_JABXKM010000164.1 GCF_017115025.1 Nostoc sp. NOS(2021) | reverse complement strand
CCCCAGTCCCCTGCTATATGTTCAAAACCAGATCAAAAATATTTATATACAAGCGATCGCTCTCTTTCCAAACTTCGATTAGAGTTAACCACAAATTAGGTTATACAGATTGTGCTGTCTGAGTTTGCTGACAATCTACCTATAGGTTGTTGCATCAAGAAAATATACATGCATTAGTTTAGATATAATAATGACTCATTGTTTGTTTTCCTAACTGGAGAAATTAATGGGTCGCGCCAAAAAGGTTGTCCTGGCATATTCTGGCGGAGTGGATACCTCAGTTTGCATTCCCTACCTCAAACAGGAGTGGGGTGTGGAAGAGGTGATTACCCTAGCAGCAGATTTAGGTCAGGGAGATGAATTAGAGCCAATTCGAGAAAAAGCTCTGAAATCGGGTGCAAGTGAATCCCTAGTGGCGGATGTCAAAGACAGCTTTGTTAAAGATTACGCCTTTGGAGCGATTCAAGCCAACGCCCTCTATGAAAATCGTTATCCTCTAGGAACTGCCCTTGCCCGTCCACTGATTGCCAAGGTATTAGTAGAAACAGCCGAGAAATATGGTGCTGATGCGATCGCTCACGGTTGCACTGGCAAAGGTAACGATCAGGTTCGCTTTGATGTCTCTGTCACCGCCCTGAACCCCAACCTGAAGATCCTCGCACCAGCCAGAGAATGGGGAATGAGCCGTGAACAAACGATCGCCTATGGGGAAAAGTTTGGTATCCCCTCACCAGTAAAAAAATCTTCTCCCTACAGTATTGACAAGAATTTGCTTGGTCGTAGCATTGAAGCTGGTTTACTCGAAGATCCGTCATTTGAGCCACCAGAAGAAATTTATGAGATGACCAAAGCGATCGCTGACACTCCCAACGAGCCAGAGTACATCGAAATTGGTTTCCACTGTGGTATTCCGACAACCCTCAACGGTATAGCTAAAAAGCCAGTTGAGCTAATTGAACAACTCAATCAGGTGGTAGGAAATCACGGCATCGGACGGATCGATATGATAGAAAACCGTCTGGTGGGGATCAAATCACGGGAAATCTACGAATCACCCGCGATGTTAGTCCTAATTCAGGCACATAGGGATTTAGAAAGCTTGACTTTAACGGCAGATGTTACCCATTACAAGCGTGGGATTGAAGAAACTTACAGCCAAATCGTTTACAACGGTTTGTGGTATAGTCCACTCAAAGTTGCACTCGATGCCTTTATTCAAAAGACACAAGAGCGAGTCTCTGGAACTGTGCGAGTGAAGTTGTTCAAAGGCAACTCTACGATAGTTGGGCGTTCGAGCGATAATTCCCTCTATACTCCCGATTTGGCAACCTACGGAGCCGAAGACAAATTTGACCACAAAGCCGCTGAAGGCTTTATCTACGTTTGGGGACTACCAACTCGCATTTGGTCGCAGCAAGTTAGAGGTTAGGAGTTAGGGGTTAGGAGTTAGGAGTTAAAAATGCAAAATAGAAAAGTAAAAGTTAAAAAAAATAACTTTTTACTTTACTCCTCACTCCTCACTCCTCACTACTTATTTCCTTAACTTGGCGAGACTCCAGCCACAGAGGGACAAAAATTAAGGCAGCGAGGATCAGTAACGCTGCGATCGCAAATTGACCCACCCAAGCAACCAATTGTTCTAAAGAGACAATTTTGCCAGCAAAGAAAGCTAATGTCACCATCAAACTAGCCCAAGCAACTGCTCCTAACAAGTTGTATAAAAAGAATTTTCCAAAGGGCATTTCGGCTATTCCAGCCAGTGGTGCAGCAAAAACCCGCAACAATGCCAAAAAACGTCCAAAAAATACTGCTTTAGCAGCATTTTGACTAAATTGATCTTTAATATTCAGCAGCCGCACTTCCGAAATCCGAAATATGCTACCAACTTTTACCAAAAAAGGCCAACCGCTAACTCTACCAATCCAATAGCCACAAGTACCACCAATGACAGCACCCATAATTGCGTCACCGAGAACCAGCCAGAAATTCAGTTCATCGCTGCCAGCTAGAAACCCGCCCACTAAGGTCACGGTTTCACCAGGTAGGGGAATGCCTAAATTTTCTAGCAAAATTCCCAAAAAAATTGCCCAATACCCGTAGCTGTGGGCGACTTCCTGGATATTTTCTAGTGAAATCAGCTCTAAAGACATTCCGCACCGCCGTCTTTACAAATTTTTACTTTTACTATATCTTTGCTTGTTTATGCGCGGGGTGTCAATCAAACCACTACATTCGGTCATTAAGTCATTAGTTTAATTCTGAATAATCCATAACTTATCCTCTATGGTAACTATTAATTTTTTACTATTAACTATGCAATTTTTGGAATTTATTACCACTAGTTCATATTTCTTTTTAAAAGAAATAAAAAATTTATAAAAAATTTATAAATATCCAGTTTAATTATGAAAATCTTGTAAAAGATACGGTTGATACCGAAATTGTTAGGCGCTTATGCCTATATTGATGAAAGTTATCACAAATTATACGGCATGAATACTGAAATAATCTCTCTCAACTGCGCGACTGCAATTGCCCAAATATCTGGGTAAAACAGTCATTTTGCCGTTGAAAGAGAAGAGGTATTGATGTCTTTTTTCAATTTTTTGTCAAGTGTTCCAACTACCCTGTTAAATTCATGGCTCTCACACAAGAACTTCAAGTGATTTTGTTTAAACCCCAAGGAAGCATAGATTTGCAAGGCGGTAAGACTTTGAGTGAACAGATGGCTAGAGTAGTGCCCCAAGCTCATCAACTCTGGGTTATCGACCTCACAGAAGTTAATTTCATGGACAGTTCTGGGTTAGTCCCTTTAGTAAAAGGGTTGAAAGCTGCACGTCAGAGTGGTTGCCGCTTGGTTTTATGCAACGTGCAAGCTCCTGTACGGTTAATTTTGGAACTTACCCAACTAGATTCAGTGTTTGAAATTTTTCATACTTATGAAGACATTTTTACCACCGTCAAAGATAACAGTCTGATGCTAGCAGGCTAACTAATAAATCTACCTATAGAAGGATGGTGGAGTCAAGCAATCTTTGCATTTTTTCATATTCTCCAAGATCACAGTCTGGTGCTAGCAGGCTGATTTTCTTTTTTGTTTAGAGAAGAATGTTGAAGAAAACTCATGGTTTTGAGCTAGGTAATATCAATAGCAGATGAATGAATCTGCTTGTTGTCAGCCAATCTACCTAAACCAGTAAAGTAGGAAATGACCAAAATTGGTCAAAGCTATGCAATTCTTTGTGACACTCCCCAGCCTCTGAAAGAGAGGGCTTTTCAAATTACTCTGGGCTAATTGCTCTATATCCGACGCAACTGGTGCAAGGAAGTAGGAGGTAAGAAAGGTTGAAATATCAGCCTTGGCGTTATTTCTAACTCTATAGATAGTTATTTTTATCTTGATGTACTACTTGGATGTCTCCAAGATGCTTTGCCGCGCCAATTTCTTACCTCTTCGATTCCACCATGATGGTAACTTTAGACATTCTGGGGAGTCGAAATGTTAGTTTGTTCGGATGCTGGGCGGGGAAAATTTGGCAAATCAATACCGCTGTGACTAGCATTGCGAGTTTTGAGTGCTAAACGGTAACTCACACTTTGCAATTCTGCTTGTAGTTGGCGGTTTTCCCGTTGTAGCATTGCGACCTTTTCTCTGACTGGCGTCATGCGCTCCTCAAACTTCCGACGGTAAATTTGAGGTAACTCTTGTACTACTTGCTCCAACATCCGACTGCGATCGGTGAGTTCTTGGACTGACTGTCGCAATTGGTAAATTTCGGAGTCACGAGTTGTAATTTGCTCTTGGTAGAACGCCACCTGCTGCTCCACAGCTTGGAGTTGTTCTTGCAAAGCATGTAACTGGGTCAGATCGCGCTCAAGCTCCGGCTGCTGGGGCATAAAACTAGTGTTACCTTTTACCAGCCGGAAGAGTTCTTGAGATAGTTGTTGCACTAATTGATCGCGAAGTTGCAACTCTTGGCGTAGCTGCGATACTTCCGTAGAGAGAACTTGAATATTGGGTGTATCAGATTGGCTCACAGTAGCTTACAGCTCCCATTCAGAATCTTGTCTACTCTTAGGTATAACTGCGGGAGTACTACCTTTGGCAAGTATTTGTTAATTTAACATTCCCAGACAAGTCACGAGAAAAGAAAAGACAAAATTTTATTGAATGGGATTGGGATTGGACAAAACAGTTCCCAGTTCTGAGTAAAGAAGTGAGATTCCCCACTCAGCACTACTAACTCCCTTAGACTGTTGCAGCTACTTTAGTGGGTTTTTCCTTTTCCTCTTTAGGGGGTTTTTCCTCTGCGATTTCCTGCTTAATTGTCAGATAACGAATCACTTCTTCACTCAAGCGCATGGCGCGTTCAAAGGGGGCGATCGCAGTTGCAGGCGCACTGTAGTTTAACTGGATGTAGATGCCATCGCGGTGTTTTTTGATTTCATAAGCCAGACGTCGCTTACCACGATTTTGAATTTGGATATCCTGGGCGCCTTGATCGCGAAGCAAATTCTGATATTTAGTAATTGCTTGCTCTGCCTGTTCGTCTCCCAGGTCAGGACGCAGGATGTACATTGTTTCGTAATTTGTAGTCATATTTTTCAGTTTCCTCATGGACAAAAGTGGCTGCCGATGTTATTCTATACCTGCTTTTAATTTAAAATGCCAGTATTAATCAACATCTGAAGCAACAAGGAACTATAATCTTACCAGTTTTCTATTTTGTTTCATTAGCCAAACCGCCGAAGTTTGGATTTTTTGGATGTCCTTAATGAAAACTAGGTCGGGAGGCGACCCCGATATTTCTTTAGCAAGTAAGAATCGAGTTTTTGGCGATCGCCAGCAAATTGATCAAGCTATCAGCTTCGCCAACGGGTATCTTTCTCTAAGGGCATCTATAGCGATCGCTTTTTTGCTCAAGGCTCAATCGGTTCGCTAAAAAGCTAACTGAGGATTGCTACCCGCTCACAGTTTCTAATCGCAGATCAAAGGATATTCATCAAGGTTATGGCGCAGCGCTATGTGCGAATTCAAAATCAAGAAGGGCAGATTTACTATGGGATACTCCAACTATCCCTCAACGTCCAGGTGCTAGATGCTCCGCCCTGGTTACAAGGACAACCCACTGATTTAACATTGACACCAGAAAATTACCAAATTCTGGCTCCCTGCGCTCCTTCAAAAATTGTGGCGGTGGGTAAGAATTATGCAGATCATGCAGCCGAAATGGGAACTCCAGTACCTTCTGAGCCACTAATTTTTCTTAAGCCACCCACGTCGATCATTCCATCTGAGAGGGAAATTAAGTATCCTCTCCAATCACAAAGAGTTGACTACGAAGGAGAGTTAGCACTAGTAATTGGCGATTACGCCTTTGAATGTACACCAGAGGTAGCCCAAACCAAAATTTGGGGCTACACCATCGCCAATGACGTAACAGCGCGGGATTTACAAAAACGGGATGGTCAATGGACACGAGCCAAAGGTTTTGATACTTTCTGTCCTTTGGGGCCTTGGATTGTGCGGGAATTAAATCCCGGAGCGAGATTGCAGACTTTTGTGAATGACGACGTTAATCCAGTCCAATCTGCCTGTATCGATCAGATGGTGTTTTCGCCCGATGTTCTAGTTTCCTATATTAGTCAGGTGATGACCCTACTACCTGGTGATTTGGTGCTTACAGGTACGCCGGAGGGTGTAAGTCCATTGCATCCAGGCGATCGCGTCCGCGTAGAAATTGAAGGTATTGGTCGCCTGGAAAACACCGTAGTCGCCCGTTAATTTCTAACGCACTTGCATATACACTGCATCAGAAATCGCCGGAATTTCCGCATAACGACCGCTTACAGACTGGATGACTGAATATGCAACGGCTCCCACTATGCCGATAAAAATCGTTGTGGATAGGGTTTGGATTGCAAAACCACCAGAGGGAACTAGTCCCACAACATCAGTTAGGATACTAAACAAAAAGATAATGATGTCCAAAAGGATTGCTTGCATGGTGTTGAAACGAATAAAGTGACTAATTTTTTCGTTTCTCACTACCAGCAAAAATAAAGCAAAGAAAATAATCATTCCTGCATAACGCACGCCGTAGTAAATTTTTAACAATGGCAGAAGCGGCAGAAACAGCAGTTGTAGTGGTGGAAACTCTGAGAGCAAATATCTACCAAATACAAAAACCTCAATTAGAGGAAGCAAATAAGGCAAGGAAGCAAAAATCCGATCTGAAACCGTTGTAGACCCGCGCCAAGACATTATGCGTTCTCCTGTGATGAAATTTCTATAGTTACTTGAGCTTAGGATAACGCAGTTGGTTGGTCTTGCTGGCAAATTCAACTATTCTATATGGGCGATCCGAAAGCCCATCATACACTCATACTGGTCTGGTTGCTGTTGAGTAAGTTTGCGAATGGCTTGACCACAGCGTAGTTGACCCCCACGCCAACGGGGTTGACCGCTCCCGTCAGCGAGTAAACAAGACTGGCAAACTTGCTCAGGGGCAAGGATTTGCTCGTCCATTAAAATGACTAGCATCGAATCCCTCCTGTAAATCCTCATTGTCACCCATATTTCACTTAGGTGAGGACACGCTTTGTAGCGGTTCAAAGAGCCGCTTCAGGTAGGTTGGGCACGTTTTGCTTTTGTTAAGTGTTGTGATTTGCGATAGCGCTTTGCGCCCGGTGTGTGTGGGCGATCGCAGATGACACTTAAGAGCCACATCCTACCTCTTTGTAGCAAAAATGTGGGCAATCACAATTCAATAAAATTTGTCAAGTGAATCTTAATTTACCCGTCCCCTTCTCTACGAGAGGCTGCGCCAACGGGGCGGGAATAGGGAATAGGGAATAGGGAATAGGGAATAGGGAATAGGGAATAGGGAATAGGGTACTCTTAACAGAAAAGAGAGAATTAGCCCCGTTCGCGGTAGCGTCTTGTAGAGTTGCAAGGTTTTAAGCCGTACTTCGTCCCGCTTTGCGCTTTCGCCCCTAGTGGGCAAAAAATCCTTGTATCGCAAGGTAGGTTGAAACCCCACCCCTTGTGGGTGGCTTAATGTTCCCTGTTAAGAGTTCCCTTTCATTTAATTTATTGTATGTTGTGTCTATTGCAAATTAGACATCTAAGTAAAAAATAATACAAAAGTATCACACTAAGGTTGAGTATAGACAGCCAACGGTAGTCAATGCATCCCTGTTAATTTAGCACTGGAGAGTGTCAAACTTAATATTTAAGAAACAACAAAAGCTTTACGCATAAGCAACACGGCCACCACTTGAAATTCCCTTGACGCGACTAGTTAAAGTGCGAGAATTCAAGTAAGTAAAACTGAGTTAACTTGATAGCCATTTAAGTGATGCATTTACAAAATACTGAGGTAAACTTGCAAGCAAGGTAATACACAATATAACTGTGCGGCTCGTCGGTCTGGGCATCACTTACAATGGAACACTGGCAATTTCTGATACAGAAACAAGGCGCTCGCTCGTGGCATATCCTAGAATCGCCAAATTTGGAAATTTTGGAAGGGCAGTATAGAGTTTTGGCTCGTTCTAACCTTCTTAATACAAACGTGGAAGTGCGGGTAACTCACTCTTCAACCCAGGAAGTTCAACCAACGCGGCGAATTTTCAAGCGATCGCGTCGCACTAACTCAGAAGGCTTAATGGCGGTAATTCCTTTTACCTACTTCCAGACAGGAGTTTGGGAGATGCGCTGTTCCAGCGATTTAATGTCCGATCTGTTCGGTAAATCTTGGCAGTACAGTGTCCAACTTCAAGTATTGTCCCAGGAAGAAGAGGGGGAAGTAGAGGGAGCAGGGGGAGCAGGGGAAGCAGGGGAAGTAGAGGGAGTAGAGGGAGCAGGAGGAGAGAAAAAAGGCTTATCTCAAGCGTATCGCCCTCAACCCCACTACTCTGAAGAAAGCGAGGCTACGTCAGTCCACGTAGAAACATTAGATAAAGCGATCGCGGTCTCCGAAGCACTGGCAATTGTTATATACAGCAACC
>NZ_JABXKM010000208.1 GCF_017115025.1 Nostoc sp. NOS(2021) | reverse complement strand
ACCTATATACAAACAGACTTTCAACCCAGTCCCCAGTAAAGAGTCCCCAGTCCCCAGTCCCCTGCTATAAGTAAATAATTTATACTGTCATTAGTGAAATTTTTCCGACTACTTAAGAGTTTGCGATCGCATTTGTGATTTCGGCGCTACGCCTACGCATTTGCTGATTACGTTTATCCTCAAACAACTTAAGACAAACACCTCTCCCTGGTTTGACTTGTGCGTTAAACTTGTTTGCTGCCTTTGACCAGGTTCGCCACCACTTTCACCAACTCTTCTGGCTCGATTGGCTTGGATAGATGAACTTGGAATCCAGCTTGCAGAGCGAGCCTGCGTTCTTCATCTCTAGCAAATGCCGTCAGTGCTATAGCAGGAATTTTTTCCCCACCAAGAGCTTCCTGCGCCCGTAATTTGCGAATCAGCGAATAACCATCCTCATCTGGCATTCCGATATCACTGACTAAAACATCTGGACTTAATTTTACCAGCGCTTCTAAGGCTTCACCTACTGAGGTAACCGCCGTTACCTGCGCTCCAGACTGTTGAAGAATAAAGGTAATTAACTCACGCGTATCGGCATTGTCATCTACAAGTAGTACTTGCAAGCCGTCGAGCGTTGAGAGGTTATCAACTTTTACTTCACTCTCTTTAATTAACTGCTCTGGTTGCGATTTTACTAGAGGCAACAGCACTGTAAATGTTGCTCCCCGTCCTTCCCCTTCACTAACTGCGTAGACTGTTCCTGAGTGCATTTCTACTAAGTAACGCACAATTGCTAGTCCTAGCCCCAAGCCACTGTCTACTCTAGTAGTTGTGCTATCAGCTTGACGGAAGCGCTCAAAGATATAAGGTAGAAAGTCAGCACTAATTCCCTTACCTGTGTCAGACACAGTTATCTGGACATTTGAGTTTACCTGCTTTAGATACACTTCAACTCGCCCTCCACTGGGTGTAAACTTGACAGCGTTAGAGAGCAAATTCCAGACGATTTGTTGCAGGCGTTCTGCATCACCCATAACCTCACCTACTGAGGAATCAAGTTTAGATTCAACTTGAATAGCCTTAATCTCAGATGTCGGATGTACAGCTTCAATCGCTGCGTTAATTACAAGTGCAAGGTTAACTTTACAGATATTTAGGCGGATTTTACCTTGTACAATGCGTGAAATATCCAGGATATCTTCAATCAGTTTCCTCTGAAGTTTAGCATTCCGCTCGATTGTCCCCAGTGCCTTTAAGGTAATTGCCTCGTCCAATTTTCGATTACGTATTATTTGAACCCAACCCAGCATAGAGTTGAGAGGTGTACGAAGTTCATGGGAAACGATCGCTAAAAATTCGTCCTTAATTCGGTTAGCTTCTTGGGCTTGCCGATAAAGCTGTGCATTTTCAATGGCGAACGCTGCCCGTTGGGCAAGTTCTTCAGCCATTGCTAAATCTACAATAGTGTAATGGCGTCCTCGTTGTGCTGACGCAAATACAATTGTCCCCAGCTTGCGTTTACGCACTAGCAGGGGCACGATCATATAAGACTTAACTTGCAGCAGATTGAGATGTTCCTCGTTCCATGCCTTTCTCTGTAATGAAGACTCAAGTATGTTTGTAACTAGTTCCGGCTCACCAGTCCGTAAAACCTTTGGTAGTCCATAATCAGCATCGATAGGAATTAAATTGCGTTGTCGGAGTTCTCGTACTAGTGCTTCCTTCTGCGGTTCAGATGCAGCGATCACTGGGTTACTAAAGACCACTGAATTATTTTCAACGACATCTACAATACACCAATCGGCCAGGGTAGGCACTGCTAATTGCGCGACGCTAGTTAAGGTGGTGCGGTAGTCTAAAGAAGATGCCAGTACACTACTTGCTTCAGCTAAGAAATTAGAGCGCTTCTGTGCTGCTTGGGCTGCAATTCGGGCAGCTTGCTCATTGGCAAATAACTGCTCGCGCTCTGACTCTAAATGCTTGCGTTTGGTAATGTCGCGCATTAGCCAGCGCAGAGCAACTGGTTTACCTTCCTGGTTACGGACAGTAACTACTGTCAAAGCAACATCAAAAGAGACTTTTTTCTGTGGTTGTAAACGCACTTCCCATTCGCCACCCCGGTCAATCTGCTGCAATTGAGTTAAGTAATTAAAAAAAGCTTGATGATCTGACTTGGCAATGAAAGTAAGCAGCGGTTTGCCAATCAAAAATTGCTGAAAAACATTGAGGTGTATTGTCGCGGTACGGTTAGCTTCCAGAATAGTGCCATAGGTATCAGTTACCAAGTAACCATCAGGCGCAAAATCAAATAATTCTTGGTAGCGCTGACGCTCCTTCTCTACTACCATTCGTGTTGTTTGTAGTTCCTCGGAGGCAATTTTCAGTTCTTCCAAAGCAATTTGAAGTCCTTCAAAAGCTTCTGCTGTTAGCTCTTGTTCTGAGTACGGCTCACTTGCAGTACTTTGCAATAATTCCATCACTCGTGAGCGCAATGTCTCTATTTGTTGACTAAAACCGTTTACATTCATGTTGCTCACTTTGCTAAGTACAGCATTTCATTAATTCGTAGCAAATTCAACTTGGCAATATTCTGCACTACCAATACATTGGCTTGCATTGTTAATGCATCGGTTTGCATTGTTAATGCGTGGGCTTGCATTGTTAATGCATTGGCTTGCATTGTTAATGCATCGGGTTGCATTAAAAACGCTACGCTTTTACACAAAACTGTACTAAGACTAAGAAGCGCAGTCTGAAAAAACATTAAGCAAGTATAAGTCCAAATGTACGCTAAAGACTGCTCTTTGAACAATTGCTCAGAAGATAAAAGTTTGTCTTTCCAAGGCGAGTTCTACAAAGTCAATTAGACACACAATAGTGGTCTCAACCTCTAACTACTATCCTAAAATAAAAAATTCATCAAGAAATCCATTTAGAGTGCTGTACGGCAACAAACATAATAAGTAGATTTAACGCGATGTGCAACTTATTTTTGCAACCCCGCTTCCATTCCTTTCACGCCAGTTGCTACAACGGGGGGAACCCCCCTTCGTGTGATGCCTCCGGCACGCCAAGGGCAAACGGCAGTTCCTCATGGGGGAAACCCCCTCTGAGCGACTGCCTCACCGCAACGCACTGGCTCCCCCACAGTCCGAGAGGTTTTGATTCTTGCTCCCCAACCCTTGTAGAGAAGAGGTTGGGGGTTAGGTTTGAGAGAAAGTCGCACACGGCGTAGATTTAAGCAAATTTTTTTATAATTTCAGGAGTACCTAATGGTTACAGCAACAGTACTAGGACAACAGGTCAAAATTGCCCCAACCAAGTTGCTGATTAACCATGAGTGGGTAGAAAGTGTTAGCGATCGCCAACAATCTCCAGGCTGGTACTATGTAGGTAAATTGCTACGACGTATTTGATGCTGCTGCACCCTTCGATAGATTCAAGCAGTCTGGTATAGGTCGGGAAGTAGGCGAATATGGCTTGCAACACTACACCGAAGTTAAAACCGTTACCATCAAATTTTAGTTTTAGCCATGTTCTGGTTTTAGGGGGATGATGAACGTAATATTTGATATGGGGTGGGCATGATAAATAGACATTGCACACAACGCTTACGAAAATTCTAATGATAAATGCGATCGCTACTAGATTTCGCCAACTTATGGCTGGGAGAAAAAGCTCAATTGGTTATTTTGACAGATATGATCGCAAAAACAAAAGCAGGCGTTCCTTAGCACTGTATACCTGCATAGGATTAGTAGGTGGAATTCTGGCATTGTTGTTAATAGCGTCTCCAGGACTGGCGCAAAAACCACAACTCCAACAACCGTTATTAGTAGCTACACGAGTTATACCGCCCTTTGTGCTACCAAACAAAGGTGAACTATCGGGATTCAGTATCGACCTCTGGCGCAGCATCGCTAACCAAATAGGTGTAGAGTCTAAATTTATTGAATATTCTACTGTACCGGAACTGCTTTCTGCTATTAAGGACGGCAAAGCCAACTTGGGGATTTCAGCTATCTCGATTACAGCCGAACGCGAGCAGAATTTTGATTTCTCATTACCCATTTTTGCTGGGGGGCTGCAAATTATGGTACGAAACCTAGAGAAGAACAACAGTGCCTTGCCAAATATTTTGCAATTGTTTTTCTCTGCTAGCCTCTTGCAGGTAATAGGCATTGCCCTAGTGCTAATTGTTGTAGCAGCCCACATTATTTGGTTATCTGAGCGCCATCACAAAGATGGGATGATTTCTCAATCATACTTTCCTGGCATTTTCAAAGCCTGTTGGTGGGCAGCTGCCACATTAGCCACCCAAGCTGATGAAATGCCCAAGGGAGTACTGGGACGCTTAGTAGCTATTGTCTGGATGTTCATCGGAGTACTATTTGTCGCCTACTTTACAGCCAGCGCTACCACCTCATTGACAGTGCAGCAGCTTCAGGGCGATATCAGGAGTATAGACGATTTACCCGGCAAGGTAGTAGCTACAACTGCGGGTAGCACAGCGGCCACATACCTGCGAGAACATAATATTTCAGTTCTAAAAGTTACCAAGATTGAGCAAGCTTACAATGCTCTACAGACAAAAAAAGCTGATGCTGTGGTGTTTGATGCACCTGTACTCCTCTTCTATGCTGCCCATGAAGGCAAAGGGAAGGTACAGATTGTTGGCAGTATTTTGCGTGAAGAAAGCTACGGCATCATTCTGCCTAACAATAGTCCCTACCGCAAACCAATTAATCAAGCTCTGCTGAGTCTCAAAGAAGATGGCACTTATCAATCGCTATATGATAAGTGGTTCGATGCTAAAGAATCTTGAAGAAGGGATTGGGGAGTTTGAGGCTTTGAGCCTGAAGCTTTAAGTTCTAAGCCTCCCTCTGCCCTTCCGCCTCACTCACTTCTTGAGCAAGTTGGGCTTTTGCCTGTTGCCAGAGAATTTCTAACTCATTCAAACTGTAATCAGAAAGGGGACGGTCAACAACTGCCTCCATTTTTTCTAATCGCTGGACAAATCGCTGATTTGTACCTTGCAAACCGGCGCTAGGATCAAGATTATGCCAACGGGCTAGCTGAATAACTGCAAACAGTAAATCGCCTAATTCTGCTTGTTGTCGTTCGGGTGTTTCCTCAGCCAAAGCGTGTTGAAACTCACCCAACTCCTCATGAAACTTATCCCAAACGCCCTGAATATTTTCCCATTCAAAGCCGATCGCCGCAGCCTTTTGAGAAATCTTCATTGCCGCCGTCAGTGGGGGAAGGGTGCGCCCATAACGAGCGAGTTTAGCACTAAGTTTTTGCGCGTCTGGAGATGCTTCGCCTTTTTCCGCAGCTTTAATTTGTTCCCAATTTTGCCGCACCTCATCCACACTTGCCACCGACACATCACCAAACACATGGGGATGACGGCGAATCAACTTTTGGGAAATCCCCTGAGTTATTTCTTTGAGAGAAAATTGCCCAGATTCACTAGCGATTTGGCCTTGCAATACCACCTGCAATAATAAATCTCCCAACTCTTCAGCGATCGCACTCTGATCTCCACTCTTAATTGCGTCCACCACCTCATAAGCTTCCTCAATCACATAAGGCGTCAGCGTTTGGGCAGTTTGAGCCAAATCCCACGGACAACCACCATCAGGCGATCGCAATTTCGCCACCACCTCAATTAATTCCTGCAACGCCGCCAAAGTCTCAACTTTCTCATTTGTCATTTCTCATTTGTCCTTTGTCGTTTTCCCGTTGCTCTTTCTGCTAACTGTAGTTCGACGACTACCGCGACTTGTAACTTTCCGCTTCTTAATTTTGCCACTAGGAAGCAACCCCCGAACCCCCTGTTTTTGAAAGCGCTTGTATGCCGAACCGCCCCAATCGCTGAGAGAATGACTCATCGCACCGAGTTCCAACCCCAAAAACAAAGCGATATATTCAGTATCGTATTGCACGAGCGATCGCCCCACAGTTGCACCCAAATCCTGCCAAGTAAAACTTAGATTCCCCAACTTTTGAGCGATCATCAAAACGACAATTGCCAAAATAGCCAGCAAACACCCCAGATAAAGTATCCGCAAAATCGTGCCAATAATCGGCCCGTGGGATAAAAAAGAACGATGACGGAGACTTTTTTGATAAGGTAGCCAAATCCAGCGCAAGAAACCCCAGCGTTGAAATTGCACAGAGTAAATATCCAAATCGGGGCCAAACATCAGCCCGCCAAAGAGAAACCCGCCTGCAACCAACAAAGTCGCATTGCTACTGCGAGTCTGCCAGAAAGTAACGCCCGCCACCAACGGCAGAGCATACATAGTAATGCGATCGTGCGTTCGACCAGAGGGCATCCTAAATCCTGTTAGCGATCGCGGGGCGTTTAGCCCGTGCTGAATACTGAGTCAGTATAAGAGAAAAAAGATTTTCTTAAAACTACTAGCGCAATGTGAAATGTTTTGCTATATTAGTTAAGGATTGGGCGGTTAGCTCAGTTGGTAGAGCGCCTGCCTTACAAGCAGGACGTCATCAGTTCGAGTCTGGTACTGCCCATTAACTAAATTAAGGCTAGAGACAGCTTAGATGCCGTTTCTAGCCTTTTTTAAATGGATTCACAATTTTTAATTGATCAGCTACTACTAACTCATCTTGCATATCTTCAGAATAGAGAATACTTGTTCTTGCAGATAGTTTACCTTTATGGGCTTCATCTATTATGAGCGATGCCTACGGCGGGCTGCGCCAACGCACCAGTAAGATAGTCCGCTTGGGGAAAAGAGATTATTGGAGGTTATACCGTTTTACTTTAATAATGATACAAATACGTTGGTAGGGGCACAGCAATGCTGTGCCCCTACGAGAAATCTATATGTATCAGGGTTTGTGTGAAATGGTATTACAGGCGATCGCAGTTGCTAAAGGAATGTAATCTATTAAAGCCCCAACCCTTGTAGCGTTGGGGAGTAAGATTCAAAGCCTCTCTCCTCTTAGGCTACGGTGTACACACAAGTCTGAAACAGTTTACTCATCTGGGTTTAAGCGTAAGTTTTACCCCTCCCTAACCCTCCCCTTATAAAGGGGAGGGAACTAGATTTCCTGTTTCCCCCCTTTATAAGGGGGGATTAAGGGGGGTAATTCGACTTGTGTGTACACCGTAATTCCTCTTAGGAGAGAGGTCAAAACTAATTCCGTAACTTCTTAATCTCTGCATCTGTAAACGGATTCTTCCCCGCCCGTAAATCTTTCACCCAGCGCTGCCGTTGTGCTTTACTATCTTTATCTTCAGTCTGGGCGATGTATGCTTCAAAATCCTCAATCGCGCCTTGGGTGTCGCCTGTCAGCGCCCTAGCCAAACCACGACTATCACGATTCTTGCCATCAGGTACAAGTGCAACGGCTTGTTCACAGGCTGGTAAAACATCGGCGGCTTGTTTTTGCAGACTCCCGTTCCTGCATAGTGTATTCCAAGAACTTGTAAGAATTTCGGCTTTTGGATCAAACTTGAGAGCTGCGGTATAAGCTGCTAGTGCTTCCTTAAACTTTTTCTCTTGTAAGCGACTATTTCCTTCATCAACTGAGCGTTCAGCCTTGCCTTTGTTGACAAACTCTTGTGCTTTTGCCTGGGGTTCAAATCTCAAATTAGTATCCCACTGCTGGGCTTGGCGGAATTTGGTAATCGCATTATCAACATCTTCATTTCGCGCTAGCTTCTCACCTTGGATAACTAATACTGTCGCGGCTTGCATCAGCCGAGGCGGAGTTTGGCATTCCGTTAATTCTTCCAGCACTTCAGGATGGACAACCAAATAATTGTTGAGCAAGCCACAACCATCTTTGACTAACTTATCTAAATCCAAATTCCATATAATTATCGTCTTGTCAGCACTTGCAGAAGCCAGCCTTTGCCCATCGGGGCTGAACACCACGCTATTGACCCAATTCCTATGCCCAGTCAGGGTTTGCACAGCTTTGCCAGTGGCGACATCCCAGAGTTTGATCGTCTTGTCAGCACTTGCAGAAGCCAGCCTTTGCCCATCGGGGCTGAACACCA
>NZ_JABXKM010000235.1 GCF_017115025.1 Nostoc sp. NOS(2021) | reverse complement strand
GTTATGTATACAACTTGCACAATCAGGGCGGGCAAGATGCCCACCCCACAACCATGTTGAAAAAATATTAGTGCAAATTAAAGGCGCAACAGCTTACCTCATGTGATTAGGAAACGCTATAGTATATGCCTTGTAAACTTACACCCTTATCAGATCGACTTGATCCATTTTTTTCGCAACCCTCAAGCTGACGCTGAAACCTCTCTCGAACAGTGGTTTGACTTTTTCTATTTCACGAAAATCACTGACGATGGAAAAAGTATTTGTCTGAAAGGTGGAGTTTTTGACAAGTAACAAAGCGGGACTTACTTTAATTTGGATAAAGCCCAAATAAGAGGATGTCTGAAAAGTCCTTGGTGATAAGCTAATCGGCATTCAAGTTGCATAATCAGGGCGCTCATGTTGCCCACCCCACAAGATATTGAGAAAATTTTAATATGCAAATTAGATGTGTTTTAGCTTACACCAATATTGGTAAACCGCAATCCCCGGATAAATTGGGGGACTTTGATTTATTTACCCCCCTTAAAAAAGGGGGGTTAGGGGGGATCTTTATACAACTTGATACTTTACAAACATCCTCAAAGGGTGCGAAAGCGTTAATCCAAAAGTATACGTATACAGTATTGATTCTTCCGATACCATAAGCTGCAATTGATCTTGATACGCCAGACGACTACGAGCAGCTAGTATATATTTTGTAAATCGGACAGGATGCTTAACCTACAATAATAGTGCTATATCTTTGTAGTTGAAAATTTTAATAAACTACAAAGGCTTAAAAAAATCACAAAGCCAACTTTTGCAACACAACCGTATTTGATGGCTAAATCAATTGTTTCAACAAAACGCCTCAGCAGACAGTTAATCAACTGGTTGCTTGAAGAAGACCGACGAGAGAAGGAAAGACCTTACCGCAAGCAAGAACCACATCGCCAGCATCCTTGGTGGCAGGTGATGTGCTTGACTGGTGTAGATTATTTTTCGACTCTTGGCTATCAACCTGGGATTGCAGCACTGGCAGCTGGCGCTCTTTCTCCTCTGGCTACTCTGATTCTGGTATTGCTGACGCTCTTTGGAGCATTGCCAATCTATCGGCGCATTGCTGCCGAAAGCCCTCATGGTGAAGGGTCGATCGCAATGTTAGAGCGTTTGCTCCCTTGGTGGCAAGGCAAATTACTTGTGCTGTGCCTACTCGGCTTTGTGGCAACCGACTTTATTATTACCATTACCCTGTCGGCGGCTGATGCTACAGCCCATATCATCGAAAATCCGCTGGCTCCAAATTGGCTTCACAATGAGACGATCGCGATCACTCTCATATTAGTTGCATTACTAGGTGCAGTTTTCTTGAGAGGTTTCCGAGAAGCGATTGGTATTGCAGTAGTTTTGGTGGGAGTTTATCTGGTGTTAAACTCCATTGTCGTTAGTGTCGGTCTGTATCAGATCCTAGCTCACCCTGTAGCGATCGCTAACTGGCAGACTGCACTTTTTGCACGCCATTCCAACCCTTTGATACTAGTCGGCATAGCTCTCCTCATATTCCCCAAGCTAGCGCTGGGATTGTCAGGCTTTGAGACTGGCGTGACCGTTATGGGCCTGGTACAAGGTAGCAGCAGCGACACTCAAGAGCATTCCAAAGGGCGGCTTCGGAATACACGCAAGCTGCTCACCTTTGCTGCTCTGATTATGAGCTTCTTTTTGCTCACCACCAGCTTTATAACCATTCTACTGATTCCAACCGCAGAATTTGCATCTGGGGGCAAAGCCAACGGACGGGCCCTGGCTTATTTAGCACATCTGTATCTAGGCAATGGCTTTGGCACAATTTACGATCTAAGTACTATTTCCATTTTGTGGTTTGCAGGTGCATCGGCAATGGCAGGGCTGCTGAATATTGTGCCTCGCTACCTACCACGCTATGGCATGGCACCCAATTGGGCACGAGTAACGCGACCTTTAGTGTTAGTCTACACAGCGATCGCCTTTGTGGTCACAATTATCTTTCGGGCAAATGTGGAAGCCCAAGGTGGGGCTTACGCAACTGGTGTGCTTGTATTGATCACCTCAGCTGCCTTTGCCGTCACCCTATCAGCCCACCGTCATCGAGAAAAGCGGTCAAAACTCGTTTTTGGCATTATCACACTGTTATTTTTATATACCACTGTTGTTAATATCATCGAAAGACCAGAGGGGATTAGGATTGCTGGGTTTTTCATCGGTGCGATCATTTTTACCTCGCTGGTTTCTCGTGTTTGGCGTTCAACGGAACTGCGAGCAGAACGGATTGAAGTTGACGAACTTGCTGGCCAATTCCTTGCCGAAGAGAGCCAGGGAGCAATACGACTGATTGCAAATCGGTTGAATACGGGCGATGCCCTAGAGTATTTTTTAAAAGAGAAAGAGGTACGCGAGGACAACCATATTCCACCCAACGATCCAATTCTTTTTCTAGAGATTCATGTATCAGATGCTTCTGAATTTGCGGATATCATCAAAGTAAGAGGGGTGCAAGTTGGTGATTACCGCATCCTACGGGCTGAGAGTGCAGCAGTACCTAACGCGATCGCGGCTTTACTGTTCTATATTCGTGACCAAACAGGTAAGATTCCCCATGCCTACTTCGGCTGGGTTGAGGGCAACCCCATACAATACTTACTGCGTTTTATCTTGTTTGGGGAGGGTGATATTGCTGTGGTAACTCGTGAAGTACTGCGTCGGGCTGAAAAGAATCCCCACAGGCGTCCTGGCGTTCATGTCGGGGGTTGAGTAAGCATCTCTGACGCTGGCGCTAGATGAAGCAGAAAGCACAATTGAAGACATTAAATTTGAAGGTACTGGTTGTGCTTTGTGTCTTGCTTGTGCTGACTTAATGGCGTATCTCACAAGCGCTGTTGATGGTGGAACAGTTCCGCGAAATGGTAGCGGCACATAGTCAGTTTGAGCCGCCGTTGGAGAAACTCAATATTATGCAAGGTGTTTCACAATATCCCATGCGGGTTAAGTGTGTAACTTTGGCTTGGTATACCTTCAAGGCGGCGCTGGGGGCCGTTGAAACTAGGGCGTATCTTTAATGAATCGACCTACAATGTTATTGCGATCGCCTTGAGAGCAGAGTAACAGCAATTCATGCTTTGTCTAAATATTTTAAAAGTAAAACATTTAACAATTCAAAATTCAAAATGACGCTCTCTACGAGACGCTCTTGCTAGCTTGCTTCTGGGCAAGATTACGCGGACTCGCTAACAAAATTCAAAATTGAAGACATATAATCAAAACAAGTCTGCCTTCAGGAGATTGACTTAATGACATATATCTCCCCAAAAACCCTTACCTTTGAAGATTTTCTCTCTCAATACCGAGATAATCCCCGCTATGAACTGGCAGATGGAGAACTAATAGACATGGAACCCACTGGCCCGCACGAAACGGTGAGTGGCAAACTTGCAACCCAAATTGGTATCTACCTTGTTACAGAACAACTCCCCTGGTTTATTCCTCGCACGTGTTTAATTTATCCCTTCGCAGATGCTGCCACAGCTCGTCGTCCTGATGTTGTGGTTCTCGATGAAACCGTTCTCCACCGTGAACCCCTTTGGGAGCGAGAACCCGTAATTACGCTGGGACGTTCGATTCAACTGGTGGTTGAAGTCGTTAGTAGTAACTGGGAAACTGACTATGCTCGCAAGGTTGAAGAATATGCGCTCTTAGGCATCCCTGAATATTGGATTGTGGATTATCGAGGATTAGGTGGTGTGGCATTTATTGGTAAACCCAAACAACCTACCTTTACTGTCTGTCAACTGGTTGAAGACACTTATACTCAACAACAATATCGGCTAAACCAATCAATTAACTCACCGCTTTTGTCGCGTCTCCAACTTCGCCTAGATAGTATCCTTCCTGCTTCATAAAACGAAAAAAATGTGGATTTACAGAAAAACTCGCACATTGTCCTGACGCTGCGATCGCATTCAGCACGTTCTAAGCAAACAAGTGGAGCGATGTGTATGACGGGCTACATCTACGCATTGTGCTTTCTTGTAACCTAGAACATGCCTAATAAGATGTAGCAATATTTACAAACCAAACTCCGGCTTTAGTTGTGTTACCCAGGTTTTGATTCGTTCCTCCGTTAAATCAGATTGATTATCTTCATCAAGTGCAAGCCCGACAAATTTACCATTACGAACAGCTTTAGACTCACTAAATTCATAACCTTCTGTAGGCCAATAGCCTACTGTTTTACCACCCCGTTCCGAGATTTTTTCTTCTAAAATGCCTAGTGCGTCTTGGAATGTATCAGGATAACCAACCTGGTCTCCAGGGCTAAAATAAGCAACTTTTTTGCCACTGAAGTCGATGTTATCTAGTCCATCGTAGAAATCTTCCCAATCACTTTGCAATTGCCCAACATTCCAAGTCGGGCAACCGACGATGATATAACTGTAGTCATTAAAATCAGTCGGTTCAATTTGGGAAATGTCATTTAAACTTACTGCACTTTCTCCACCAAATTCTTTCTGAATTATTTCTGCTTCAGTTTGAGTGTTGCCTGTTTGAGTGCCAAAAAATAACCCGATATTAGCCATTTTTACTCCTTGATCCTTTTTTTGTGTTCGCATTTATGTAGACACTGCTGCGACTCTGTGTCTACGTGCGATCGCACTTCCACTGAGCCGAGCAAAAAGATAAATCTTATAACTTCCTGGCCTTAAGTTAAGAGGTTTCAAGTGTAAACTTCCTCCTCCCAATGGGGTGATAATAAATAATTCACTCTAGCTGAGTACGTAAGCTGAAATATAAATAGGACTTACGCATAAGAGATCCCCCAACCCCCTTAAAAAGGGGGCTTTTTAGATCCCCCCTTTTTAAGGGGGGTTAGGGGGGATCGAGGTTTCAGGTTTTGAGTGCCTAAGTCCTATCTTCTTAAGATGGGTTACTTTTATGTTCGGCGGTTAACTAGGGTAGCGCTAGCTTGGTCAACAGGCATCAGCACAACTTCATTAATATTGACATGGGGCGATCGCGTCACACAGAAAAATATCACATCAGCCACATCATCTGCTGTCAGAGGTGTAACTCCCTGGTAAACTTTGTTGGCGCGTTCAGTATCTCCGTGAAAGCGCACCTCGCTAAATTCCGTTTCTACCATCCCAGGGTCAACGGAGGTTACACGTACCCGCGTTCCCAACAGGTCTTGTTTTAAACCTTCAGAAATTGCTCTCACAGCCGCTTTGGTGGCACAGTAGACATTGCCACCGGGATAGGTTTGATGTCCGGCAATGGAACCTAAATTTACCACATGACCGCGATCGCGACTCACCATTCCCGGAACGACATAGCGGGAGACGTAAAGTAAACCCTTAACGTTAGTATCAATCATGTCTTCCCAGTCTTGATAACTACCTTCGTGCAACTTGTCTAAACCACGACTTAGACCAGCATTGTTAATGAGAATCTCGATGTCAGACCAGGCAGGGGGTAGAGTAGAAATGGCTTCTTCGACAGCGTTGCGATCGCGCACATCTAACTTTAATAAATGAATTTCAGTACTAAAATCTTTACTGAGAGTATCTGCTAGTTGCTGCAAACGTTCTAACCGTCGTGCCGCCAAGATCAGTTTTGCACCCGCACCAGCGAAGATTCTCGCACAAGCAGTACCAATACCACTACTTGCACCAGTGATCAAAATGATTTGATTTTGTAGGGAAGTCATTAGGATAGTTAGGAGTGAAGAGTTAATAGTTATGAATTATGAATTAGCACAAGTTTCATAGTTCATAATTTATCATTAGTCGTCTATAACTCCTAACTTCTAACTCCTAACTCCTAACTTCTAACTCCTAACTACTTGTTCACCACTTGCAGACGCTGAGTTATCATCGTCATCCCATTACCCCGCAGGATGACAGCAGAAACCCATTGGCTACCAGGGGTAGATGGTGCTTGTCCGACTTTAAATAATCCGCCAGATGTCAGTAATTCCAAATCCACGGGTGTGGGGTTGAGAAGTTTATCTGGTTGGATGGGTTCTTCTAGCGCCGTTCCTAGTAGAAAATCATCGCCAAGTGGCTCTTTGACGATCGCATCAAAATTATACTTTTGACCAACTTGCACCTGCTGTGGTAATTTAATCTCAATTTGGGGCGGCTTGCTGCCAGAGGTAAGTAGGGTGCGTTCTGACAAAATGTCTTGGCGGACTATTTTTCCGCCTGCAATGCGCTGACGCGATGTAATCGTGGCATTGAGAGCCAAATTATTAGCGCTACGGGAGGGTAAGCCAGTTATCTGCGTTTCTGTTTCGGCAATAATCCCATTACCTTCAGGTTTTGAAGATAGCAGTTTCGTAGTGTATTGCAATTTGGGATATCGTTGCCAAAGTGAAATCAAAGACCTTTCCATAGTTTGTCGGGTCAATCCATCTCCATGAGTGAAATTGGGGCTGTAGAATTGCAACACCCCTTTGACATCGCCCCGGCTGGCGGCGGCATCAATTTGCGTCAACAGGTTTTTCAGTTCGGCTGGTGCATTTTGGGGTGTAGTGGCTTGGGCTAATTGCTGTGGTGTCGTCGCTTGAGTGCGTTGCCAACCACTTGTTAAACCAAGTGTCAGCAGGAAGGAAATCAACCCGATACTTGCTGGAAATCTGAGTTGGCGTCTCACTAAGGCGGTAATAATGTTAGTCATTGGTAAGAATTTACTGATTTGATTAGAGAAAGTAAGGAAATTGTTTTATCTTAGTTAAGCTAGGCGCTAAACGGTAAAGGTTTGATGGCAAACGCACCGATACGATTATTAATCGCTGCCAGTGGGACTGGTGGACATTTGTTTCCAGCGATCGCACTGGCACAAAAACTCCCAGATTATCAAATAGAATGGCTGGGAGTACCCAATCGGCTAGAAACTCAACTTGTTCCCAAACAGTATCCCTTGAATACTATTGCAGTTGAAGGGTTTCAGCAAGGGTTTGGACTCTCCTCGATTCGCATCTTGGGTAAACTCGCCCTTTCGATTCTGGAAGTCAGACGAATTCTCAAACAGGGGAATTTTCAAGGGGTGTTTACTACAGGGGGTTACATTGCCGGGCCAGCCGTCATTGCGGCGCGTTCCCTCGGCTTACCCGTGGTTTTCCACGAATCTAACGCCTTACCAGGTAAAGTAACTCGCTTTTTTGGCCCTTGGTGTAGTGCGGTAGCCTTGGGATTTGAAGTAGCTGCTAAGTATTTACCCCGTGCCCAAAATGTCTATGTTGGCACTCCCGTGCGAGCGCAATTTCTTGATGGGGCAATTAATGCACCACTGGATTTAGCCATTCCTGAGGGTGTTCCCTTAATTGTTGTCTTTGGTGGTAGCCAAGGTGCAATTGCGGTTAATAAATTGGTGCGCGAATCTGCAAACGCTTGGTTTGATGCTGGTGCATATATAGTACATTTAACTGGCGATCGCGATCCAGAAGCAGATAGTCTCAAACATCCACAGTACATCGCCTTACCTTTTTACAACAATATGGCAGCCTTGTTGCAACGGGCAACTCTTGCCATTAGTCGTTCTGGCGCAGGTAGCTTGACAGAATTGGCAGTGTGTGGAACGCCAGCGATTTTGATTCCTTACCCATTTGCCGCAGAAGACCATCAATCTTACAATGCAGACGTATTTACTTCATCGGGTGCGGCGTTAACGTTGAAGCAATCAGAGTTGACGACCCAAGCATTGCAAAGTATTGTGTTGAATTTGTTGCAGTCACCGCCAGAGTTAGCAAAGATGGGGGAAAAAGCAAAAGCGATCGCAGTTCCCGATAGTGCCGAAAAGTTGGCGCAATTAGTGCGTGAGGTGATAGAAACTTAAACAATTCAAAATTCAAAATTGTTCGGGCAGCGTTACGGAATGAAGATATAGCGTTTCCTAATCACATGAGGTAAGTAAGTAGGTGAGAATAAATCAAAGTAGATTAAGTAATGTAAAAAATATTGAAATGAGTTCGTAGTGTTCGCGTAGCGTCTCGTAGAGAGGGCTACCCTGCGGGAACGCTTTGCGAACAGCCCTCAAATTAGGACTAAAGTCCTTACTACAAACCTTGAATTATTCACGCCGCTCTACTTA
>NZ_JABXKM010000213.1 GCF_017115025.1 Nostoc sp. NOS(2021) | reverse complement strand
CTGTGGGAATCATAACTAATTATTCGGACATGATATTACTTGCAACTACCCAACCACTTGACCAAACAACTGCCGACGTTCATCTGGTATTGTACGTTGCACAAAATCATCAAAATTTTGATATTCGGCTGTAATATTATCCCAAACTAATTGAGTTTCTAAATTGTGAATTAGTTTATAATAGACTTGGTTTATAATAGACTTGAATTATCTAATTTTTAAAAAGCTTTGGAAATTGTAGAGACGTGATTAATTACGCCTCTACAAAAATTCTGCAAATCAATCAAGCGAGATTATATTCTCTAGTCCTTGCTCAGAGAATCTGAAAATAATTTAGCTTGGCTCCCGAACAACTCATATTTTTTTGCAAAAATGAGATCCACCCCATTTCTATACCTAGAGTTTCTGCAAAAAAGTTTGAATTATTAGTCAAGCTTTTTCTTGACATTATCTTTTACGTCTTCAATCCCGTGACGTACTTCGCTTTCAGCTTGCTTTGCTTTACCTTCAGCTTTATCTTCTGGATCTCCAGTAACTTTTCCTGCTGCTTCTTGGGCTTTACCTTCAAGATTTTTAGCAGTTGCTTTAGCCCGTTCTTCTAAACTCATTTGGTACTCCTTATTTATTTTATGGAAAGTTAATTTCAAAGCTGTAAACTAACTTTGAAATCCTTTGTTATCACTTTTACACAGTAGCTTAAAGTTTTTGCTAAAGCCTTCCACCACAAGGCATATTAAATAATTCAAAATTCAAAATTCAAAATTCAAAATGCAGAAAAGTAATTGTAGTAAGCATCTTGGCTGTTGGCTGAATATAAATTAAACTAGCAAGAGTGTAGTTACCTATGCTAAAAGACATAGAACAAGTGCAAATATCATAATCTCTACTTTTGACTGTTTATCTAAAAAAACCCAGTTTCTGTATGAAACTGGGTTAATAAAGTTATGGGGATATTTTTTGTCTAATCTAGAAAACCCATCAGGCTTTCAGAATTGTCAACCTCATTTGATGCTATGGGACGGTTACCGAATGTAGAATAGCTTTCAGATATTACCAATGAACTTGAGGCAATTGGACGAATACCAGAGAGATTAATACTTTCAACAACTTGGAATGTATTAGCGCCAATTGGACGAATACCCATTGAGTTATAGGTTTCAACTACTTCTAAGGTACTGGTGCTAACGGGACGCACCCCAGCAATTGAGAGGTGTTCAGCAACTTCTAAGTCGCTAGCGCCTATGGGACGAATTCCAGCAATGGCGAGTGTTCCAGAAGCTCCCGCTGGCAGTTCATTAACTTCCTCGACTTTATCAGCATTCAAGCTCTGGTCTTGTTGATTTTCAACTTCCTTTGTAGTTTCCCCTGGAGACTTGGCATTGTTTTGCCGAGAACTGCTTGCTTTGCCAGCGTTGCTAATAGTCATAAACGAAAACCTCTAGTTTGTTAATTGGATTTTACAATAATTAAGGAAAGATGAAATTTTTTCCCATATACCTTAAAGTTTAACCTTAAAAAACCTCATATAGATATAAGAATTTTTAAAACTGATAGATAAGTAAATTTGAATTATTAATTTTTGTAAATAATTATTACTATTTATTTAGTCTAATAAGCCAGCTACAATGGATACAGGGCGGAATCGTCACTATGAGATAGGGTATATTACAGCAAAACTGTATGACAGAATTTTGTCTTCAAGCTCCCTTTAGTCCCACAGGCGATCAACCACAAGCGATCGCCCAACTGACTGCTAGTATCCAATCAGGCAATCGTTACCAAACTTTACTAGGAGCCACTGGAACTGGCAAGACATTTTCGGTAGCAGCAGTTATTGAGAAAATTGGCAAGCCTACTTTAGTTCTGGCGCATAACAAAACCCTTGCTGCACAGCTTTGTAACGAGTTACGAGATTTCTTTCCCAACAACGCAGTCGAGTATTTCGTCAGCTACTACGATTACTATCAGCCAGAAGCGTATATTCCCGTTACCGACACTTATATTGAAAAAACGGCGGCAATTAATGATGAAATAGATATGTTGCGGCATTCAGCGACGCGATCGCTTTTTGAACGCCGTGATGTGATTGTCGTTGCATCCATCAGCTGCATCTACGGTTTGGGAATGCCAGCAGAATATCTGAAAGCTGCCATCCCCCTTCAGATAGGTATGGAAGTAAATCAACGCCAAATTTTACGAGATTTGGCAAATGTTCAATATAGCCGCAACGACATAGAAATGGGTCGGGGAAAATTTCGCGTCCGGGGTGATGTCTTAGAAATTGGCCCAGCTTATGAAGACCGGATTATTCGCGTCGAATTTTTTGGTGATGAAATTGACGCGATTCGCTATATTGATCCGGTGACAGGTGAAATTCTCAAGAGCTTGGAAGCGGTGAATATTTACCCTGCACGTCACTTTGTCACCCCAGAAGAACGGTTAGAAGTAGCTTGTCATGATATTGCAGCCGAGTTAAAACAGCAAAAACTAGACTTAGAACAAGCGGGGAAATTATTAGAAGCGCAACGCATAGATCAACGTACACGCTATGATCTCGAAATGCTGCGCGAGGTAGGTTACTGCAATGGCGTTGAGAACTATTCGCGTCACTTAGCAGGAAGGCAAGCCGGAGAATCGCCAGAATGTTTAATTGATTATTTTCCTAAAGATTGGCTATTAGTTATCGATGAATCTCACGTTAGTGTGCCCCAAATTCGCGGTATGTATAACGGCGATCAAGCTAGAAAAAAAGTTTTAATTGAACATGGATTTCGTCTTCCTAGTGCTGCTGATAATCGTCCTTTGAAAGCAGAGGAATTCTGGGACAAAATGAATCAGTGTATTTTTGTTTCAGCCACTCCAGGAAATTGGGAATTAGAAATTTCTGAAGACCATGTAGTTGAGCAAGTGATTAGACCAACTGGCGTAATTGATCCAGAAATTTCCGTGCGTCCTACAGAAGGACAAATTGATGATTTGTTGGGAGAAATTAAAGATAGAGCCGACCTCCATGAACGAGTGTTAATTACCACATTAACTAAGCGGATGGCGGAAGATTTAACGGAGTATCTGCAAGACCATAGTATTCGAGTGCGGTATTTACATTCGGAGATTAATTCAATTGAGCGCATTGAGATTTTGCAGAACTTGCGCGAAGGTACATTTGATGTATTGGTTGGTGTGAATTTGCTGCGGGAAGGGTTAGATTTACCGGAAGTTTCCCTAGTAGCAATTATGGACGCGGATAAAGAAGGTTTTTTGCGAACCGAACGTTCCTTAATTCAAACTATTGGTAGAGCCGCGCGTCACATCCGGGGACAAGCAATTATGTATGCTGATAATATGACAGGCAGCATGATTAAAGCCATTGATGAAACAGACAGGCGGCGTGGGATTCAAATGGCACATAATCGACTGCATGGGATTACACCGCAACCGATTGTGAAAAAATCAAGTAATGCGATTTTGTCTTTTTTAGACGTGTCTCGACGGTTGAATGCAACTGACTTGAAAGTAGTAGATGAACATTTAGATGAACTGCCATTAGAACAGATTCCCCAATTGATTAGTCTGTTAGAAACTCAGATGAAAGAAGCGGCGAAAAAACTGGAATTTGAAGAGGCGGCAAAATTGCGCGATCGCATTAAACATCTGCGAGATAAAATGTTGGGACGTTAACGTGAATCTTATGCTCACCAATATTCGCCTAATTAGTGTTCAAGAATATCACCAAATGGCGGAAACGGGAATTTTTCATCCTGAAGAACGCTTAGAATTAATCGCGGGACAAATCATCAGAATGTCAGCAAAAGGAACTGCTCACGAATCAGCAATTACCCGCACAGAAAGGTTATTACGTCAACGCTTGGGTGATAAAGTTTTATTAAGAATCCAGTCACCAGTGCAACTTGACGATTACTCGGAACCAGAACCAGATATTTCAGTGGTGAAGGTGAATCCATTAGATTATGAGGATCACCATCCCGATGCTTCCGAAGTGTTTTTACTGATTGAAATAGCTGATTCCAGTCTCAAGTATGATCGAGAAGTAAAAGCGATCGCCTATGCTAAGTCAGGTATTATTGAGTACTGGATTTTAGATATCAATAGACGCAAGTTGTATATGTATCGCCTCCCTAGTCCAGACGGATATCACAGTGAGAGCATACTTGCAGACGATGTGACAATTTCACCTTTAGCCTTCGGTGATTGTGCGATCGCTATTCGGGAATTGTTGCAAAAAATCTAAATAATTCGTAATTTATAAAAACGTTCGTGGACTAGCCAACGTTTTTCTGTTTGGTAAGAATAATGCTTAAGTCGGATAACATCTGGTACTTGTTTGAGTAGTTTCTTTAGGCGTTGTTCCATCAGGTGTTGTACAGAAAAATTCTGTTTAAGACTCTAAATAAGGAAATTAAGTTTTTTAGCAAAATAGTAATTTAGATAACCAGCTTAATTTAGTCATCGCCTACACTGAAATAGCAGTTGTGAACCGATAGACAATGGACAATAAGCCACTAGAGATTCAAGCGGAAAGTATAATTCAGCACAAGTTAGTTAAAGATGGTTTCCTCGTTACTAAACCATCTTTTGATAAGGAAGGATCTGACTTACTGATAATCGAAAATATTTCCCAGAGAATTACTCCCTTCATCAAAGTTCAATGTAAGGGTAGAACTATAAAGAAAAATTCTAATGTAACAATACCAATAAGGTATGTAGAGGAAAACTTTGTAGTTTTTCTGTATGTAGAAGAATCTGAAACTAAAGACGACTTCATTTATGTATTTTTTCAAGATGATATTAAGAGTTGGCGAACTAAAGGAAGTGATTTTCAGCTAATTATTCCAAAAGACTTTCAGCATCGAGCAGATTTCCGAGAGCGAGTGTATAGTAAAGAAGCAAGAGTTAAAATTGAAAATATTCTTCTCAGACAAGCAATAAATCAGCTAATAAAAACAAATTATTCCGTCATTATAGATGGAATATTCCTTGAAAAAGCTGTTGTACAGACACGAAAAGTCTACAGAAGCATATATTCAGAAAAGACACTGTGTAAGCCGAACATTGATGCTATTGTAGAGCAACTTCTGAAATATGCCCACATTAAGCGTAAAGAAGAAGTAAATTGTTATCTAATCTACTCTACTCATTTTAATTTACAGGCTGTAGTAGATATAGGCGAAGTAGAAGAAGGCGGTTTATTCATGGATGACAATTCAAGTTTCGTCGGCTATAACTGCAACTTGTTCAAGCTAAAAACCCAAGACTTCATACTTTTTAAGGTAGTAGAGCAACTTGAGCGTATTATTAACGTAGAGTCTGTGTTTTTAGTGGCAGACGATGTTGGTTACAATCCTTATCTTCAAGACTTAAAGGATAGAGGAGTGGAAGTAATTGTTTTTCAGAACTCAGAAAATTCTGGCTCAAGAATGTTCCACAACTTTAACTGGGCTGATATATCAAATCCTCTGGCTTTGGCTATGGGTTTAAACCAACATGAACTATAGTAGGAAGAAGCAAGCTAACAACCCGATTGGAGTGGACTGGTAAGCAGTTTGAAACCGAAGACACCGAAAAATAAAATCCCTTCTAGAAATTTCCCTAAAATTACAAGCAGGAGAACCTCTCAGGAGAAATCATGGCTATTGATGCAGAAATTTTACAAACACTAGATCAAATGCCAGAGTCACTGAAACAAGAACTCTTGCATTATGCCAAATATTTAGTTGAGAATTATTCAAAGGCTGTTTCTCAGGAAAATTTACTACAAAAAAAGCATCGTTCTGGCATCTTAAAAGGAACTTTTGTTTTATCTTTGCCTGATGACTTTGATGAACCTCTGGAAGTTTTTAAGGAATATATGGAATGAGTGCTTTCCTTATGGCGATCCATTTGAGCGAATGTTGATTGCACAGGCTATCAATCACTCCTTAATTATTATTAGCAGAGATAAAAAATTCGATACTTATTCTGTTCAAAGGATGTGGGAATAGTCATACTAAAAGAGAACGCCCTTTTTTCGCTATCCTAAATAAAGTAAATCATTAAGAGATCGCGCCGATGGTTGCTTTACCCGATCGCATTTTGATGAGTGCAGAAGAATATCTGGTTTGGGAACCCACCCAAGAAGAACGTTACGAGTATTGGGACGGCGAAGTTGTGATGATGAGTGGTGCTACACGCAACCATAATCGGATTTCTGCAAATTTCTTTAAGCTCTTAGACGACTCCCTAGCCGATCGCTCCTGTGAAGTATACATTGTAGATATAAAGGTACAGGTAGAACCGGGGCAAAAGTATTTTTATCCAGATGTAGTGGTAACTTGCGATGAGCGCGATCGCGATCCACAATTGATACAATTTCCCTGCTTAATTATCGAAGTGTTATCACCTTCAACAGAAGCAGCCGATAGGGGGAAAAAGTTTGCCAAATATCGCCAATCTCCAACTTTGCAAGAATATGTCTTAGTACAAGTAGCTCAACCGGGTGTAGAAGTGTTTCGGCGCAACGAACAGGGAAAATGGGTGCTGTCGGAGTATAATTTGGATGAGATATTGCGACTCGAATCGGTGGATGTGGAAATAGCCATCGCACATTTGTACCGACAAGTGCAGTTTGAAACTGAAGCCACCGAAAATTAACATGATAGATAGTCAATCTTTGAATTTCATACTATCTCCACAGATGATTCGCATACAATGGTAAAAATTCTGAAGAAGTTGTAAATAGTTACACTTCCTGAAAGGCTAATTTTGAATTAAACCAGTTGTCTTATGCAAAGTATTCCATATCGATACCGATTGCTGATTTTATTTTTGCTGATGGGTTTGGTTGTAGCGGTAGACTACTGGCGTAATCCAACAAAACCTACAAAACTTCAGGAATACTCGTTTTTGATGGTGTCCGGTTTAATCGGTGCTGGGTTTGGTATCGTTAACGATCAGATTACTTGTACTCTCTCACCCGCTTACTTTTATTACTTCAAAAATGTTCCCTATGGTTCTAGTTTTCGCTGGCAAGTCAGTGAGGTTGGATTTGAGGCAGGCTTTTTTGCTGGTTTTTTAAGCTACGGCATATTTTTATTGGTTAATCAGAGACGAAAGTTACCTTTGTCTTACCGTCAATTACTTCAAATCGCACGGTATCCGATTACTTGGGCAATTGTGCTTGCTCAGATCACAGGATTCATATTTTCTTATTTTCAGTTTCCCTTCTTTGCCGATCAGATTACGCCAGTCGTTCAGCCAGCAGAAGTTTCCAGATTTATGTTGGTTTGGGGAATCCATATTGGACTTTACATCGGTGCAGTGTTAGGAATTGTGCATGGTATAGCAAACATTCGTCGAAGAGTGCTATGTCTGTCACTATAAGACAGCTAACAATTTGCTTGCAGCAGACTAGCGAAAGAACTTGGTGCATGGCAAACACATACCACTTCTAACTAGCATAATTGCCGACAATAGCGATTCTGAGACAGTGTGCCGCAGCTACGCCCGTCGTAGACATCGCACATTTGTATCGCCAAGTGTAGTTTGAAACCGCAGCAATCGAAAATTGACATAGAATCGGTGGACTCAGGTAAATCAACAGTATTCTATCTCTTCTGTCAATCCTGTTGAATCTACTGAAGGGTGCGATCGCTTACAGTTTCAGGTTTTTTAGATGAATTAGAATTAGGTTGCAGCAGTTTAGGTTGGCACTCGGCTCTTAGTGTCCCAGACCAATGAATCATGGGATGACAAGAGTGTTGAACCTGCAAAGTTTCTATGACTAGAAGTAGTGTCCAAAGTAAAAAACATACAGCTACGATTGTTTGGAATCGAAAGCGAAGCGATCGGTCGATTAAACTGGGAAAGTTTGTGATAATTTGCATGATATAATTAACAGTCTTTTGGTTAAAATGCGTTATCAACATGCTCTACTATATGCGATCGCATATCTCTCTCACCTCCTTTATCTCATTTGATTGAGAAATCTCAGAGTTTGCTTGAAAAGTAGTTGGCTGTGATTTTAAACACTTATCGATCCCCCCTAACCCCCCTTAAAAAAGGCTACGGTGTGGATTTACCCCCCTTAATCCCCCCTTGGAAAGGTGGGAAACAGAAAATCTAGTTCCCTCCCCTTTATAAGGGGAGGGTTAGGGTGGGGTAAAACCTTGGTTAATCAGCTAT
>NZ_JABXKM010000302.1 GCF_017115025.1 Nostoc sp. NOS(2021) | reverse complement strand
GGGCAGGGGGGCAGGGGAAGGCAACTAGCTATCTATTTTATATTCCTAAATCTCTTGGATTATTACTCTAACAACTTTTTGCTACTTCTCTCTATCTAGCTTCTCTTGGATAGCTTGACGGCAAAATTCAGGAGGGTCATCTTTAGCTTTTACCTCTTCCTTCATTTCCTTAGTGATACGCAAATGTAGATATTCAGTTAGTGGTCGCTCTCTGTCTGTGGTGAATGGCTTTAAGTTATCTGGATTACCTTTATTTTTAGACATTGTATAGAAATACAAATAAAGTTATTCTCCACATGTATATCAGTGGAGAATGTTAAATCGATGGGCATCTTAGCCTGAGAAACTTGTTGCCCACCGATTCCCACTTTTACAAGAGGTAACTCTATTTTATGTTCACGCGCACAGAATTAGAAGTTAAAAGCTTGAGAGCATTACGCGATTTATGCTTGATACAGTACGGCATCCAAGCAATAGGGAACCCTGCTGATAAAGCATCTTACATTAACGCACTTCTGACCTTTCCTGTTATCGCCTGCAAGCAAGTGTCAGAAAATAAAGGATTGAAATCTCCTATGCTTTCTCAGGTAGAAGCGCTAGAAGCGACACTAGAGGCTATGGGAACACTTACACCGGAGCAGTCAGCATTGCTCAAGGTGACGATGGAGGGAAAGAAGCTAGAGTACCCAGCACGGTATAGTCAAGAGAAACTGTTTGGACTCTATCGGGTTAAATGGCATCTGGATACAGCATTAGAGATACTGGGAATGCTCTAAATGATGAATTAGGGATGTCTACGACGAGCTTCTCTACGAGACGCTACGCGAACGCTTACGCACAAAATCCATACAAAAAATAATGGAGTACAAACCATGAAAGGTTCATACTCCATTGCAGGGGAAAGACTAGGTAGTAAGCCGGGTTCTGTTCTCTTGCGAGGGCAGTTATCTATCTGGGACGCTTGTTACCAAACGCCTCTAGCGGCTCTCATTGAGCGGAACTGGTAAAAGACCAACCGTAGTTCCTATCGCCTTGCTCCCAACCGGGGTTTACCGAGCCAGCACCTCTCGATACTGCTGGTGCGCTCTTACCGCACCTTTGCACCCTTACCAAATTCAGTTCAAAATCTTGGTTCAAAATCCTTAATTTTGAATTTTGAATTTTGAATTTTGAATTGTTTTGGCGGTATCTTTCTGTGGCACTATCCTCACGATCGCTCGCACTGGACGTTATCCAGCAAGTTTGGTCTTTCGGGAGTCCGGACTTTCCTCAAACCAGTGACTATGACTGATCTGCAACTGCCTGCGCCTACTCTCTCCTTAGATCCAGTGTAATCTTTGATGGTGTAGTGTGTGTGGTTGCTATTACTTTTTTTTATTCCAAGGTAGAGCGTAAGTCCAAGGTAGTTTCCTGACTGTGAAAGGACAATTGATAATGCTAATGGGAGGAAAATCACGACCTGGGGATAGACCTAAACGCACCTCAGATACTCTGAGTACCAGTTGCAGAGAAAAGTCTAACTCCTTTCTTCTGTTAATAAAGTCGTTGTATAACTTTTTTTGCCCTTTTTGCAGTCCGTTGATATCAATTAGTGGTTTTTTTGCTGAATAGGTTCCAGCTACATGATCGCGCTCGAAAACATCTTCTGCTGTTACCGTTTCAGAAAGTGTTTTCTTGGGGGCAATCAGGCTAGGACTTTGGGGTACTGCTAAGTCGCGGGTTAAGTCTGGTGATTTGCGAATCACGCGGCGCGATTGCTTACTATGTTCAACTACCAAAGAACTGTTGTCCCAGTCAACGTATACAGCAATATTTTCAGATTTATTTTCAATGCTAATTCCTAAATCTTTCAAATCGTCAATTGGGTATGAGGATTTGAGTCTAAAGGAAATTCCAATTTTATCGTCGAGATTTTGTTCTTTGAGTTGCTCGTCAACGATTCCTTTTTTAAACTCAAACTTAATTTGGTCGTCGATGGATTCAACCATGCGGTTAAAAACATAGGAAACACCGATAATATAAATCGTCAAAACTACTAAATTCTGGTCGCTACTCCTCATAACTCAGAATCTCAACTCCCAGTGCTAATGAATGTATATTCGACTCATCGCTCATTTGCAATTTTTAATTGCGTTTGATTATTACAGAATTTTGTAGCCAGCCTCGCCGCCAAAAAAAGAATAGCAAACCAAGTGCGATCGCTAACATCACTGCCCAGCAAAGTGGATAGCCCCAATACCAATTCAACTCAGGCATATTATATGGCGATTTTTCAGTATTGAAATTCATACCATATATTCCGGCCACAAAAGTCAGTGGAATAAAAATTGTTGAAACTATTGTTAGCACCTTCATGATTTCATTCATTTTGTTACCCACTGCTGAGAGGTACACATCCATCAACCCAGATGCTAGTTCTCGGTAAGTTTCCACCATATCCATTACTTGCACTGTATGGTCATAACAATCTCGCAGGTAGATTCGCACTTCTTCACCAATCAAATCACTCCCATCTCGAATTAAGGCATTAATTGCATCCCTCTGGGGCCAGATAGCACGACGTAGTTGCAGTAATTCTCGCCTAATTTGATAAATATTTTGTAGTGTTTGTGGGGTAGGTCTGACTATTACCTCTTCCTCTAACTCTTCGATTCGCTCACCATAAACCTCCAGTACTGGGAAAAAGCCATCAATAATTGCATCTAACAGAGCGTAAGCTAAATAATCCGCTCCCTGTTTGCGAATGATACCTTTGTTTTTTTCAATTCGCGATCGCACCGCTTCAAAGCAATCATGTTCTGGTTCCTCTTGGACTGTCAGCAAATAATTTTTCCCTAATATCAAACTCACTTGCTCGCTGTAAAAACCACATGTTTTCTCCTTTGCTACTACCATTCGGCTAATGAATAGCAATTGGTCTTCATAATCCTCTGTTTTGGGACGCTCCGGTACATTGACTACATCTTCTAAAACTAGAGGATGTAACTTAAAAACGTTACCCAATCGTTGTAATATGTCTTGACTGCCTAAACCTTGTACGTCTACCCAAGAAATGGATTCCATCTCCAGATATGGGACACACTCCTCTGGGGTTGCTATTTGTTCACGGATGAAATTGGTTTGGTTATAGTCAATCAAGAAAATTATCGGTAGTGGAGCATCTGCATCAATAATAATGGTTCCAGGTATAGTCCCTGGTTGGTGATAGAACTCATCTTCATATGGCCTATTTACTATTTTGGGGAGGCGGCGCAGTTTTCGTGCCATGCAATATTACCTAATAGTGATTAGTCATTTGTCATTTGTCATTTGTCAGTGCTAAAAACAACTGACTAGGGTAACTAACGACTTACACGTAATTTTACAAAATTTAATATAAGGACGGTAATTTATAAATTACGCAATTATTTAGGTGGGTAATTTGCTTATTAGCATTTTGTTGGTAGTCAGTTGTACTCACAATTAATCATTGAAAAGCGCGGTAGAGAACATTGCTCATACGTGTCAAGTTAAAGTGAAAGCCAGTCTAGAACAAGTTTTTAGAGATTATCTCTGATCTGGTGATCTCGTTCCCAGTCTCAGACTGGGAATGCCCGTCATTGGGGCTGCCGCCTCCCTTACTGGCGGCAGAGCCGCAATGAGGTGCATTTCCAGCCAGATGCTGGAAACGAGGTTTGAAAAAGGTTTTACTTTAAGTTGACACGCATGAGCAATGCTGTACCTTTATAACAGGCGTGGTTTAAATAGATGAAAACTGCTGTAAGTTTATTTACGCCCAGCTACTTCCCAGCAATACAGATAACATATCGCCTCTAAATCAGCAATGCTATAAAAAACAGTTTGCCTTGGGAAGACAAACTGCTTAAAAAATATTTATCTGGGTGAGCAGAAGTTAGAACATGCCCATGCCGCCCATGCCGCCCATGCCGCCCATACCGCCCATACCGCCCATACCGCCCATATCAGGGGCAGGAGCAGCGGATCTCTTCTCCGGCTTTTCAACAACGATCGCTTCGGTGGTTAAGACTAAACCAGCAATGGAGCCAGCGTTTTGCAAAGCTGAACGCACGACTTTGGCAGGATCGATAATACCAGCAGCGATCAAGTCTTCAAATTCCCCGGTAGCAGCGTTGTAGCCAATATTGAAATCGCTATCCCGGACTTTAGAGACGATCACAGAACCTTCAGCACCAGCGTTGTCTGCTATTTGGCGCAAGGGGGCTTCTAGCGCTCGTCCGACTATATCAGCCCCAATCTTTTCTTCTTCATCTTGTAAGCTGTTTTTAATCGCTTCTACCGTCTTAGCTAAGTGAATTAGGGTTGTGCCACCACCAGGAACAATACCTTCTTCCACGGCGGCTTTAGTAGCGTTCAGCGCGTCTTCAATTCGCAGTTTGCGGTCTTTGAGTTCGGTTTCCGTTGCCGCACCCACTTTAATCACTGCCACACCGCCAGCGAGCTTGGCGATGCGTTCTTGTAATTTTTCTTGATCGTAGTCAGAATCCGTTTCTTCCAACTGCTTGCGAATTTGAGCAATCCGCTTTTGTACCTCTGGCTTCGTGACACTGCCAGCTACAATTGTGGTGGTTTCTTTGTCAATGGTGATTTTGCGGGCAGTTCCCAGCGCTTCTAGAGCAGCGGTATCCAAGCTCAAGCCGATTTCTTCAGAAATCAACTGTCCATCGGTGAGAATAGCAATATCTTCTAACAAAGCTTTGCGGCGATCGCCAAACCCAGGCGCTTTGATTGCAGCCACGGCCAGTACACCCCGCGCTTTGTTCACTACCAGAGTTGCCAAAGCATCACCTTCGACATCTTCAGCGATGATTAGCAAGGGCTGACCCGAACGGGCAACTTTTTCCAAAATCGGCACTAAATCTTGGATGCTGCTGATTTTTTTATCAGTAACCAGGATACGGGCGTTTTCAAATTCCACGATTTGCCGCTCGTTGTTGGTGACGAAGTAGGGAGAAATATAACCCCTGTCAATCTGCATCCCCTCAACTACTTCTAGTTCAGTGGTTAGAGATTTGGATTCTTCAACGGTAATTACACCATCTTTGGTGACTTTTTCCATTGCTTGGGCTAACATTTGGCCAACTTCTTCATCGTTACCAGCTGAGACAGTGGCAACTTGAGCGATCGCACTTCCTTCTACTGGCTTGGCTACCCTGGCAATTTCTTTTACCAGTGCCTCAATAGTTTTGTCGATGCCGCGCTTCAAGCTAACTGGGTTACTACCCGCCGCGACGTTCTTCAAACCTTCCCGAATCAGGGCCTGTGCTAAAACTGTGGCGGTGGTGGTGCCATCTCCAGCAACATCTTTAGTTTTTGATGCTACTTCCTGCATGAGTCTCGCACCAGTATTTTCCAAAGGATCTTCTAATTCAATTTCCTTGGCAACAGTGATACCATCGTTGACAATTTGAGGTGCGCCAAATTTTTTCTCTAAAAGGACATTGCGACCTTTAGGCCCCAAGGTGATTTTTACGGCATCGGCAAGGGCGTTAACACCCCTTTCTAGAGCTCGCCGCGATTCCTCGTTAAATGCAATAATTTTCGCCATGTTTTATTTCTCCAGCGCTTCCATTAGACAATTTAGCACTCACACGTCAAGAGTGCTAATCTCCCCAGCGGCTCAAGTTACAAATGGAAATAAAAAAAATTGATTAATATACAGGTGATGCTCATATTAGATACTGGCAGTAATGCTTGAATTGGGAGATGAATCTAGACAACTCCCTTAAGTCCCTTGGTATTGCCGACCCTAGCGGCACCGGCTGGTTGGCGGTAGTATTTACATTCCTCTTGGCTTGGGTTGTAACGTGGCGTTTAATTCCGACAGTACGCAAATTCGCCTTGCGGGTAGGTTGGGCTGACCAACCCAACGCCCGGCGACTCAACCGAGAACCTTTACCCAATGCAGGGGGGCTGGCGATCTACGCGGGTGTAATTGCCGCGCTGGTATTAGCTAGCCTTTTACGACCGATCGAACTCCAAAACGTATTGGCTCAGGTGCTCACTATTCTGTTGGGGGGTTCGATATTAGTCCTTGTGGGCTTTATCGATGATCAGTTCGGCTTACCGCCCTCTGTTCGATTGTGGGCGCAAATTATCACGGCACTGTTGCTGGTAGCTAATGGCATCAGCGTCAAAGTGATGTTTGGCACGCCCATCGACTCGTTCCTGTCCATGTTGCTAACAGTACTGTGGGTAGTAGGGATTACCAACGCCATCAACTTGATGGATGGTATGGATGGCTTGGCAGGAGGAATCAGCTTTATTACCGCCATGAGTTTGTTGGCGGTTGCAGCCCAATTTAACAACCGTGCAGCCGCAATTTTGGTACTCGCAGCTTTGGCAGGTGCTGCACTGGGCTTTTTGCGCCATAATTTCCATCCGTCACGAATTATTATGGGTGATGCCGGAGCATACTTTTTTGGCTATGTGCTGGCAGCAACTAGTATTTTAGGGAAACTGCAACAAAACACAGTTTATGCACTAATTCCGACGGTTTTATTTCTGTTGTTACCAGTGCTAGACACCACTCAAGTATTTGTGCGGCGGCTACTAGCAGGAAATAACCCTCTGAGTACTCCTGGCAAAGACCACCTGCACCACAGTTTACTTGCTTGGGGACTCTCCCAGCGCAATGCTGCATTCACGCTTTGGTCAATTACCTTAGTTTTCAACTTGCTGGCGATGAGAATACAAGGTATGAGTTTAGCTGTGATGGTAGCTACCGCCAGTAGCATTATCATTCTTTTGGGCTTTACTGTCTGGCAAAGGATACGCCAACAACCTTAGTTGCTTGTAGGGTTGGCATTGTAATGCTAGCCCTACTATCTTTTATTCTCTACATCGCTAAGATATTTTACCAGGGGAAAGTGATGTTTACAATGTGCTGCGACGCTACGTTCGCCCTTGGTGTCTCCCCTTTGGGAGAACTACGTTGTCCACACATCTTTACACACTATACAAAACATCGTTTGATCCTCCTAAATCCCCCGATAAATTGGGGGACTTTGAGAATTTTTTGCCCCCCTTTTTAAGGCAGGGCTGTTTCATTCGATCTCTTAGATATTTTGTCAAGAGTACGAGTCAGAAATTTGCTTGATTTGGTCATCGAAAAGCTACCACCTCAACGAGTAAATTTCAGTGCGAACGCGATTTTCTTGCCCAATCAGATTTTTTAGTCACCTGACTTTTTTGCTTGAAACGCTTGTAAATCAGAGCCTTTTAGGGAATGAAACAGCCCTGCTTTTTAAGGGGGGTTGGGGGGATCAAAAGGCTGTGGGGCAACCTGACAAGACTTGTGTGTACACCGTAGCCTTTGGGAGAAGGGGAGACACCAAGGGAGAATACTCGCTAACGCTGACGCTATCGGTGATCCACACTAATCATATAGATTTTTTAAGAATTTATGTATGAAGTAGCTACTAGCATTATATTATAGTGTTGATAAAGCTTATTGGCTTGATGTAATTATTAAGACTAATACTTAATAGTTAGAAACTATTGTAAAAATTACATTTTTAGCTAGAAGGTTATCTGTCTTAGATATCTCAAGCTGAAGCTTGAACTAAAGTCTCAAAATTAACTTTTTTTCATTCTGAATACCATTTCTGTATGAAGATGCACATAACAAGTCGCCCCAAGGCAGTGGGGCGACTACAGGGGGGTAAATATATGCAGCTTCACAAAGAAACGGTATAAGTCCTATCTACTTATGCATAACCGATGAAAAAAACAAGGGTCAAGCTAATTGCTTCTGTTGTGTTGTTTGCTGCTGTTGTGCTGTTGTCAATACTTGGAAGTCCGGCGCAAGCGCAATTCAATCTTAACGAGTCTTGGACGCAGAATCCCTACTACGGGAGTCGGGGAACATTCTTCGCCGATGTTACCGGGGATGGCAGGGCTGATGCCATTGTGGTTAACGATGACAAAGTAACTGTCCGACGCTCCAATGGTTTTAGTTTTACTGGTAACGAGTCTTGGACGCAGAATCCCTACTACGGGAGTCGGGGAACATTCTTCGCCGATGTTACCGGGGATGGCAGGGCTGATGCCATTGTGGTTAACGATGACAAAGTAACTGTCCGACGCTCCAATGGTTTTAGTTTTACTGGTAACGAGTCTTGGACGCAGAATCCCTACTATGGAAGTCGGGGAACATTCTTCGCCGATGTTACCGGGGATGGCAGGGCTGATGCCATTG
>NZ_JABXKM010000224.1 GCF_017115025.1 Nostoc sp. NOS(2021) | reverse complement strand
AAGGTGGATTCATCCAGTTCAAAGACTCGTTAACGGAGTTCAAAGGTGGATTCATCCAGTTCAAAGACTCGTCAACAAAAAAACTACTACGAGATGGGAAAATCTTTACTTCCCTGTTCTGACAAAAGAGAAACTGGGGTTAGAGTCTTGCGCCAGCGCTTCACTGCTGTTTGCAATTCTTCCGACAACCAGCTATCAAATTGCGGATAAACTGGCGATCGCGGCACCAATTCCCACCTCGCAGGCTGTAAAATTTCTCTTAATGCCTGTTCCTGAACATGAGGATAATCAGGATTCACTTCATCTTTTGGCCCAATTCCGCCCAAATCTCGCGCACCAGCTTCGATACAAGCGAGTAACCATCGGTCATCTTTAACTAAATTGGGCGGAATTTGAATGGTAATATCTGGTGGTAAAATCTGACGCGCCTTAAAAATGACTTCCGGTAACTGATGAGGGTCAAAAGGTGGTGCATCAAAGGTTTGCTGATGTCCTGGGCTATGAGGTTGCAGGATAACTTCTTGAATGTGGTGATAACGTTGATGCAGTTGAGATATAGCTGTTAATGTTTCCCACCAATCATCAGCGGTTTCTCCAATTCCCAACAGTAACCCCGTTGTAAAGGGAATCTGCAACTCTCCCGCCCATTGCAATTGTTGTAAACGAACTTCAGGTAATTTACTCGGTGCGTGCCGATGTACACTATTTAACAATGTTGGCGTTAACTGTTCCAACATCAGCCCCATCGAAACATTCACACGCTTGAGCTTTTCCATCTCCTCAAAACTCAGTGGCCCCGCGTTTGTGTGCGGTAAAAACCCCATTGAAAGCGCTAATTCACACAAATCATAAATCCGCCCAAACCACGCCTGACGCCTTGGCGAATGGGGATGCACTTCACCGCTGAGTATGAGGATTTCACAGACTTTTTCGCTTTTAAGTGCTTTTAAAATACTGTCTGCATCTGAAAGACTCATCCAGGGACTTTTACCCGGTTCACTGCGAAAGTTGCAATAACTACACCGATTAAAGCACTCGTAAGTGGGAACGATTGTATAAGCAGGGCTATAGGTGACAAGACGAGAATTATTAATTGGCATAAGCAGGATAATCTAAAAGAATGCCTTGCTCAAACTATATAGATTACCGTGTGACTATTGTTGCCCTGATATTAGATAAACAAGAACTATTTTGCTTTGTAAATTTCTGGTAACTGCCACCAAGGAACATGGGGATACTCGTGATGTTCTTCATGATAGCCGAAATGATAGCACGTGATAAATGACCACCAAATTGGACGGCTAATCGTTTGGGAACAATGAGGCTGAATATAACCTCCTATGGGTTCGCTATGAGGCAGGAAAGTACCAAAGTAAAATAATTGGAATGAACTTAAAAGCGAAGGAATCACCCAAAAGTAATTTAGATTATCACTGGGTATATAGAGTATATATTTAGCAAAGTTATAAATAATGGTTAGGGCAATTATTTGTCCCCAACTCCAGTAACCCTTCATAAAATGAAGATACCAACCCAATAAATTTTTGTGTTTCCCGTTATGAAAATCTGGGTCTATTTGACTTGCTGGATTGTGGTGATGCACCCAATGTTTTTGCAATAATTTTTTATAGGGTAAAAGACCATAAAGAGATAGGGTTAATGTCCCAATAAGATGATTAATCTTGGTGTTCTGGGGAAACACTACCCCATGCATCGCATCATGAGATGTAATAAATAATCCTGTATATAAAAATGTTTGCCATAGTATAACAGGCGATAACATCCACAATTTTACCTTGGAGATGTCAAGCGAAAGTAATAAACTCAGGCTAATGACCCATGCGCTAACAATGATAATAGCAATGAAAAGTCCCTTAAACTGAGATTTACTTTTCACTACTGGGGTCAGTTTTGTTTGATGACTGGGTGGTTGTTCTAATTGAATCACGCTTTTACTCCGCCTAGTATTCAGGTCAAAATTCCTAAAATATAGTCACCACAAAAAGTACTAACCACCAGCAAGAAAATTCTTTTAGTGGTCAGTATTTTGCATTGGATAGTGCCAATACCTGAAAATGTTTATAAATATTAAGATACTTTAACTATTATTACACATCCCAGCCGATACCAACAAATATTTTCGCTTGAGAGGTTAGATGACATAAGTGATAGCACTGATAAAGCTAGTAGTTAGAAAAACTAATGTTTTTCCTATACTACTTTCTAAACAGCCGAAGCTGGCGAAAAGGATGGTAACATAATTAACGGGAAGAGTCGGGCATGAAGTAGAATAATTCCCATATTACGTTGTAGCCGTTGAGACCCCAAATTAGGTAAGGGAAAAAACCGACCATAGCTAAACGACTGTTCCAAAGTTCGGACTGAGGAGTAAACCCCAACTCTAAAGCATTACGAACTTTGCCATTATATGTATTTTCTATTGAATCACTTGGGTAAAGTCCCATTGTTGATTTTCCTGAAGAATTAAATTATATTTCTCATCCTATTTAACTAATAAATTAGAGCTATCTATCTGTCTGTAGTACTAAAGTGTAAATAAGTCTAAAGGATAAGATTTTCCAGATTGTCAGCAAATACTTCTAAATTAGCGAAATAGTATTTCAGATGTCAAAAAAAATCTCACGAAAGTTTTAAAAGTCTTTGGCGAATAGAATTCGCTACTATACAAACAAAGTCCACGGAGGTGGACTAATAAAAACGTGGACTAATAAAAAATCAAGAGTTTCATAACCTGCCTCCGCAGGTTATGTCTGTATAGCCGCGATTTCTAATCGCCAGGATACTCTAATAAGCTAAAAGTGAATCATCCTGGAAAAATGAATGACGATTAGCTTATCATGACTCGCACTCCCGTTTAGTGACATCGTGGCGATAGCGAAACATTGCTTCTAGTTGCACTTGCACTAACCAACCACTGACAAATTCAACTGTTCCTCCGCCAGGCATAGAGAAGGAAATAGCATCAGTTAATTTGGTTTTGCCATCTTCCGGTTCAAATTCATGTCGATGTACCCAAGACTCAAAAGGGCCAGATATCTGTTCGTCGGTAAACAGGCGATATTTTTCACATTGAGTATGCCGCGCTAACCAAGTTAAGGGTAATGGGCCGAGAAACAGGCGAAATTCGGTGATAGCACCCACGTTTAGCCCCCCCTCACGACGAACTACTTGGACTGGCTGCCAAGGTGGATTCAGCAGTTGCAAAATATCTGGCCTTTCGTGAAATTTCCAAACTACTTCTGGTGGGGCATTAATTACTGAGGAATGTTTAAAGTGCAGCATGGAAAGAAAAACCTAAAATTTAACTTTCGGATTCGGCATCAATCTCGATATCTAGGGTATCTTCATCAACCCGCACATACAAAATATTTGGGTTACAGCAAACTTGACAATCTTCAATGTAAGATTGCTGTCCTCCAGCACTCAAATCAATAAAAGTTAAGTTCGGTTCACCGCAATAGGCGCAGTAATACTCAGCTGTGTTTTGCATCAAGTTTTCAGCTATGAATTCAATGGCTGTAATTCCTTTGGGGATGGATTGATATAACTCTTAGCATCAGCCAAATGCTTTAGTAGTGTAGACTGTGGCAGAGGCCCTTGCAAGTGGCTCCAGGGTAATACTTGCTCTGTTGACCACTCGGCGTGGACGTAGAAATCTAAATCGGGGATTTGTCCTTTGAGTTGTTTGAAAGCACGTTTGTAGCTACCCAAGGAATCGCCAAAGTCACGAGTAAGTTGGAGGAGTTGGGACACTCTGCGATCGCCTCTGGATAACAAAGCCTGTATAATCGACCAATTATAGCTTTCTGGGCGAAATTCTATCCCCTGTGGTTTTAGCTGTTTTTGCAAAAACTGCAACCGCTTTTCTGCTTGACGATTTACGCCAAACCATTGAAACGGCGTATGTGCTTTGGGTACAAAGGTGCTGCATCCGAATGTTAAGCGCAATCCCGGCACAGCTTTTTTGATATTACGCATCATCGCCACGGTTTGCTCCAAATCCTCTGCTTCCTCACCGGGAATTCCTGCCATTCCGTAGAGTTTCAAGCTTTTTAATCCGCCAGCTTTGGCATTTACAGCTGCTTGAATAATTTCGTCGTTATGCAGCTTTTTGTTGATGATTTGCCGGATTTTTTCGGAACCACTTTCTACAGCAATTGTAAGCGATCGCGTGTCTCGTTTCGTCAAAGTTTCTGCTAACTGCACTGTTACGGTATTGGTTCGCACTGATGCAATACTGAGACGGACATCATCATACTTTGGCTGACTAATATAATCCAGCAAAGTCTCAAATTCTGGATGCTGTGTAACAGAAGCTCCTAATAATCCTAACCGATTTGTAACTTCTAAACCTCTGGCGATCGCTGGAATTAAAGAATCTTCAAGACTCGCTGTTCTAAAAGGCAGTGTGAGATAACTCGCCAAACAAAAGCGGCACATTTCTGGACAACTTCTCACCACTTCCACCATGTAAATATTTTCCCATGCGGCTTTTTCGGTGACTACAGTCGATGCCGATAGAGTATTTCCTCGATAAGTCTGCTTTTGCACCACTGCGGGAATTTCTGGAGAAATTGGTTTAATTGACTTTACTGCACCATCTATTGCGTGATACTCGACTTCATATAAACTGGGAATATAAATTCCTGGGACTTGTGCAAGTCTTTTTAGTTGAGTTTGTCTTGAGGCATTTCTTACTTCTTTGTACGCTTCAATGAAATTCCCCAGCAGGTTTTCACCATCCCCCAGCAAAATTACATCAAAAAAAGCTGCAAAAGGTTCGGGATTAGCTGTGAGAACGGGGCCACCACCAAAAATTATCGGATGAGAATCATCGCGAGAAGTTGCCAAAATGGGAATTTCTAAAGATTCCAGCAAATTTAAAATATTCACATAATCCAGTTCCCAGGAAATCGAAAATCCCACAATTTTCGGGGTTCTGGGGAGTTGTTCGTGAGTATCTGTAAACAGGCGACTCACCTGTACATCATCACGCATTGCCAAGGTTGCCCACACTACCTGATAGCCGAGGCTAGTGATACCTACGCTGTACTCATTGGGAAAGGCAAAAATGATGGGGATAGCGTTGGTGTCTGGGGTGGCGGGAGTGAAAAGGAGGCGTTCAGAGGTAAATACAGATGATGTCACAGGTGTTTCTTACAGGCAAGTTTATCTATATCTAATTTTAAGCCATAGAATAATGAAGTTAAAAACCAATGTCACGCTGTTAGCAAGAATAATCGGTAAGGATTGTAGATATATTCCATAAATTAACCACAAAAAAATCCCAGTTATGAATGTAATCAGTGTAACCAAAGAAACATCTTTTGCTGATTTTGTTTGCCACGTTTTAAACATCTGTGGCAAAAAAGAGATTGTGGTTATTGTGGCAGCCGCTAATCCTAAAATTGTCAGAAAATCCATTTATACAAACCTATAAAATAAACTTTTTATTGGTTACAAACTTAGAACCTGATTTTTATAATACTGTATTAATGTCTTCTATTTTACATTGGAACGTGAGGTAGAAAATGGAGAAAACAAAAAGGGAAAAGTTAAACTCTTTCCCCTTCTCCTTTCAGCTTTATCTTAATCATTAAAGGATATTAGGACTTACGCACTGTAAAAAAGAATTATGTTGTGTATCAACGTCAATATGTCGTTTCAGGTTTTTATTAATCATTCTTTGATGGGAAGTAGACCCGCGCGGTAGGGGCAATTCATGAATTGCCCCTACGACAAATGTGGTTTTTCAAATCACCCATATTTGCTCTTTCGTGTCAATGCGTAAGTCCTAGATATGTGATTGACGCTAGCAAAATCGATTAATTAATTCTTCACGGGATAACTGCAATAGTAAAGGCGTAAACTCTTCTGGTGATAACGCTAATAAAGGTTCAATAATTGCTTGAAGCTCATTATCTATTTCACCAAAGCGAACTTTGAGCAAGTTTTCCACCACTAAGCGTTCTCCCTGCTGAATTCCTTGTTGTTTAGCTTGTTCTCGGTCTTGTTGGTAAAGTGGTGCTAATCTCATAAGTAATTCCCTATCTTCCTCGTCTTGATTTTGAGTGATTTGTAAGTGAGTAATTGTTCGAGGTAATCTTTGGCAAATTGGTCGTGAATAAATCTGGTCATGTTGGTAGTTTGGTGATGCAAACCAGTTTATTTACCATTGTCTGACGATTTTTTGAGATAAGATTTAGCCCAAGCATAGCGAGATGCATCTTCTTTTAACAAATACTCTGCTGCTTCATGTCGTTTTTCCTCATTTTTTGTACTCCTGATTACTCGTTTTATTTCAGCATCTATATCTTTAGTTTCAGCCCCACGCTCAATGGCTTGTTGAAACCAATAATTACCTTGCTCATAGTTATATTTGTCATAACATATAGCACCCATTAAGGTGTAAGGTTGATGACTATCAGGCTGATACTCCATAGCTTTTTTTGCACAATTTTCTGCATCATTTAATTTATCACTATCTCTGAATGCTGCTCCTCTAGTGACTAAAATAGCTGATTTTAGATTACTATCGTTGACTCTATTTAAGTCCAGGTCAGTAAGTTTTAATGCCCGTTTAGGTTCATTTGCTTTGCGCCAATAACCACTAGCTGTGGGGATATGCCACTTGTGTCCAGTACGACCAAGTTCTTGTTCATAAAACTCTGCTTCAAGTTTGTAATAGGCGAGAGCGATTTTACCATTATCAGATAATAGCCCCTTTTCCATAAGCTGCAAAACGAACTTAGGATCTAGCCGTTCTTTTTTCTCTAATTTGACCATGATCGCGTAAAATGGCTCTTGTGGAAGTGAAATATCTGTCAATCCATATTTTATTTTGAGTGCAGCAAAGTGCTTTTTTTGGGCTAAAATAATGATATCTTCATATTCATTATTTCTTAGCCAGTCAATTTCTAAATCGCTCATAACGATTAATGATACTATCTTTGACTTCAAAAGAAAAGCATATTTATCATTAGCAATTTCAATTGTTTCAGACAATTTAAACTGTCTTAAAAAAATAATATCCTGCTCATTTAAATGAGTTTCCGAATCAAGTTTTTTCAGAATTGCATATAAATAATTAGTAGGTGATAAATCTTCATGTTGGCTAGCTTTATACTTTGCCTTCAATGCAATAAATTCCCGTTTTTGTTCGAGTTCTTCAGCAATGGCAATTGTTTCGGTAAGTCCTTGCTTTTCTAGCCAGTCAATTTCTGAATCAATTAATTTTTCGTCTGCATCAAGTTTTTGCAGTATTTTATATAGTTGACTTGATAATGATGTGTCTGGATGTTGGCTTGCTTGATACTTACTCTTTAGCTGGGTAACTTTAGCTCGTGTTGCAGACTCTTCTTTTTCAAAAATTTCTATAGCTTCAAAAAGTTCATTATTTAACAGCCACTCGTATTCATTATCATTTAAGCTTGCTTCTGTGTCGAGCTTTTTTAGTATTCTATACAGTCGGTTATTAGGATGTGAATCTTGATACTTGGTGGCTTGATATTTCTCCTTTAGTTGTGCAAAACGTTTTATATCTTGAGCAATTGTAACTATTTGAGTAAGATTATTATCTTGCAATAATTTGATTTCTGAATCAGTCAAACTCTTTTCTGATTCAAGTTTCCAAAGTATTGGATACAAAACACTGCTTACTGATGATTCCCCATTTTTGGCAACTTTATACTTAGCTTTAAGATCAGAAAATTCAGCTTCTAGTCTTTTGGATTCTCCCATCCTAAATTGTTGTAGCCAGATAATTTCAAGGGTTTCAAAAAGCTCATATTCTTGTAACCAATTAGATTCTAAGTCAAGCAGTTCAATTCCTAAATCAACTTTTCGCAGTATGAGATACAGCAGACTAGCGGGTGATGAATCTTGATATTGAGTTGCTTGGTACTTGGACTTTAAAGCAGCAAAGTGTTTTAACCGATTTTGAGACTCTTTAGCCATGTTGATAGTAGATGCGATCGCACTTAGTCAAATGTGTTATCCGCTACTATAGCAATACCAATAAAAAAGGGCGAGTGAGACACCCACCCCCGAAGCATAAATATTTTCTGTACGTTCTGTAGTCCTTACAAGACCTGACACTGCCCATGATGCCGTAATAAATGGTTCAAAGTGAAAAAGCTTTCTCTCGTTCCCAGACTCTGGTTGGGAATGCCTATTGGGGGGCTGCCGCCTCCTGAATTTGCGACAGAGCCACAATGAGCAGCATTTCCAGCAGAGGCTAGAAACGAGAATTTTTTCTCTCTTGTTTTTTGGGGCTTAAGTTGACACCCATGAGCAAGGCTATGCCCCTCAGCGTGGTCTATTTCCTATAAGCAGAAACTTATCAAAGAGTTCCTTTAGAATGAAATCGCCCTAGTATTGGGTCATAACATCTCTGCAATTTCTACTACAAGTTTTCTGACATGAGGTTCTTTCAAAACTGTTTGATGTTCACCAGTTACACAACAAACGCGCACTCGGTCACTGGTTAATTGCCCCCAACCCACAGTAGGATCATCTGGAAACTGTTCTGCTAATGATGCAGTTTTGAACAATGAGATAGCACCTTTAATCGGTTGTGGTTGATAACGCAGACTTGCCCGCAAATTAGCTTTGTAAACGTTGAGTAAGCCTAAAATTAAATTCCGTCCCGAATCAGGAGGAATGAGTTCATGGTGTTGCAACAGTTGCAGCACATAATCAAATTGAGCCGCTTTATCTAGAATCGAAAGTTCCTCATAAGTAACATTTACAGTTTTATAAAAATGCAGTCCTATTTGCTCAACAATGAAGCAAAGAATTGCAGCTTCATCTTCAAGAGAAGCCTCAATTTGTGGAGTGGGTAATGGTGGATGGGTATCGATAATTAATAGATGCTCAACCTGTTCTCCTATAGCTTCCAATTGGGAAGCCATTTCAAAAGCAACCAGTCCTCCCAAAGAGTGACCACCTAGCAAATAAGGCCCAAAAGGCAGGATTTCTCGAATTGCATTTAGGTAACTAGCAGCCATTGCTTCGATAGTATCTAAAGGCAGTTGTTTCCCATCTAAACCTTTTGCCTGAAGTGCATAGACTGGACGTTTTTGACCCAAAGCTTGAGCAAGTACGGAGTAGGAAAGAGCATAACCGCCTGCTTGATGTATGAGAAATAAGGGGGGTAAATCACCCTTAGTTTGTAGAGGAACTATAACATCTAAATCGCTGCTTGATCGCTCTTGTTCTAGCAAAGCTGCCATCTTTTCTATTGTACCTTCGCGGAATAAAGTAACAACAGGTAGATTACATCCTAATCGCTGTTCAATTGTTGCTATTAACCGAATAGCTAAGAGCGAATGACCACCCAAGTCAAAGAAGTTTTCAGTAACACCAATAGGGCTAATTTTTAGTATTTCTTCCCAAATTTGCACTAATTTATGCTCTAACGCTGTCCGAGGCAAAACTTGTTGGCTGGAGTCGATATTTCTTTCAAAGTTAAGTGCAGATAGTGCCTTTCTGTCAACTTTGCCATTAGGTGTTAAAGGTAGAGAATCTAATATGACAAAGTGTGCTGGTACCATGTAGTCAGGCAGTTTTTCTTTCAGGAAGGTACGTAGCTGATTTACAGAGGTAGGTTGCTCGGTTGAGGGGACAATGTATGCAACTAGGCGTTGGCTTTCTATTGAATCTGCACAAGTAATCACTACCGCATTGAGGACATCTGGATGCTGATTTAATACTTCTTCAATTTCTCCTAATTCGATGCGTAAACCGCGAATTTTTACTTGGTTATCAATACGGCCCAAAAATTCAATATTGCCATCAGTAAGATAACGGGCTAAGTCACCTGTTTTATAGAGACGTTCTGATTTAGAATTATTAAAAGGATTGGGAATAAACTTCTCGGCGGTTAACTCTGAACGGTTTAAATAACCACGCGCCAGTCCAGCGCCACCAATGTGCAGTTCACCAGGAACACCAATAGGAACTGGTTGCAAATTCTGATCGAGAATATAAATCTGGTTGTTAGAAATTGGGCGACCAATTGGAACAATTTTTTGCTTAATTCCAGGCTGACAAGTTGAGAATGTTGAATTGATGCAAACTTCAGTTGGCCCATAGAGATTGTGAAAGTTTACCTTTAGTTTACTAAACAAACCTTCTTGTAGAGAAACTGATAAAGTTTCACCTCCACAGAAGACGTGTTTTAGAGAATTACAAGTTTCAATTCCTCCTTGTTCTAAGATCATTTGTAGTAAGGATGGAACAAATTGAACAAAGGTGATTTTCTGTTCGTTAATGATTTTAATTAGATAAGCACTATCCTGATGACCTCCTGGACGAGCTATAACTAACTGTGCGCCTACTAACAATGGTGCGTATAATTCCCAAACCGAAGCATCGAAACTTAAGGGAGTTTTTTGTAGCAGCTTGTCTGCTTCCGTTAGGGGAAATGTTGCTTGTATCCAGAACATATGATTGCAAATAGCGCGGTGAGAGATCATCACTCCCTTGGGTTTACCTGTAGAACCAGATGTGTAAATGCTATAGGCTAAGTTTTCCGCTACTACGCCGCTAATGGGGTTTTCTGTACTTTGTTGGGTAATGGTTTCCCAGTCAGTATCTAAACAAATAATCTGTATATTGTCTTGAACATCAAATTTTTCTAGTAGTTTTTGTTGAGTTAACAAGATTGGTGTCTGAGCATCTTCTAAGATGAAATTGATCCGCTCTTGGGGATAAGCTGAATCGATGGGAACATAAGCGCCACCAGCTTTAAGAATACCCAACAACCCAATTACCATTTCTAGCGATGCCTGCGGCAACGTCTCCGACGAACGCTCAACGCAAATCCCTACTAATACATCTGATTTTACCCCAAATGAACGCAGATAATGCGCCAATTGATTGGCCTGTTTATTCAACTCCTTATAAGTCATATTTTCGTCTTCAAACACCACCGCTATTGCATCTGGTGTCTTCTCTACCTGAGATTCAAACAATTGATGAAGACACTTATCTTGAGGATACTCAACTTGAGTTTGATTCCAATTTCCCAATAATTGATTTTGCTCAGTTGCTGTTAGTAGAGGTAATTCTGTAATTCGCTGTTGAGGATTAGCAACAATACTTTCTAGCAATGTTTGAAAATGACCGACCATCCGGTTAATTGTAGTTACATCAAATAAATCGGTTCTATATTCCCATGTTCCCTGAATTCCTGTTTCTGTTTCAATCATTAATAGAGTTAAATCAAACTTAGCTGTCACCTGTTCTAATTCCAAGGGAATGAGGCTCAAATTAGGTAGTTCTAAATTGCCTATCGGAGCATTTTGTAAAACAAACATCACCTGAAACAAGGGATGATGGCTGAGATTTCTTTCGGGATGTAGTTCTTCGACAATTTTTTCTAGGGGGACATCCTGATGAGCGTAAGCTTGCAGCGTTTCTTCTTTAATTCGCAACAGTAATGTATTAAAATCAAGATTACCAGTTAAATCGGTTCTGATGACTAAAGTATTGACAAAAAAACCAATCAGTTCTTCAATTTGTTTGTGATTCCGGTTAGCAATTGGCGTACCAATTAATAAATCCTGCTGTCCCGAATAACGCATTAACAGGGTGCTAAATACGCCTAACAATCCCATGAACAGGGTAGCACCTTGAGATTCGCATAACTTCTGTAAGCGATCGCTCACTTCTGTATTAATCGTAAAGGATACTGTAGCGCCTTGATAACGTGCGATCGCAGGACGGGGAAAATCAGTCGGTAACTCTAAAATATCGATTTTCCCACCAAGTTTTGCTTTCCAATAAGCTAGTTGTGCAGGTAGTTGGGTTTGCTCAAAAATTGTTCGTTGCCAATGGGCAAATTCCCAATATTGTAGAGATAAAGGTGATAAAGGCGATGCATCACCCCGGCAAAATGCTGCATAAGATAAGGATAATTCCTTAATCATTAAACCCAATGACCAACCATCAGAAATAATATGGTGCATTACCAAGACAAAAACATGAACGTCCTCAGCTAACTGATAGAGATGGACGCGCAATAAAGGCAGTGTGCGAAGATTGAAGGGAGAAATAATTGCTTCTCTAATTGCTTTTTTAACTGCTTCTTCCTGGTTTTCTGGCTCTAAATGACTCAGATTTATTAGCGTCAATGGAACTTCATCGGATTCATGAATAACTTGTATAGGAACTCCGTCATTACTCTCAAAAGTTGTGCGTAATACTTCATGACGTTGAATTATTTCTTGTAAACTGCGGTGTAGCGCCTCTTGATTTAAATCTCCATCCAAACGAAAAGCGATCGCCATATTGTAAGCAGCATTATTCGGTTCCAACCAATCTAAAAACCAGAGTCGTGCTTGAGAGAAAGAAAGCGGTAAGTTTTCTCGCTGGGCAATGTGGGGGATAATATCTTGAAGCGTATTTGTAAAATCGCTCACCACAGCCAAGCGCTCAATTTCCTCAGCTAAACCTGCGATCGTTGAATGCTCAAAAACTTTTCTTAACGGTAATGCTAAATTAAATTCTTCGCGAATCCGAGAAACTAACTTAGTTGCTAGCAGCGAATGTCCTCCTAAATGGAAGAAATCGTCTGTCACACCGATGCTATCAATGCCTAGCACATCAAGCCAGAGGGTGCATAGTCTTGCTTGGGTGCGGGTTGTGGCTTGAATAAAGGCTTGTTTACTAAGTGCTAAATCTCGCTCTGGTGCAGGTAAAGCGCGTCTATCCAGTTTACCACTGGGAGTCATCGGGAAGCTTTCTAGAAGGACAAAGGAAGACGGACGCATATATTCTGGTAATTCTTCCCGCACTTGTTCTTTTAACTGGGAAATTAGCGTTTTTGCAAAACGTCCTTTGAGCGGATCAATCCAGTAATAATTAGTAGCTTGAGTAGAAATTATACTATTAATTGGCATTACTGGAGAGCGGCGTTTTCCATCTGTTGCTGGATAGAAACAAACATCAAAATAACTCGGACTCAAATCTGGAGAGTAGCTAATAATTAATTGACAACCAATTTCTTTAGCAATAGCAGATAAATCTGCTGGATCAATTGCTTGTGTTAAGTTAATTTCATCGATAAATTCGCGTAACTCTCCAATTGTTTTTTCACCATCATTTCCTTCTACCCACTGTAAAACTGCTTCATCTTTAATTAAACGTGCATTGGGAATACCACGCCAACCAATTGCACCTGTTTTGATGATTTCTTGACGTAAATCGTCTAATTGCAAATTAGCTGTTTCCCAATTTTTCCAAACAGGTTCTATAGCATTATTTGGTGATACACCTAACTTGTGCAATACGACATCATAACGATATTTAGTTAGTTCGTTGTGGTTACTTTCCTCTTTGAGGTGAACTTCTACCGCCGCCAAACTGGGGAAAACTTCGGTCAGATTCACAAAGAAAGTTGGATCAAGTACTAATTCATTTTCTGTTTCTGCCAGTCGTCGAACTTGGGTTTTAAAACTTTCCCTATTTGTATTGTCATCAGCTTGAGAAAAGGCAACGCTGGTATGAAAATAATTTAAAAGTGGTAAATTACGATTATCGCCAATAAATAGACTTCCTCCCGGTGCTAATATTTCCAACGCGCCTGCAATTACCTGCTGTAAATACTCGATAGAGGGGAAATATTGAGCGACAGAATTAATAATAATAGTATCGAACTCAGCATCAGGAATTTGGGAAAAATCAATGGCTTCTCGTGTCAATAAATTTACATTATTCCACGAGCGATTTTGAATAATATTTGTCAATCGGCTAATTGCTTCCTGGGAAAAATCAGTTCCCCAATAAGATTCTACCTGAGTAGCGATATTCAATAAAATCATCCCCGTACCGCAGCCAATTTCTAGAATCCGTTGGGGTTTGAGTGCTTGAATTCGCGCCAGAGTATTATTTAGCCATTGACGCATATCGGCGGCGGGAATGGGTTGATTATCATAACTACTATTCCAACCAGTGATATTAAAGGCTTCGTTGGCTTCAGTTTCATTATTACGATAGGTTTCGTTAAAGGTATATTGCCATTCTTGGGTTTGTTCCTGCTTCAATGTTTCATAGTCTGGAATTTGATGTTTGGGAACGATGTAAGCGGCTATTCTCACATCTTCTTGGCTTTCTTTCTGGACAATTACTAAAGCATCGCGCACCCCTGGATGACGTTTGATAACTCCTTCAATTTCACCCAATTCGATGCGAAAACCACGAATTTTTACTTGATGGTCGTTACGTCCTATATATTCAATTTCGCCATTCTCAAGGAAACGAGCTAAATCACCAGTTTTGTAGAGACGTTCTGGGTTTGAATTGTTAAATGGATTGGGAATCATCCGTTCTGCGGTTAATTGTGGGCGGTTAAAATAACCGCGAGTTACACCCGCACCACCAATATACATTTCACCAACTACCCCAATGGGAACAGGTTGGCAGTGATGATCTAGAATATATAGAGAAAGGTCGGGAATCGGTTCGCCAATTAAACTACCAAGACGTTGTTTTACATCCCTTAAGCGAATCGGACGGTAAGTAACGTGAACGGTGGTTTCTGTAATTCCGTACATATTTACTAGCAAAGGGAACTCATCATCATGGCGTTCAAACCAAGTTTCTAGACTTGCTAAATCGAGCGCTTCACCACCAAAAATTACATAGCGTAATTCTAGTTCTCCTTCCCGACAAAGTATTTCTTCCGCTTGCATTAATTGTCTAAAGGCTGAAGGTGTTTGGTTTAAAACTGTGACTTTAGCATCGCACAGTAAGTTATAAAATTCTTCGGGAGAACGACTTACTAAATAAGGTACAATTACTAAACGACCACCAAATAAAAGAGCGCCCCAAATTTCCCAAACGGAGAAATCAAAGGCGCAGGAGTGAAAGAGTGTCCACACATCTTTGGCGTTAAACTTGAACCATTTCTCAGTAGCCAACATTAAACGCACAACATGACGATGGGTAACAACGACTCCTTTGGGTTTTCCTGTGGAACCGGAGGTGTAAATAATGTAAGCTGCGTTATCTGGCTGAACTAAAACTTCTGGTTCTGTTGTTTGTAGTTTTGCTAGTTCAGCTTTGCAATTATCAATAAATATAACAGTAGCTTGGTAAGGTGGAATTTGCTCTTGAAATTGGGTGTGTGTGAGCAAAACTGCAACTTGACTATCTTCAATCATATAAGCGATGCGATCGCTCGGATAATCGGGATCGAAGGGAACATAAACCCCACCCACTTTCAGAATCGCCAAAATAGAAACTACCAAATCTAAAGAACGAGACAGCCACAGTCCCACTCGTGATTCTGGTTTGACACCAAGATTAATTAAATGATGTGCTAATTGGTTAGCGCGATGATTTAATTGTGAGTATGTCAGGGTTTCGTTTTCAAATATTAACGCTGTCTGTTGGGGACGCAACTTTGCTTGTTGACTAAAGATTTCATGCAAACAAAATTGCACGGGAAAAGTTTGGTGAGGTTTAGCTGGAACTAATTGAGATAATTCTTCAGTCAGCAGAAAAGGTAAGCGGCTCACGGGTGTATCCGGTTGCGCTATTAAATTTTCTAGGAGTTGGCAAAAATGACGCGCAAATCTTTCTACAGTTTCTCTTTTGAATAAATCTACGTTGTAAGATAAAACCCCATTTAGCTGCTCTTGGCTTTCGGTGATAAACAACTCTAAATCAAAACGAGATGCTTCTTGAGTTGCTAATATTGAAACTTCTAAATCACCTGTACTAAATTGCGGCTTGGGTGCATTTAATAAAGTAAACGCAATTTGAAATAAAGGATTGCGACTAGTATCTCGTTCAAGATGCAGACGGTCTACTAAGGTTTCAAATGGTACTTCTGTATGTTCAAAAGCCTCCAGTACTGTTTCTCTGACTCTATTTAGCAGCTTGCGAAAACTAGGTTCGTCTGATAAATCGGTGCGAATCACCAACATATTGACGAAAAAACCAATGAGTTTTTCAGCATCGATTCCTGGACGGTTGGCGATGGAAGTACCGACTGGTATATCCTCTTGTCCGGTATAACGCGCCAAAAGAGCCTGGAAAGCACCCATCAGGGTCATAAATAAAGTAGTACCTTCTTTTTGGCTAAAGGTACGAATGGCATTTGTGAGAGAAATAGGTAGAGAAAATTTCACCAAATCTCCCCGAAATGATTGGAGGCGGGGTCTAGTAAAATCAATGGGAAATTGCAAAACTGGTAATTCTGCTAATTGTTTCTCCCAATAAGCAAGACTATCTTGCAAAGCTAAATTGTTAAATTTTTCTTGTTGCCATAAGGCATAATCGGCGTATTGAATTTCTAAGTCTGGAAGTGCTGTTTTATCTTTTTTAATAGCCAGTTGGTAAAGAGCAGCAATTTCTTGTAAAAAAACACCAATTGACCAAGCATCAGCAATGGTATGATGAAGAGTGAGGGTGAGTATGTATTGTTTTGATGCTAGCCGAAAAAGGCGCGATCGCACTAATGGCCCTGTTTCTAAATCAAAGGCATATTCAGCTTCAGAACGCGCTATTATCAAGATTTGTTTTTCAGTTTCTGTTGTATTATTACTCCAATCTTCTAATATAATTTCGGCTAAATAATTTGGGTGAATCCGTTGCCAAGGTTCCCCATCAATTGCTATAAATGTGGTTCGTAGGCTTTCATGTCGCTGCTGCAATTGTTTAAAAGCTTGCTGCAAAGCTTCTACCTGCAAATCTCCATGTAGACTAAATACAGAATAAATATTATAAGCAGAAGATGTCGGTTCTAATTCACAAAGAAACCACAAGCGCCTTTGTTGAAAAGAAGCAGGTGCTTGGGTAAGACTGCGGCGCGGAATTAAAAACTGGTCTTTTTCTAGTTCGAGTCCTTCCTCTTCTAGAAGGAATTCTAAAAGTTCTATATCGTTGATTTCTGAGTAGTTCATCATAATATAGCAATCCTAAATGAGTTGTAAAAAATAGTTTTTTAATCAAACCACAGAGACACAGGAGCTATCTTGCAAGGCACTGGGATGTTTCTGTATGTCTGAGATATGGATGTCAAGAAAGTTAAACAGGGGTTTTTTGGAAATGACTCTTTTAGGCATAATCTTTACTTAAAATTTTTGGGTTAAACAATCCTGAAACCTATTTACTCGTTGCGTTCAAAGCAGACATAAATCCAGTCTTTATAGTCTGTACTAGTGGAAGTTCCAGCCCTTTGCATTTGTAGACTCACAATATTTTTGGGAAAATTTTACCTCTCAAGATTTGGCCCTCAGCACAAGGAAGCCTGCTTCAATTGCAGAATAAGATAAATTTTTTACATCATGGTGTTGACATGATCATATATTTCATATAATTATCTTCTTGTCAACCACACTTGGACTGACGATAAGTTTTAGTTATAGCTTTTATAAGCAAATTCTCGAAATAAAAACATTTTATCTCAAATGAGCTAAACCATATTTATAAATGAGGAGATTTATATAGTTAAAATTTATACCATAATCCTTTATACAACCTTGAGAGTAAGTGTTAAATAATTAACTTAATGTTTTTCAATCCGTGCGTACTTGGTAAATATTAACTTCGCCTGAAAGCCAATTATCCCATAGCTTTTGCCCCTAAAAAAGGTTAAATTATTTAAGGAATTATGACACCGTGAATAAAATATTTCCATTATCAATCAATCAAAGAGAAATTTATATCGACCAAATGATGTGGTTGGAAGGTTCCCATCTGAATATCGGTGCAGTTGTCACGGTTCAGGGTGTTTTCGATATTGAAGTTTTCAATTATGCAATTAACAAAATAATCCGCTCCCATCCAGGTTTACGAACACGAATTTATGAATCTGAAGGCAAACCTTTGCAGACAATTGCACCGCACCAAGATGCAAAAGTGACTTTGGTTGATTTCTCCAGTCATGAAGATAGTGAAGGAGATGCCGAAAAATATATAAAAAGAGAATTTTCCACGCCTTTTAGCTTTGGTGAAAATACCCCACTTGTGGCTTTTCAACTAATTCGTACCAACAGCCAAAAACATATTATTTTTGGTAAATATCATCATGTTATTACCGATGGTTGGGGAACCTCTATTTTCTTCAGAGAATTCATAAGAACTTACAATCAAATTATCAACAACGGTGCAGATAATCAAACAGAAAGAGATTGGTATTTAAGTGAATATCTTCAGGAAGAATCAGATTATTTAAAATCAAATAATTTTCAGCGCGATCGCGAATATTGGCAGCAGCGCTTAAAGCAGGTTTCACCTAATATTTTCCCTCAAATTAAATCCCAAAAATTGATGGGGAACCGCCAATCTATTTATATTTCTCGTGAGCAATATAACCGAGTTAATACTATTGTCCAAAATATCCAATCAAATGTTTTTCATTTGATTCTGAGTTTAGTTACAATTTATTTAGCTAAACGCTATACCAAAAGTGATTTAGTTGTTGGTTTGTCTCTTTTAAATCGCAATAAAAAAAGCTTTAAAGATGCCATTGGTTTATTTGTCAGCACTATTCCATTCCGGGTGGAAATCAATGGCAATAAAACAGTCCATGAACTTCTAGATCAAATCCGTTCTCTATTACGGCAAGACTATCGCCATCAACGCTTTCCTTTAGGAGAAATAAAGCGAATTTCTGGCTTACAACCAAGTAGCAAAGACCATTTATTTGAAGTTTATCTTTCCTATGAAAGACACGATTACAACGAATGTTTTACTAATAGTGAAACAAGCTGTGTTCCTCTCTACAGCTATCAACAGAAAGTTCCACTCATTATCTATGTGCGAGAATATGAGGAACATAGTGACATCAAAATTGATTTTGACTACAACCTTTCCTATCTAGATTCTGAGACAGTAGAACAGATAGTTACAAACTTCCAAAACCTGTTTGAGGAAGCTGGAGAAAATTTAGAAAAAACCATTTCTAGCCTTTCTATTGTATTACCAGAAACAAGAGTTTCACGGGATATTGAAAACCTCTACCCTTGTAGGGGAGAGGCTTTGAATTTTCCCCCTTCCCTTGTAGGGAAGGGGGTTAGAGGGTTAGGTTCCGCGTTAACCACAGAAACACTCGTTTCTGCTTTTGATAGCACCGCCAATAAGTATTCTGAAAATATCGCAGTTCAATTTAACAAAATCACTCTCACCTACGCCGAACTCAATGCAAAGGCGAATCGCCTCGCTCATTATTTGCAAAGCCAAGGAGTGCAGCCAGGAACACGAGTAGGATTATGTTTAGAACGTTCAGAAAACGTAATTATTGCCATACTAGGAATCCTGAAAGCTGGTGCAGCCTATGTTCCCCTAGATCCTAATTCTCCCTCTGCACGTCTGCAACTAATTCTAGAAGATAGCGGGATTTCGGCACTCATTTCTGAAGACTCAGTTTTATCCGAATTGACTAACAAAGAAGTAGTAGCATTCACTCTCAAATCTATAGAAAAGGAACTTAGCAATCAGCCAGATACATCACCACAAATTTACTTTCAATCGGAATTTCCCGCTTATATAATTTACACGAGTGGTTCCACTGGTACACCTAAAGGTTGTGTTGTAACCCATGCTAACGCCATCCGGCTAATGCGTTCCACAGAAGCTTGGTTTGGCTTTAACGAAAAAGATATTTGGACGCTGTTTCACTCCTTCGCTTTTGATTTTTCTGTGTGGGAATTGTGGGGAGCTTTGCTCTACGGTGGTAGAGTGATTATTGTTCCTTTCTGGTTAAGTAGAACGCCAGAAACATTCCGCGAATTTCTCACCACAGAAAAAGTAACTGTCCTCAATCAAACTCCTTCGGCGTTCAACCAACTGATTCGCGCCGACGAAGCCAGTGTGGGAAAACTGGCGTTGCGCTATGTTATCTTTGGCGGTGAAGCTTTAGATTTGCCAAGTCTGAATCCCTGGCTGGAACGATACGGAGATAAAACCCCGCGTCTAATTAATATGTACGGGATTACAGAAACCACTGTTCATGTCACCTATCGCCCCATTTACCAGAGCGACCTCACCAAAAACCGTGCTAGTGTAATCGGTACAGAGATTCCCGACTTGCAGATATACCTGCTCGATGAAAAACTAGAACCCGTTGCTGATGGATTACCAGGGGAAATTTATGTCGCCGGTGCAGGGGTGACTTGCGGTTATTTAAATCGTCCCGCACTGACAGCAGAACGGTTTTTACCGAATCCTTTTGCAGAAGGACGACTTTACCGCAGTGGCGATTTAGCGCGAAGATTGCCTAACGGTGATTTAGAATATTTAGGAAGGGTAGATAGACAAGTCAAAATTCGCGGTTTTCGGATTGAGTTGGGAGAAATCCAAACAGCGCTAACGTCCCATTCTCAAGTTCGTGAAGCTTTGATTTTGACTGATGAATGGGAAGAAGAAAATAGGCTGGTTGCTTATTATGTTCCAGGAGAATCTCATCCCAATAGCAATGAATTGCGTCAATACCTAAAAACCAAGCTGCCTGAGTATATGATACCAGCAGCTTACGTGAGTTTAGAAGCCTTTCCTTTGACTGTTAATGGTAAAATTGATACTAAAGCATTACCCGCGACCGATTGGAACCTTTTAAGGGTAGAAGAAGATTATGTAGCTCCCCGCAATGCTGATGAAGAAAGCTTCTGTGCAATTGTAGCCGCAGTCCTTGGTCTGGAAAAAGTCGGGATTGATGATAATTTCTTTGAAATTGGCGGTGATTCAATTCTGGCTTTGCAAGTGATCGCTAAAGCTAAAAAAGCAGGTTTTGCAATTTCCGCCAGAGACCTCTATGAGTTTGCAACTGTGCGTCAGTTGGCTGTGAAAAAAGCAGTATTAACTACAACTGAGTTAAGTGAAAATATTGATATTTACCTTCTATCAGAAAGCGATCGCCAACGTTTACCAAAAGATGCAGAAGATGCTTATCCCCTCTCCAGTTTACAGGGGGGAATGCTCTATCACAGTGAGATGCATCCTGATTCGGCGATTTTCCACCAAATTTTCACCTTTGATTTACGCCTCACCTATTCTGAAGCAGCTTGGAAAAATGCGATCGCTGATATATGTCTAGCACATCCAGTATTGCGGACTTCTTTCCATTGGACAGGATACAGCACGCCGATTCAAATCGTTCACGCCCAAGTTGAATTACCTTTAACGGTTGTCGATTTACGTAATTTGGGAGCGAATGCACCTCAGCAAGTTGTGGAATGGATTGAATCTGAAAAAACCCGCTCCTTTGATATTACGAAACCTCCCTTATTCCGCTTCCAGATTCACCGACTCTCAGATGAACAACTCAGCTTCAGCTTCAGTTTTCACCACGTCATTCTGGATGGTTGGAGTGTCGCAACATTGCTCACGCAATTGTTACAACGTTATGTTCAGTATTTAGAAACCGGAAATGTTCCAGCGTTGACAGTTCCAGAGATTGCTTACAGAGATTTTATCACTCAAGAACAACAAGCGATCGCTGACAAGGAACTGCAAGAATTTTGGCAAAAACATCTCAGCAACTTGGAAGTTAGCACCCTCCCGCGTCTGAATGTAGAGCATCCCATGTCTCTAAAACGCCATCTGCAACGCTTATCAATCACCATTAACGAGCAGTTAGCGAATAACCTCCGCAAACTTGCCAAAAATGCCGGAGTTCCTCTGAAAACAGCGCTTTTAGCCGTGCATCTGCGCGTTCTCTCCTTTTTAACTGGACAAAATGAAGTCGTAACTGGTAACGTCATCAATGGACGACCCGAAACCCTCGACAGTCAAAATCTGTTGGGTTTGTTCGTCAATACGGTACCGTTGAGGATGCAATTGACATCTGGTAGTTGGTTAGAGTTAATCCAAGCCGTTTTCCGTGCTGAACGGGACATCCTCCCTTATCGGAATTTCCCGTTAGCTGAGATGCAACGCCTGATTGATCAACGTCCTCTATTTGAAGTGGGATTCAACTACGTCCATTTTCACGTATATGAAGGCTTGCTAAATCTACCCCAAGTTGAAGTTAAGAACGTTGATATTTTTGAAGAGACAGACTTTCCCTTTCTGGTAGAGTTTTGTCTGGTTCCAAAAAGTGCAGCCCTGCAATTGAATTTAATCTATGACGTGCAGCAGTTTGGGGCAGCACAAGTTGAGCAATATGGCAAGTATTATCAAACTGCCCTGACTGAACTCGCCTCTGAAACCCAAACAATATACCACAGGCGATCGCTCATCTCTGCTGAAGAACGCCATAGCTTACTGCAAGCTTCCAATCTCAACTCAGCCAGTTATCTATCTGACCAAACTCTGGTTTTTGCTTTTACTCAAGCGGTGTCCCAATATGCGTATAAAACCGCCCTCTGTTTCCAAGAAACTACTCTCAGTTTTGCAGAATTAGATACTCGTTCCAATCGCCTTGCACATTACCTAAAAAACCGAGGCGTTAGACCAGAAACCCTTGTGGGGCTTTGTTTAGAACGTTCCGAACAGTTAGTAATAGCCATCCTGGCAATTCTCAAAGCTGGTGGTGCTTATGTTCCAGTTGATACTAGTTATCCGAGCGATCGCATTGATTTTCTATTACAAGATAGTGGCGTTTCTCTACTCATCACCCAGCGTTCAGTTGTTACCCAAATTCCCGCAGGTGATACCGAAATTGTCATTCTAGAAGATATAGCCACCCAACTAGAAAATCAAAGCAATGAGTCCTTAGCAGTTCAGATATTACCAGAGCATCCCGCTTATGTAATTTATACAAGTGGTTCCACAGGTAAACCCAAAGGTTGTATCGTTACCCATGCTAACGTTATCCGCCTGCTCAAAGCCACTCAATCCTGGTTTGAATTTAACAGTGCAGATATTTGGACATTGTTTCACTCTTACGCCTTCGATTTCTCCGTTTGGGAACTGTGGGGAGCCTTGTTGTATGGCGGTCAAGTAGTCGTAGTCCCCTATTGGACAAGTCGCTCACCAAAGGACTTTTACCAACTGCTCCAAAACCACAAAGTCACGGTATTAAATCAAACTCCTTCAGCCTTCAAGCAATTAATTCAAATAGCAACAATAGAGACAGAAAAACTACCTTTACGGTACGTAATTTTCGGTGGAGAAGCCTTAGAATTACCAAGCCTACAACCTTGGTTTGAGTTATATGGCGACGAAAAACCGAGGTTAATTAATATGTACGGCATCACCGAAACCACCGTTCATGTCACCTATAGACCTATTATCCAAGCAGATGTAAACACCAATCGAGGTAGCGTTATTGGTCAACCGATTCCCGATTTAAATCTCTATATCTTAGATGAAAATCTGGAACCAATGCCGGTAGGAGTTCCTGGGGAAATGTACATTGGCGGTGCGGGAGTGACGCGGGGTTATCTGCATCAGCCTTGTTTGAGTGCAGAGAGATTTATTCCCGACCCCTACGCCAAAACTCCCGGTAGTCGTCTATATCGCAGTGGAGATTTAGCGCGTCGTTTACCGAATGGCGAACTAGAATATCTTGGACGCGCCGACCAGCAAGTTAAAATACGCGGTTTTCGTATTGAACCAGGGGAAATTACCGCCGTTCTCAGCACTCACCCTCAAGTTAAAGAAGCCTTAGTCACCGTGGGGAAAGCTGCAAATGGGGATAATCGGCTAATTGCCTACTTTATTTCTAATAGCGAGTCAGACCTGAAAACCGTCTTACCAGAGTTTTTAAAGAGCAAATTACCAGATTATATGATTCCAGGGGTCTTTGTGCCACTAGAAGCCATTCCCTTAACAGTGAACGGCAAAGTAGACCACAAAGCCTTACCAGCACCCGATTGGAGTTGGACAAGGAAACCTTACATTGCACCCAGAAATGACCAAGAAGCAACTATCTGTTCCCTGATGGCTAGTTTATTACAAATAGAACGGGTAGGAGTTACCGATGATTTCTTTGAAATTGGCGGAGATTCCTTGCTAGTTACCCAATTAGCCATCCGTTTGCGCCAAACCTATCAAACCGAGTTTCCCCTACCTCAATTATTCACCCATCGCACCCCAGAAGCGATCGCTCTTTTACTAGCAGCTTCTCCAACTGTGCAAACAACCGCCGATATCCCCAAAGCATCGCGTCAACGCCGTTCTGTAAACTTAAGCGATGACGGCATATTAGTTATGACCAAAATAAAGGAGCCTAAAAAACCATGAGTAACAACGAACACAACGACGAAACTATTTATCTTGTAGTAGTCAATCATGAAGAACAATATTCAATTTGGCCGAAATGGAAACAGGAACTGCCATTAGGATGGAAATCTGTAGGCAAAGAAGGCTCTAAAGCTGAATGTTTAGCCTATATCGAAGAAGCATGGACAGATATGCGTCCTTTAAGCTTACGTCAGGCGATGCAAGAAAAATCTGCTCATCCTGAATTGTAAAGCTTAACTTGGGAATTGGGGGTTGGCGACTAGGGACTAGGAAGAATCAAAACCATGCCCCATGCCCCATGCCCAATGCCCAATGCCCAATGCCCCATGCCCAATAAGTAATGAGTAAAATTCCCAAAATAATCCATCAGATTTTTTTTCTGGGAGAAGCAGCCATACCAGAAAAATATCGTCGTTATCACCAAACAGTTTTGCAGCATCACCCTGATTGGGAACACCAATTTTGGGATGAAGCCAGAGCAAGGAAATTTATGGCGGATAATTATTCCTGGTTTCTGCCAGTATTTGATGCTTATCCCCATAAAATTCAACGTTTTGATGCCATACGCTATTTCATTCTTTATCATTATGGAGGCTTCTATATTGATATGGATATTGAATGCCTCAAACCACTTGATGATTTATTAGCAGATTTTGAGCTTGTGCTTTCAAAATTGGTTTGCTTTAGTAATGCCATTATGGGCAGTGTTCCAAGACATCCCCTCTGGCTAAAAGTGTTCGAGGAATTACAAAAACGCAAAGATAATTCAGCCCAAAATACCATGCCCTATTATGTGGGCTACAGCACCGGGCCAATCATGTTAAATGATTGCGTAGTAGTAGATAAATTCCATGAAAATCCTACAGTTCGTGTATGCCCAGGCTACATTTTTGAACCAGGTGCCCCAATGGAACTTAACGGCAAAATCTTCAAGAGTCAGCCTACCTCAGAGACTTATACCATACACCACATGACTACTTCTTGGCTGCCTGCAAAACATCAGATAACCAGAGTTTTATTCGGTATGCTTTTAGAACCATACTGGTTCTTTCGCTCTTTGCTCAAAGGTACTGTGTGATTCTTTTGCGTTGGCTTGTTTATAAAATAACCTCACGTCAATAAAGTGGTAAATACAATTAAAGAAGTCGAAAGTCGGAAGGACGCTCGCGGACTCGCTACCGCTACGCTAACGGAAGTCGGAAGTACAGTTTTGTAAGGGGGACTTAAACCCGCCGAAGTTTGTTAAAAAAATAAAGATCATAATTTTTATGTGGACAAATAATTAGTCTGACAGAAACTTTGAATTTCCCCCTTCTCTTGTACTACGGTGTACACACATCTCTACACACTATACAAAACATCGTTTGATTCCCCTAAATCCCCCAATAAATTGGGGGACTTTGAGAATTTTTTGCCCCCCTTAAAAAGGGGGGTTGGGGGGATCAAAAGGCTGTGGGGCAACCTGACAAGACTTGTGTGTACACCGTAGCTTCCTTTGTAGGGAAGGGGGTAGGCGGTTAGGTCTTTCTTGTAATTTACTCAACTGAAAATCGGTGTAAACATAGCTAGTTTGACAAAATTAAAGATTGACAATCACCTGATGATATTTCTTGAGACTAGGGCGATGGCCAACACTAATAAAGGTTATCCCTGTTTCTATTAGAAGACTATAAAGATGTTCTTCGTTGTTAATATCTAAAGCACTGGTTGCTTCATCTAAAATTACATATTTTGGTTTCGTAACTAAAATCCGAGCAAAAGCTAATCTTTGTTGTTCTCCCAAAGAAAGAACATCACTCCAATCTTGCTCAACCTCAAAACCACCGAACCGTTCTGCTAAGTCTGACAGATTTACTCTGTGGAGAACTTGATGGAGTTCTTCATTATTCAGAGCAACCTTGGCGTTAGGATAGATTAATTGTTCCCGAAGAGTCCCTAAAATCATATAAGCACGCTGCGGTAAAAATAGCATTTCTTCTAATTCTGGACGAACAATTACACCTGTTCCCGAATTCCATAAACCAGCTAAGACACGCAACAAAGAACTTTTCCCACAACCGCTATCTCCCATAATTAGTAATCCCTGCCCTGTTTGCAGTGCTACAGAAAGGTTGCTAAATAAAGTTTTTTGATAATTGGGAGTCTGGACAGTCAGGTTTTCCAAGGCTAAACGGCTATCTAGGACTATATCAATAGTCTTAGCATTAGCTATTGCTTTTGTTGGCTGTTTGAGATATTCATAAAATACGTATAGGCGATTAATTGAAGCAGCGAATTTAGTGAATTTTTCAAACTGATACATAATCAGATTCACAGAAAAAGCGACCTGTCCAAAAGCGCCACCGGCTTCTGTAACTTTTCCCACCTCCGTCTCACCTGACAAAATTTGGTTTCCCAGAATCAATGCTGGGATAATCCAGGGGAGATAACCAAACTGATATTTAAATATGTTTAAATACACCTCTGACCATAATATCAATCGCTTAAAGTTATGAAAAGCCTCATGAAATATAAGTTTAATTTTGTTGGCTTCCTGAAGGATGCCGTTATAGAAGGCAATAGACTCGGCATTCTCTCTGATGCGGACTAAAGCAAAGCGAAAATCGGCTTCTTTTTTTAGTTGTTCAAAATTTAGTTGGGTTAATTTTCTCCCATAGAACCCAAGAGTTATAGCGTAGGCTAAGATAGAGTAAATTACCAGAGCAATAACTAGATTTTTGGAAATAGACCAGAGAATGACACTAAAAGCAATTACTACAAAAAGAGCTTCCAGACAGTTGACCAAAAATTGAATAGATTGCTGGCAAAAATTGGCCACATCTTCAGAAATACGTTGGTCTGGGTTATCAATCTCTTTGTGGGAGTTACTCAGATCATAAAAAGCGCGATTTTGGAAATATTGATTGAGTAAATGATGGGTCAACCAGCGTCGCCAATAGATGCCGATTGTCTCTCGCAGATAACCATAGCCAGAATTCAGTAAACCAAAGACGATTATCCCCCCGAAGGCAACTACTATACCTTGCCAGAATTTAGTACTATTATGGGCGGCAAGAGCAGAAATTAAATCTCCCTGTATACTATTTAACAACACCTTGAGTTGGGTGGTAGCTAACAATAAAAATCCGAGAAGCACAAGTAAACCTATAGCACCTCGTTTTTCATTGCCTAACCAATAGAGTTGAGCGATCGCCCAAAACTGTTTGACCGCTTTCAAGTTGAATCGATTCATTTGTAGACTACATAAATGTTTTTAGTTCTGAGGATTTTCATAACTACGCCCTATAGTTACTACGCTAGAGGTTAATCAGGGACAGGTTCAAAATAAAGCCTCCTTGATGATCATATCTAATCTTGATAAATATGAAGAGTGTCCCTTTGATCAATAATTTATCCCCTACTAGCGATCGCTAACTTTATCCCTGTATATCTATGCCGTGATCTTAAGTTTAGAGACTTCCTCTTAGTTAAAATTAAGTAGTACTTTCATCTCGATTTTACCAAGTATAAATATAATACAGAACGACAAATAAACCCTAATTTTAGACATAAAAATGCGTATTTTCACATTGATTTGGTTAGGACAACTAATTTCTCTGATTGGCGTCTCTATGACCGGGTTTGCTCTGGATATCTCGGTTTTTCAGCAAACTGGCTCCGCCACCCAATTTGCTTTCCTTACCCTTAGTTGTACGATACCACTGATCGTCATTTCACCAATAGCAGGCACATTAGTGGATCGTTGGGATCGTCGCTGGACAATGATTATTAGTCATGTCTGTAAAGGACTGTGTACCCTGATTTTGATCGTGCTAATAAGTATTGGTCAACTAGAGATTTGGCACATCTATCTCAGAAATATCATCACTTCCATCATCGGTGCTTTCCATACGCCTGCTTATAAAGCTTCCATTACCTCTTTGGTGCCTCAAGAGGATTTAGCACGGGTGAGCGGTATGATTCAATTGGGAATGGGCATTCAGCAAATCATCTCGCCTTTACTAGCAGGTATTCTGCTGGGTATTGTTAAGCAAAGAGGCATTCTGATCATCGACTTCGCAACTTTGCTGGTTGCCCTTGTTCCCCTTCTGTTGGTGCGATTCCCTAAAGTAATTCCGGCTGCTGATGCAAATCAGGACACTCAGCCTTCCTCACTTTTGCGAGAAACACTCTATGGGTGGACTTATCTAACAGAGCGTCCTGGATTACTCAGTTTTGTGATTCTGTTCACCATTTACCAATTCCTGATTGGCTTCGTCAGTGTATTAACCTTTCCCCTAATTCTTTCTTTGACTACGCCCACTAGCTTAGGACAGATCGCATTTGCTAGCGGTCTTGGTATGTTCGTGGGAGCTATAGTGATGAGCACATGGAAGAATAGTTGGCAGAACTTGATCAGCCCTGTTTTAATCACTATGTCGCTGAGTGGGGTGTGCATTGCCATTGCTGGTTTACGCCCTTCTATCATCCAAATTGCGATCGCTACTTTACTTTTCTTCCTGACTATGCCTTTCATCAATGGCTCAGTACAAGTTATCTTGCAGACAAAAGTTGCCGAGTCGGTACAGGGAAGAGTCTTTGCATTAACCGGAGCGATGTGGGGGGCCGCTGTACCGCTCGCTGCGATTGTTGCAGGCCCACTAGCTGACTATGTTTTCGAGCCACTGATGGCTTTTAATGGACTTTGGTCTCAAGTACTGGTTGGCCAAATAATTGGTTCTGGGCCTGGTCGTGGTATTGGACTATTGTTCGTAATCATCGGGTGTTTTATATTAGTGACAGCATTTATTGGATACCAATACCCTGGCATCCGAGATTTGGAAGTTGATGTACCTGATTTTGAATCTTCAGCAAGCAAGGTGGCCCCCATGTAGCGATTAAACTTGCTCCTATTCTTGAGCTTTTCTTGTCACCCGTAATAGTCGCCCTAAGACAAATGTGAATGGTGGAAGTTTAATTCGCATACCACCTTCCACAAGATGGAATACTCCACCCGATGTGGCAATCAGCATATCGACTCCGCAGAACTCACCGTACCAATTAGGAATCTTGAAAACCTGCTCCACTACTGGTGTGGCCCCCAGGTTCATCGCAATGAAAAGCGGCTGTTCATCCTCTGCACCATGAATGAGTACACACCAAAGACCATTATTCCTAGAGCATAATAGGGTACGGTTTCCACTCGAAATTAGTCTATTTTGAAACCTAATTTCGGCAAGCTGTCGAATTAGTAAAAAACTTGGGTGGTTTTTATTATATGGTTCAAAAATTTTGCGGTTAATCGGCCCAAACTCCCACACACATGCAGGGTTATCAAACATATCTTCTCGCACATAGCAATCATGACCAATGCACTCACCTGTATGCTGGTGTTGATGCATCCCTAAAGCGCCAGAAAATTCTTGCTCTGTTCCTTGATAGATAGAAGGTATTTGCGGCCCTAAAATCAAGCAAGCAAGTGCAAAATATAACCGGACTCGCGCTTCATCTTGGTTTCCTAGACAACTCAAGAATTGATGGAAAATTCTACTTGTGTCTTGGTTATCGAGAAACATAATATTATTCTGCCAACCAGCATGATATGGGTATGATGGCTCTAGAAAACCACAAAAATAATCTGCCAAACCCCCTAGCCAATTACCATCAGCCAAAGAATGCTTGATAGCATAATAAGTAGGGTAGTCGATCAGATTTGAAAATTTCGCCCCATTGTAGGCAATTACTTCTTCATGAGTACTGCCAGCATGTTCGGCTATTTGCAGAAACTGCTTTTTTCCCAGATAGGCAGCATACCTTGATATCTCTTTAACGCAAGGCTGCCAGAAATCAAGACCAACGTGACGTGCTGAATCGTATCGGAAGCCATCAATGTCTGTTTCTGCAATCCAGTATTTTAGGTGTTGAATCAGTAATTCTCGAACATAGCTTGTCTCTGTTCGCCAATCTTCCAGGAAGCCAAAGAGTCTTTGATTTACCATATCAGTGTATTCCGGCCCGTGGAAGAGTAATGTGTTACGTGCTTCTATCGGAAAAGGCATAACCGCAGAGTCATCACCTTGCACATACTTGAACTCTCCCCCTGGTGGCCCCCCATACTCTTCCCAGTTAATACTATCTGCAATATGGTTGGTAACAACGTCTAAAATGACAGCAATATCAGCTTCATGAGCAGTTTTCACCAACTCACGCAGACACATGAGTGTACCCAAACGTGGATCAACCATCAATAAGTGGATGGGATGATAGCCATGATAGCCATCAGCAGCGTTGACATAGACAGGGCTGATGATAATAGCTCGAACTCCCAATGACTTCAAGTATGTTATCTGCTCAATTACCCCCCGAATTGTCCCACCATGACTTGTATAGGGGGAAGTCGGATCATATTTGACTGCACTTAGACCAGTGTAGTTGCTGTCTGCACTGCGAGCAAATCGATCAATCATGATTGAGTAAAATAGACGTGCTTCCCAATCATCGGGACTAGATGTCATTGCAACCTTTGGTTTTAGTCCATATAAAGGCTGATTATTCACATACCCCAGGAATACAGATGGAATTTCAGCCATTGAGCGGGGTGCTTGATCACAGACTAACAAAAAATGCGATCGCGTGCTTGTATGTTCATTACCAAATGTATCCACATAACCTAAACTGTAACGATATCCTCCCCCGTTACTGATAGGTGGTAGGATGACTGAGAACATTTGAAAGCCATTTTCTATAACGCTTTCAGTTTGTGCCGTAATTCGATCTGAATCGCAATATCCTTGTCCATCATTCAATTCATAGGCTATCTGACCATAATCTGGATTTTTAGATAAGTGAACACCAAATCTGATGGAGATTTTTTCATCACTTCTAAACACCCAAGTATATGGTGCTGTGCTAGGGTCTAGATGTACTTCACAGTATTCGTCAAAATAGCGCATATAGCATTCCTACGAATTAAAAATGGTGAGTTGGCAAACAAGTTATCTCAGGTAATGGACTTACCGATTCATTAATCAAAATTTTCTTCTAGAATTTATAGTTGCATATTTCTAGTTACTTATATTAGATTTAATCTAAAATTATCTAGATTTAAATCATTAGCGAATATTGTGTAAAATTCTTACCAGTCAAGAGTATTGGCTCATATTAAAGTCACCTCAGTTAGAGGATGTTTTAAAAGTTACGAAAGGTATAATTTTGCTGTTCTACACTGGGTTAGGTGCGACGAAAAATTAAGGTTTTAGCCATGTACTGAGATACTTCGCTGTGCTAACTATGAGAGCGAAAATTCCAAAAAGTCACACAAAAGATTGCTAGCAACTTTGCAAGATATTCATTCATCTCGAATTTATAAAATAGCCAATTTACAATTAAACTATTTAAAATAAGTCCAAAAAAACAAATTAGGTTGAATTTGAAAAAACTTAAACACAGTCGATTTATTAAATTATTAATCTCAATATATTGATTCATTCGACTTCTAGTGTCTTATTTTTTTACTCCATCTCTACCACTTATACAATCTCAAACACTACTGTTCATGTTTGCTTAATTTTATCGAATTGCCATAAACCTCCAGGTGGTGGATTAAGCACCTGAATTACTTTCAAAGAATAGGTTATATCTTGCTCCATTTGATGAAATAAACTACTATTATTTTGCATAAATAAAATATGACTATAATCCTGAGCAATTGGCAGCAGACGCTCATCTGCTACTCGCAGTAGGCGAACTTTTGGTAAATAATGACTTAAGGTTAGAATTCCTCCCAAATTAACAGGAGAGTCATTAATTACCAGTAAAGGTCTCTGTGATTGATTGAGAACTTGACCTGTTTCTCTGATAAATTGGCCATCCGATTGCGTCCACCAATTCTCAGCTTGAAAAAATCTGGCATCAGAAACCAAACCGGCTATAAACAATCCAACTATTATGAATTGAGGGATTTTTATCTGCCAGTTATGTTCTTGGAAAATCTGAAAAACTAAAACATAGGCTAGAATAATTTCTAGACTGAGATATAAAGGCAATTGGTAGCGAACTTGAAGGGAACGAGTTCCTCCATAAATTAGGTCAGATATAATTAATAATAAACCAGGAAATCCTCCCAATAAAAAAATCAATAAACTGGTTTTATTTTTAGGCATTTTTGCAAAAAAATATCCGAGATAAATTATCAAAGATAAACTGAATATTAAGGTAGGAATGCTATAAATTAAATAACCTTCTACAGCCAAACTATTAAACACGGCTATATCTGAAGTTAAATTAAGATCAAACAATATTCGGGTAACTCGAATCAGAAAAATAGCGATTAGCTCGAAGGGATTATCTATCCTTTTGACTGCAAACCCTGAAGTTAGCTCTAGTGCTGTGCTAATGTGGGTGACAATCACAATCAACCAGGGTAAAAGCATTAAGAAGGCAGCAATACTCACAAGCAGATAATTGAGTAAGGTTTTGGTGAAACGAAACTGTTGTTGAATAACTACATAAATACCATGAGCTATCATTACCAGAACTGTAAATAAATGGGTGTATAATCCCAAGATTAATGTGAGGAAATACACAGCCCAATTTGCTTTTTTTTCTTGTCTAATGGTTCGCAATAAAGCAGCACTCGATACTAAAATCTCTACCATCCACAAGCTGTATTGACGTGCTTCTTGAGCAAAAAATAACTGCAAAGGAGAAACGGCAATCAATCCCATCGCCACCCATCCCACAACTGGAGACTCAAACAACTCTAAACACAGCCAATACACGCTGGGAAATATCAGCAGACTGATGAGTGCTGATAAACTCCTGACCCCAGTAGGTGAATCTCCAAATACTTGCGCCCACAATCTCACCATTACGTAATACAAGGGCGGATGCTGCGGGTCTGAGGTGATTAAGTAATTCACTGTATCAACCACACCACGATCTGGATTAATATGTTGATATTTGTCGAAGATGGTAATAGGAATTGTGCCTTGATGATTAGAAATTTCCTGTTTTAGCTCGGCTACCGTGTGACCAGAAATTGCTACGGATGTCCAAGATTCATCACAGCAGTATGTTTTTTGTCCTAGATGGGCAAAGCGAAAGAAAATACCTAACCCGATGAGGATTATTATTAAGATTTTTAACCAAGTCGGGGGATTTGCTTTTGCTAGTAATTGCGGCTTGTCCATTTATTGCACATGTTTCATTACAGACAAAGTTGTTAATATAGCAATCCTAATTCAGTTAGGTAGTAGCAGTAATTTTCTCCATTTCAAAAATACCTCAATCAGGCTCAAAAAATTTGCTTATCACGTACTACCAACAGCTATTAAAGGGTAGATGTTGCGCTTCTGAAGTCGTTAAATAACTTTTTAATGTTTATGATCCAACGTATTTATTATCTTATTAATTACTATTTCTCCATCACCGGTTAACAATTCTTCATCAATTTGTTTCAACACAAAATAAGTGTACAAAATGACTGAGATGATTAAAATAACTAGCCCTTCAAGAACCATCAAAAAACCGATCCCACGCCCTGAACCAGTTTCAATCACCTGCCCTACAGTACTAGCAAGTAGCCCATCAGTAGATAGCATAGGTTCCAAAAATCCGTCGGTTAGTGGACTGGCACTAAGATTACCAAAAGCCCCACCCAAGCCTGCTACAGTGTAGAACAATGAAAGGACACGTCCCTGAACATTTGGGGGGATACTAGTTTGCAAAATTGTACTATTAGTACTTAGAATAATGGGCAAGGTAAAAAATGAAATAAAAATGCCCAAGGCGATGATCGGAATAGAGGGTTTAATGCCAGCAATTACTAGACCTATCCCATTTAATGCCGAAAATAGAAACAGAGCAGAGAAAGATTTTTTGCCTCCTCCCCAAATACTCATAAGGATGCTGCCAGCAACCATTCCACAGCCGGCAATTGACATTACACTCCCAAATGTCGTAGTCGAGGAGAAGGATAATATCAAGGGATTAATTAAAACAGAGGTCATGCCATTCACAAAAAAATAAATTGTCATGAATGCCAGTAGAATCAGCAAGAAAAAGCGAGAGGAAATGTTTTCCCAGCCGTAAATAATATCATTGATAATGGTAGACATTCCCATATTTGGCAGAATACTCGGTTCTGGCTGAGGAATATTAATAAATAGTAGGGTTAACAATGCAATTAAATAGGTAGACAAATCAATCAGCAGCAAGCCTTGAAGTTGTACATTAGCAATGAGTAGACCTGCCAAGATTGGTGCAACCAGTTGTCCTAATGCTGTGCTGAACTGAATCAAGCCATTAGCCCTCCCCATCTGTTTGCTAGGAACCATCAAAGGTAAAGCAGCTCCTTTGGCAGTCATTTGAAAAGAACCGCAGACTGAGGTAAAAAACGCAGAAATATAAGTATGCCAGAGTTGTAGATTGCCAGTCAGTAGCAGTACAGCAAGTGTGAGTGTGATTAAAGCCGCAGCTATTTCACTAAAAATAATTGTCCATTTGCGATTCCACCTATCTACTAATGCACCGACAAAGGGAGTGATTAACACACCTGGCAATGTTGTAAAAAATATAACCAAGCTTAATTGTGTAACAGCATGAGTGTTCTGATAAACCCAGATACCTAAGCCAAATCCTGTCAGGCGATTTCCGATTTCAGACAGAGACTGCCCCAGCCAGAAGAGAGTGAAATTACGCAATTCACGAATTAGTTCAATTAGTTTAGTTACATACATATTTCATAACTTAGATGTTGTATATTTTGTGGATTGTAAGGATTCAGCAGGTAAATAACAAATGTTTAAATGCTAAAAAAATCACATACTATACTATTGTATTATAGAATCATCGACTCAAAGCTCTCTTTAAAATAGCGGGTATCTGTGCTGCCAATCTCCGCCCAGGAGGGGTTAGAAATTGACTAAGAGGTGGCTTTGACCAGAAATTTACAGAAATATTTAGCTCGTGATTTGAATTGTCTAGGGAATATACTTGATGCCACCAAAAAGCAGGAATAAATAAAATTTCTCCCAGTTCGACAATACACTCAAAATATTTGGCTTTTTGGTAATTGGGAAATTTATCCAAATCTGGCTTTTCAATATTTATTTGGCTCATGTGGGGGAGTTTTGAACCAGCAGGGAAAGGATATAATGAAGATGTTTGTTGGGGGTTAAACAACAGAAAGCGCTTGCGATCGCTAACTTGAGTAAATAAATTATCCATTGCATCATAATGCAATGGGGATGTATTGCCGCCAGAACCAATCCAAATAGTTGGATCGACAAATAACTTTTTATCAAAATATTCTGGGAACTTAATATCTGGCAGTAGTTCGGGAAATTCTGTAGGAATTGACTGTTGTTGGAGATAGTAGAATTTATCAAATTTATTTTTTGAAACCAGGATGTTGATGAAGTCACTAAATTGCATTTTCTGTCTCAAATTAGCAAATCCATTTTCCAAGCTGCCTGTAAAAATGCTATTTTGAGAAACACTTATCTCAACCTGTTTATCACTGAATAAGGTAGTGAGATAATTAGCAGTCCACAAAGATAGAGCATTCCAATCATTAATAGCCCCAGTGATGATGACGGGTCTTCTAGGAGAGAGAAAATTCCTTTGAAATTCTTCTCTTGTCGGTTGTTCAACCCTTTCAATGTGGCTCATTGCGGTTAAATCATGTTTGCTCATCAAAAAATTCCTATTTGTAGATTTTTCCTGGAATTAGGCAGACTGGGTGAATAACATGAAAGTAAATTTATCAGATAAAGCAGCAACCATTTCTGAAAATTAAGAATTTTATCAATCCTTTTGACGTTTTTGTTGAAGAAGTTTAGCTTTTTCTTCTGGAGTCATTTGTTTGAGGCGTAAAAACGCTTTGGCGATTTTTTCAGTGCGTCCCACTTGTGGTTCTCGTGTCAATAAAAGTTGTGCCATTTTTTCAATTGTTACCGTATCAAAAAGTTCCCGTAATTCCAAATCAATCAAGAATACTTTTCTGATGCGAGCATGAACTTGGGCGGCTAATAGAGAATGTCCGCCAAGTCGAAAAAAGTTGTCCATAACTCCCACCCTCTCGACTTGCAGAATTTCTTGCCAAATATAGGTTAATGCTTCTTCGATCGCATTTCTCGGCGCTGTATAATCAACTTGATAATCAAACTGATTTGGTAACGGTAGAGCAAGGCGATCAACTTTATTATTAGGTGTTAGCGGCATAGCATCTAGAAACACCCAAGAGTCAGGCAGCATATAATCGGGCAGTTTGGCCAACATATATGATTGCAATGTTTCGAGAGGGGGTTTTTCAGCTTCAGATTTGACAACTAGATATGCAACAAGCTTTTTACCTGCTACAGTATCGTTAATAGCTTGGACAATAGCTTGCGCGATCGCAGGATGAGTTTCTAAAACTGTTTCAATTTCCCCTAATTCGATGCGGAAACCACGGATTTTAACTTGGTAATCCATGCGTCCCAAGAATTCAATTTCACCATTCGGTAGCCAACGCGCTAAATCACCAGTACGATATAATCGCTCACCAGGGTTTGCGGCTAAGGGATTCGGGACAAATCTTTCCGCCGTCAAATCTGGTCTTTGGCGATAACCCCGTGCTAATCCGGCTCCCCCAATCAACAACTCACCTACAATCCCTTCAGGAACGGCATTACCAGCATTATCCCAAATATAAATTGATGTGTTGGCAATTCCCCTACCTATCGAATGTGCATCCTGTTGCAGCTTAATTTCTTTGATGGTAGACCAAATTGTGGTTTCCGTCGGCCCGTAAACATTCCACAGACTCACCTGAAAGTTGAGAAGAGAGGCGGCTAAATCAACTGGCATAGCTTCTCCACCGCAGAGAATGCGAAAACCATCATTTGTCTGCCAACCAGCAGCCAAGAGCAATTTCCAGGTAGTTGGAGTGGCTTGCATCACCGTGGCTTGGGATGTTTGCAGTAGTTGAGCTAACTTAAATCCATCTCTGGTGGTTTCCTTGTCAGCGAAGACTAATCTTGCACCGCTAATTAGTGGTAAGAAAAGTTCTAGTCCAGCAATATCAAAAGAAACTGTAGTTACTGCAACCAGGGTATCAGCAGCAGTCAATCGCAGTTTTTCTTTGAAACTGAGGAGGAAATTCACCAGAGATTCATGCTGAATTTGTACTCCCTTGGGTCTTCCAGTGGAACCAGATGTATAGATAACGTAAGCTAAGTGGCTGTTACCAGCAAGCGGAGGTGGTGCGGTATCTGATTGAGTCGAAACCGAATTTAGCAACAGAACTTCTGCTGATGATGCTGGAAGTGCTGATACAAGTTGATCTTCGGTGATGATTACAGCTGCCGCGCTGTCTGCAAGCATCCACTCCAGGCGATCGCGGGGGAAGGTAGGATCTAGTGGTACATAGGCCGCACCTGCTTTCATAATTCCTAATAGTGCGATCGGCAAACCTGCATGACGTTCTAAACAAACCGCCACTAAGGTTTCCCGCGTCACAGCAAGTTGCAGTAGTGCGTGAGCAACTTGGTTAGATTTGCGTTCTAAGTCTGCGTAGGTTAGGGAGGGGAAAACTGCGATCGCATCGGGAGTTTGAGCGGCTTGCTGACTGAATAATTCATGTATTGGGGTAATGGGTAATGGGGAATGGGTAATTGGGTGATTTACCTCACCTACTTCCTCTTTCGATAACAAACCAATTTCACCGATGAATTGCGGTTTTTCTGTAACAAAACTGGTCAATATCTGTGTTAGATGATGTAATATATTTCCTCGTGCTTTTGCACTCCCAATCTGCTGCCCAAAAGCAATTTTTAGCGTCAAATCATCTCCTGGCAAGGCATATAGACTGATGGGGTAATGATTTTTCTCCACAGACTCAACAGAATGGATCGCCAGTTCTCCGGGATTTTGACGCAGACTTTCTTCCACTGGGTAATTTTCATAAACCACAATGGATTCAAACAAAGGTTCTCCTCTGGGAATGTCACTCCATCCTTGAATATCTACTAAACGAGTGAAGGAATATTGATTAATTGCCGAGATGCGATCGCGCAATTCTATTAACCACGGCTTCAAGGGTGTGGCTGCATCTAATTTCAGACGCAAGGGCAAGGTGTTAATAAATAGACCCACCATCTCTGCAAAACCTGATAATTCCGTAGTACGTCCCGATACGGTGACACCAAAAACCACATCTTCAGAACCACTATATCGGCTCAAAAGAATGCCCCAAGCAGCTTGTACTAAAGTATTTAATGTTATCTGATTCTTTTGAGCAAATATTTTGAGTTGGGTGTAAATTTCTTTGGGGATAGTAGTTTGTAAGGTTTGGTAATCATCCTGGGAGTGTTTTTTAATACCCAAAGTGGTTGCTTCCCGGAAACCGCTTAATTCTTTGCGCCAGAAAGATTCTGCTAAACCAGATTCTTGTTTGTGCAACCAAGCAATAAAGTCTCGGTAAATGGGTGGCTGTGGTAAATTTGGGCGTTCTGTTTTAGCTTGGTAAAATGCGATCGCATCCCGGAAAACTAGAGGTAACGACCAACCATCTAAAAGTAGATGATGGTGAGTCCAGAGGAATTGCCATTTCTGTTCTTGGGTTCTCACTAAAGTCATCCGCATCAGTGGGGCCCTTTCTGTTGACAAGCTTTGGTGGCGGTCTGTTGTTAACAGAATTAACCATTTTATTGCTACTTCATCAATATCGCATTCGCGCCAATCTTCGTAGACAAAGGGCAAATTGACTCGGCGGTGAATGCGTTGCAACGGTCGGGGTAAATCGCGCCAGACAAAGGAAGCGCGTAAACTAGGATGGCGATTTATACAAGATTTCCAAGCCTTTTTAAAAGTTTCTACGTCTAGAACTCCCTCAATTTCACCACTCACCTGTTGCAGATAAATATCTTTTTCTGATTCATAATTTGAATGAAAAAGTATTCCCTCCTGAACAGGCGACAAAGGATAAATATCTTCCACATCAGTAGTTTTTGCCAAAGCAATAACCAGTTGTTCTGAATTAAGGTTAGCGAGGGGAAAATCAGCAGGTGTTAAACTGTATTCTTGATGGCGGCTAGTTGCTAATAAAGTCTGTAAATGTTTGGAGAAACTATCTGCTAAACGGCGAATCGTTTCTTCTCGATGCAAAGCTTTGCTAAAACCAAACCGCATTTGGAGTTTACCGTTAGCAATTAAACTAGTAATTTCTAGTTGAAAAGCACGCCGATTTTTTGGGTGTCGGGATAGTCCGACATCTTCGGTGGCTGGGGTAAAGGGTGCTGCTTGGGAAAGCTTTTCATCAAATTGTCCCAAGTAGTTAAAGAGGATGCCTTGGGGAATTGGCGGTAAGATAGACGCGAATTCGGATTTTTGAGAGAGGATACCGTAAGCAAAGCCATTATTTGGCAAGTTCTGTAACTGTTCTTTGACGCTTTCTAAATTGCTGAATTTGCTCTTGTGAGTTTTCTCTAGTTTGCAGGGGAAAAGAGATGTAAACCATCCCACAGCATCAGAGATATCAATAGCAGTAAAATCGCTTTCTCGTCCGTGACTTTCTAGTGCAATTAATATGTTTGATTCACCCGTCCACTCTGTCACTACTTCTAACAGAACTGCTAAGAGAACTTCCTGAATCCTGACTTTGTGAGTGCGCGGTAGTTCATACAGCAGACTATCAGTTTCATCCTGGCTGAAATTGCATTCTATTTGGGTAGCAGAAATTTCTGTGTTCTCTGCTATCCCATCAGGAAAATCAAGGGGTAATTCTGAATTAGAAACTTGTTGTGTTTTCCAGAAAGCTACTTCTTCTTCCCAATCAGAATTTTCAGTCAAGGTATGTAGATGATGAGTCCACTGTGGGAAACCGACACTATGAGCAGATAAGGAAATTTCCTGTTCCTTTTGGAAAGCATCACAAGCGATCGCTAAATCTTGTAAAATGACGCGCCACGAAATACCATCAACGATGAGGTGATGGATAATTAGCAGTAACTTATCAGATGTATTCTCATCAGTCTGGAAGTAGACGGCGCGAAAGAGAGGCCCGTTGGCTAAATTAAGTTTAGCTTGAAATTGACTGGCAATTCTTTGTAATTCTGTTGATAATTCTGGTTGAAAAATCGCAGTCAGATTAACAATATCAAAGTTTAAAACATGACTATCATCCTCTAATGTTTGTATCCAACCACTTTCAGTTTTATGGAATCGGAGACGAAAAGCTGGGTGACTTGCGGCAATATGATTTAAAACCGTTTGAAAATGTGACGCATTAAATTCCGGCTTGACATCCAAGAAAATCGCCTGATTCCAGTGTTCAGGATGCTCTAAAGATTGCTGAAAAAACCATTGCTGAATAGGAGTGAGCGCTACTTCACTACCTACAGGAATTGATAAAGCATTGGGTAGTCTTGCTGTTGTTTTAATATGAGGTGTAAGTGCTGAAACTTGGGGATTTTTAAACAAATCTTGCGGTGTGAAATAAAGTCCAAGTTCTCGTGCTTTAGCAATAATTTGTAGGGCAATAATCGAATCTCCTCCCAATTCAAAGAAGTCATCTTTAATCCCTACACGCGATACTTGCAATACTTGCTCCCAAAGTTTAGTTAAAATCTCTTCAGTTTCGGTTTGTGGGGCAATGTATTGCTCACGAGTAACTGTATTTTCCTCTTCAGGAGCGGGTAGGGCATTGAGGTTAATTTTCCCATTAGGCAGTAATGGCCAAGCATCGAGACTGACAAACACCGAAGGAATCATATAATCAGGGAGCAGGGCAGATAATTGCGATCGCAAAACTGTTTGCCAGGATGTCGGCGGTGTTTTCAGTTCCAGATAAGCAATTAGTCGATTGGGTTTACCAGGAGTAGCAATAGCTTTGGTGACAGCCCGAACTACCCAAGCTTGTTTTTCTAAAGCTGCCACAATCTCGCCAGTTTCAATACGGAAACCTCGGATTTTGACTTGTTGATCTGCACGTCCTAGAAACTCAATAGTACCATTAGGTAAATAGCGGGCGCGATCGCCTGTGCGATACATCCGACTGCCTGCATTTTCAACAAACGGATCGGGTAAAAAGCTTTCGGCGGTCATTCTTGGGGCATTCCAGTAACCACGAGCTAATTGGGAGCCAGCCACAAATAATTCACCCGATGTACCAATAGGCACAGGTTGCAGATGAGAATTTAGAATATATAAATGAGTGTTACTGACTGGTTTGCCAATGGGAATAACGTCGGTAATTTCGTTTTCTCCACAACGATGGAAAGCAACATCAATAGTTGTTTCCGCCGGGCCATAAAGATTCACCAATGTCGAGAAGTTAGATGCAACATTTCTAAACTCATCCCACACCCGTTTTTTCAGTGCTTCACCACCACTGAAAACCAAACGCAGACATGGACATTCAGAAAATCCCGGTTCACCAATGAGCATTTCTAAAAAACTCGGCACTAATTGCAGCAGAGTCACATTTTCTTGCTGAATAGTTTTGACTAGATACGCCGGATCTTGATGACCTCCCGGCTTCGCCATCACGAGTTTAGCTCCCGCCATCAAAGGTGTCCAGAATTCCCACACCGAAGCATCAAAGCTAAATGGTGTCTTTTGCAACACTACATCCTGACAATTCACCCCAAAAGTCTCTAAAAACCAAGCCTGATGCTGGGCTAAAGCCTGATGGGAAATCGCAATACCTTTCGGTCGTCCAGTGGAACCAGATGTAAATATGATATAGGCGATATTGTCAGCCAAAACCTGAATTTCTAAATCTTCAACAGATTGAACTGCAATTTCTTCCCTATAAATATCAACACAAATAAGTTGACAAGAATCATCCAAAAATTTTCTTGTACTCTCGTTTCTTTGCGGTTCGTTTTTACCATTCCAAATTTCTAAATCTGAACGAGACAGCAACAGACTAACATTAGCATCCTTCAATATCGACTGAATACGGACAGCCGGATAATCAGGGTCAATTGGTACATAACAACCACCTGCTTTCATCACCGCCAGCATAGCGCAAACCATGTCTAAAGAACGCTCCAAACAAATACCCACAGGCTGTTCTACACTAATACCAAACTCACCCAAAAATCGCGCTAACTGATTGGCTTTTTGATTCAATTGGGTATATGTCCAACTTTCTTCTTCACAAATAACAGCGATATAATCAGGATTTTCTGCTGCTTGTTGGGCGAAAATTTCATGTATTGGCGATTGGAAATTGGGGATTGGGAATTGTTCATTATGAATTAGACTATCTATGACCAATTCACGATGAGCCTGTGGATTTGCAATTAACGACTCTAAACTTAGTTGACAATAGTTAGCAATGTTCTTGATTTGCTCATCATCAAATTGTTGACGATCATAGTTGATATTAAATGAAAGAAGTCCCGCACCTACTTCCTCACTCCAACTGACAGCAAAAGGAATATTTGTTTCATCCAAAGATTCCGCCTGGATTAATTCCACTTCCCGCCAATTTAGCAGTCCTTGATAAATGTGGAAATGAACAAAATTAAAGGAAGTTTCATATAAAGGTTGATTACCATTTAACCTTTGCAGTTCTGCCAAAGGAAAACGACGATTTGGCATTAACTCTTGTTCAGCCCGCCAAGTTTCTGCAATCAAATCAACCCAAGAACCTCTCCGTAATGATAAGCGTAATGGCAATGTATTTAAGAATAGTCCTAAAACGCGATCGCTGTCAGTTTCTGTCGGTCTACCACTGCTCACCAATCCAGTAACCACTTCTGTATCACCAGAGTAAAAACCAATAACTTGGAGATGAACTGCTAGTAATAAGGTTTTCAGAGTCACACCCAATTGCTTAGATAAAGCTTTTAAATTCTGGGAAGTTGTTTCTGACAAAGTGATATCAAATTTACCCATCCTAGAAAGTGCTATCTGTGTCGATGTCACTGGGTAGCGTGGTAGTCTAGTGAAGGGAATTTCTACAAGTTTATTTTGCCAAAACTCTCGCTGATTACTATCAACCAAAGCTTGTTGTTCTAAGGTAATAAACCTAGAGTATTTTAAAGCAGGTGGTGGTGGTGGTGCAGGTACACCCCGATCAAGTAAATGGAGGTACAAGCCTGTTAATTCTGATAAAAAGTTAGCTAAACTCCATCCATCCATGATCGCATGATGCAAAGTAAAAGATGCTTGCATCACATTTTCATCCAGCAGGTGAATATGAAAACGTATTAATGGCGCACTCTTGTAATCGAAGCGATTTTCCCGTTCCTTGGCAATAAATATTTTTAGATAATCATCTTGTGCTGATAACGATAAATTAGTTAAATTCTCAAAAATAACTTGAGCAGGTACTTCTTTAACAACTGCCTGAATCGGTTGACTAAATTCAGCTAAATAAAATGCCGTCCGTAATATCTGATGTCTGGCAAACATTTGGATATAAGCTGCTTCCCAAACTTTGAGATCAAAAGGTATACGAATTCGGAAGCTGAAAACATCATGGTAAGTTGTAGAACTTTGGGAATATTCACCATGAAAGAGCATTCCTGCTTGCAGTTGCGCTAAAGGATAGGCATCCTCAGCCCAATCTTGAAGCTTTTCTCTATCTGCCAGTGAAATTAAGGCGAAAGGTTCTTCATCAATCTTATCGCTATCTACTACATCTGATTTTGCCAACAATGTGGCTAAATCCAACAGCACAGGATGGGCAAAAATTTGCTCTAATTTTAAGTTTAATCCCTGAGCTTGTGCGAGCGAAACAACGCGAATACTGCGGATTGAATCGCCACCCAAAACAAAATAATTATCAAATCGTCCCACGCGATTTACACCTAAAACTTGTTGCCAGATGTCAGCTAAAATTTCCTCGATGGGTGTAGCGGGAGGAACAAAAGCAACTTCGAGATTTTCCCGTTTAATTTCCGGTGTGGGTAGCGCTTTGCGATCAATTTTCCCGTTGGCTGTCAGTGGTAATCGCTCCAGATAAACAATCTGTGACGGTATCATGTAATCTGGCAGATGCTGCTGCAAATAATTTCGCAGCGTTTCGATTGTTGGTTGCTTTCCAGGAGTACAGACTACATAAGTAATTAAGCGTTGTTGATTGCTTTGGGCTTCAGAATGAACTAAAACAATAGTTTCCTGCACATCAGGGAACTGGGAAATAACGGCTTCGATTTCGCCAATTTCAATTCGGAAGCCGCGAATTTTCACTTGGTAATCTATGCGTCCTAGATATTCCAAATCGCCGTTAGGGAGAAAGCGCCCCAAATCACCAGTGCGATACAAATGCGATCGTGAATCTACTGAGAAAGTATCCTCAACAAAGCGTTCTGCGGTTATTTCTGGTCGGTTAAGATAACCACGCGCCACTCCAGCACCTCCAACAAAAATTTCACCAATCACTCCAGTTGGTAGGGGATTACCATCAGAATCCAGGATATAGAGACGTAAATCGGGAATTGGTTGACCAATTAAGCTACCAGATGAGTCGTTTATATCTTTTTTGTTAATAACTCTATAGGTGACGTGGACTGTCGTCTCTGTAATCCCGTACATATTCACCAAGCGCGTCTGATTTTCTCCATGACGTTCAAACCAGGGACGCAGACTTGGTAGATTCAGGGCTTCGCCGCCAAAAATTATGTACCGCAGGTGCGGGGTTTCCTCACCCGATTCTGCTGCTAGTAATTGAGCAAAAGCTGAGGGAGTTTGATTCAGCACAGTAACTTGCTCATCATCAAGCAGCTGAAGGAAGCTTTGGGGGTCACGGCTGACACAATAAGGAACGATTACCAGTCGCCCGCCATAAAGCAAAGCTCCCCAAATCTCCCAAACGGAAAAATCGAAGGCGAAGGAATGGAAGAATGTCCAAACATCCTGCTCGTTGAATTCAAACCAGTGCTGCGTGCTGCGGAATAGGCGGGTAACGTTGTGCTGGGTGACTAACACGCCTTTGGGTTTTCCTGTCGAACCAGATGTGTAGATAATGTAAGCCCCTGAGTCAGGGTCAAGAGTATCTCCTATCAAAGGTTCATTGCTTTCAGTTAAATAGGGCGCATCTTCCCTATCCAGACAAATTTTGAGTGGGGATTCTGGAAGTTGGGGACTGATGGTAGTTGTGGTGAGAATTAGTTCCGCTTCACAGTCAGAAATGGTAAACTCGATGCGATCGCGAGGATAAGTCGGATCAAGAGGAACATAAACACCCCCTGCCTTAACTACACTCAACAGAGCGATAATCAGTTCTGGAGAGCGCTCAAGGCAAATCACCACACGTTTATCTGCACCAATACCTTGCTTTTGCAGATATCGAGCAATATGGTTAGAACGGCGGTCTAGTTCTTCATAGGTAAAGCTTTCATTTTCAAATGTCAAAGCAATGCGGTTTGGATATTTGCTCACAGTTTCTGCAAATATTTCCCTGATAGTAATTGGTGATGGGTAATTGGTAATTAGCCTGTTATCAATTACCGATTCCTTATGACCAATTAGTGATAAAGACTGCAAAGGTGCTTGAGCATTATTTGCCATGTTAAACAGTAGATGGCAGAATTGCTCTAGCAATAATTCCATAGCCACCGCATCAAAGCGACCCGCATTGTAACTTAATTTCAGTGAGAGTCCATCTCCCGGAACAACCACTAGGGTCAAGGGATAATGGGTAGTTTCAAAGAAAGACGACTCAGGAACATTCAACCCAAAATCTGCTGATTTTAACGATTTATCAACTGGGAAATTTTCAAAAGCCAGCAAACTTTCAAACAGTGGTTGTCCTCGTGGAACATCACTCCATCCTTGGATATCTGATAGGCTGGAATGTTCAAACTGACGCATTAAGGCTGTGCGTGCTTGCAGGTTTTGCAACCAAGAATCAAGGGTTTGCTCTCCCGATATTAAGACGCGAAACGGCAAAGTATTAATAAAAGGGCCAATCATCCCTTCGACTTCTGGTAGTTCTGGGGGGCGTCCCGCGACTGTAATTCCATAAACTATGTCTGTGTTGCGGCTATAACGGTTAAGTAATATCGCCCAAGCCCCCTGAATCACGGTGTTGAGGGTGACGCTACAATTACGGGCTAATTTCTGTAATAAAGCAGTATTTTCAGGCGATAATTGGTGTTTGATTTCTCCACTTTCAAAAGTACTACCTAGCTTGGTTTTGGACAACATTAATAAGGGAGTAGCACTTTCAAAGCCACCCATATATTCACGCCAAAATGATTCACCATCTTGGGGATTTTTCTGTTTTAACCAAGCAATAAAATCACCATAAGGACGCACACTTGGTAGAGAAACTTCTACATTTTCTTTAGCTGCTTTGTGCAATATCAAGAATTCACGTAGCAGTATCGGCCAAGACCAACCATCTAAAATTAGATGGTGGTGACTCCACACTAAATCCCAGCAGTCTTCACCTAGACGAATTAAGGTTACTCGCATCAAAGGCGGACGATTAAGAATAAATCCCTGTCGTCTATCTGCTTCCAGAAATTCTCTCAGTCGTTTTTTTTGTGCGGAGTTACTCAAACCGCGCCAATCTTCTTCTGCTATCTTAAATACGAGATTGCGGAATACAACTTGTACGGGTTCAGTTTGCCCTTTGGTGATAATGGCAGTCCGTAAAATTGGATGGCGGTCAACTAAAGTTTGCCATGCTTGGCGCACTGCAATTACAGAAACATTTCCTTCTAAACGACAATGTAATTGCTCAAAATAAACGCCAGATTCTGGTTCATATAGGGAATGAAATAATAGTCCTTTTTGTAAGGGCGTGAGGGGGAAAATATCTTCAATTTTATCTTTGAGGCTCATATAATAATCCTATTTTAACGCAATACAGTTCACTTAAGTATTTCTTACTTCTCTTCCTTCTCTTACTTTGCGTCCTTCTCTGACGAGACGCTGCGCGAAGGCGTCCTTTGCGGTTCGTTAAAAAGATTGACTTTGACAAGTGAAGATTGGATAACAGTTATTCTAAATCTTCTAAAATTGAATCTAGTTCATTTTCCGACAACTCAACTAGATGAAAGTCAGTAGCACTATAAAATGAGGAATTGCTAGATGTTGAATCTGTTAGGTATAAACGGAGGTTGTTCAGATAACTTTCTACAAGGTTATCGATAGTCTGTCGATGATAAATGTGCTGGCTATAAGACCAGTCTACTTCCAAGCATTCGCTTTGGATGCGAGCATTAATTGCTAATAAGTGGGGACGTTCTTGTTTAGTAAATAATCCTGTTCCTGTGGGAGCATTGCTGATATTGAATAGGTTATTGCTTTTTGACACGCTGTCAATTGGCCCCAGATAATTGAAACTAATGGCAGGTGGTTGTACAGTGTCCAGGATTTCCTGTAAAGCTTGATTCTGACTGATGTAACGCAGCAACCCGAAGCTGATACCATGATGGGGAATTCCTCGTAGTTGGGTTTTAATTTCTTTAAGCAACACATCCTGATCTGCATTTTTGATCGGTTGTCTCAGAATAATTGGATAGAGGGATGTAAACCAGCCAATTGTTCTAGAAATATCCAATCCCCTGACTATTTCTTCTCGCCCATGTCCTTCTAAATCGATTAGCCAACTATCCAATTTATAAATGTCGGTTAGGGTTTTTAGTAATGCGGCTAGCATAATTTCTTGCACGCCAGCATGGTAGGTGCTGGTTGCTTGTTTGAGAAGAGTATTTGTTTCTTTTGGGGACAGTTGGCAAGATATTATGGCTGTACTATCTACTGTGTTGCTTCCAGGAATAACTGGATAATCAACAGGCAATCGGGTGACAGGAGTAGAGAGAATATTTTGCCAAAATGGGATATCTTTGATGAATTCGTTTGAGTCAGCCAGAATTTGTAAAGATGTAGTCCACTCTCGATAAGAGGATGTTTTCGGAGGTAAGGAAATAGGCTGATTATCTATAGCTTGTTGGTAGGCTTGGTTTAAGTCTTCCAGCAGAATCCGCCAGGATACCCCGTCTACAACTAAATGATGTGCGAAGAGAAACAGGACGTTTCCATATTCGGTGAGATTTGTGGCATATAGCACTCGTAGCAATGGCGGACGGTCAAATTGAAAACTCCCATGTTCTGCTTCCACGATCGCTGTTAAAGCATCTTGCTGTATTTGGGGTGGATAGTTGCTAAAATCTTCGAGCCGCAACGGGGGACTTTCAGCAAGCCCAGAGTAAGATTGCTCCCATTGTCCTTGATTTGGAAGGAATTTTAAGCGCAAAACATCATGATGGGCAACTATAGCATCTAATGCCATCAATAATGCATCGATTTTCAATGGTTCCTGAATATTCAAAGCGATCGCTTGGTTCCAGTGGTGCGGATGAGTCCAATTTTTAGCAAAAAACCAATGCTGGATGGGTGACAGGGAAACAGTACCAGTTAATGGTTCATCAGGGCGGGGTGACTCACCTGGCGCTAATGGTTTGGTTCTCGCCGCTATTCGGGACAGGGTTTGAGCTTCAAATATGTCTTTGGGGCTAATCTCCCAGCCAGCAGCACGGGTGCGAGAAACGATTTGCAAGCTAATGATCGAGTCTCCCCCCAACTCAAAGAAATTATCATCGGGATTGACGGTTTCTAACCCCAACACTTCTGCCCAGATTTGGGCTAATATCTCCTCTGTTTGAGTTTTTGGTATGGTTGGGGTTGTTGATATTTCGGGTGCGGGAAGGGCTTGGCGATCAATTTTGCCGTTGGGGGTGAGGGGCCATTGTGTGACTAACACCACGGCACTGGGAATCATATAAGCTGGTAAAACCTCTGTTAAATAATCTCGTAATTCGTTGGTAGTAGGTGGGTTTTCCTTGGGTGTGAGAGCATAAGCTACTATGCGCTTGCGTCCTGGCATATCTTGGCGCAGGATTACCACTGCACTGTCTACCCTGGCGTATCTGGTTAAAGCAGCTTCAATTTCCCCTAATTCAATCCGATAACCGTTAAATTTTACCTGAGCATCTTGCCGACCCATAAACCGGATGTTTCCTTGCAAGTCGTAAACGCCGCGATCGCCTGTTTTGTAAAGTCTCGCTCCCGGTGTTTTGGCTAAGGGATGGGGAATAAATGCCTCTGCTGTTAAGCTGGGGCGATGTAAGTAGCCTCGTGCTAAACTGATTCCCCCAATATAGATTTCCCCAGTTACACCCAAAGCCACTGGTTCTAAAAAGGAGTCTAGGAGGTAAATTTCGACATTAGCGATCGCTTTCCCAATGCTGGGTTCACCGAGTAAATGGGAACAATTCATCAAGCTGGCGCAGACTGTTGCTTCTGTGGGGCCGTAGGCGTTAAATACTTGGCGTCTCTCTCCACCCCAACGGCGAAGTAAATCTCCAGAAGCCGCTTCCCCAGCCACAATCAGGGTTTGCAATTGCGGTAAATTTGCAGGTTCAATGGCGGCTAGCAGCGACGGGGGAAGGGTAACATGAGTAATTTGCCAATTGGTTAAAGCTTCCCAAAGAGTAGAACTAGGAGAACGATTTGCCTTTTCTTGCAGATATAGAGTTGCGCCGCTACCCAAGGCCATAAAAATCTCAGAAATTGCAGCATCAAAATTCAGAGAAGCAAATTGGTAAACGCGACTCTCGGCTGTAATACCAAAACTCGCAGTTTGATTGCATACCAGATTTTGAATACCTGCATGAGACACTAAAACGCCTTTCGGTTTACCTGTGGAACCAGAGGTGTAAATAATGTAGGCGAGATTTTCTGGTCTAATTTTTAAATTAGGACGATTAGTGCCATGAGGTATTGATAATTGCTCCTCATCTCCAATAATTATCACTTTAATATCAGCTGGAAATAATTCGGGAGGCGGGGCTTCTTTTGTGAGAATCAGACGAGTTTGGCTATCTTCCACAATGAATTGCAGCCGCGTTTCGGGATAGCTGCGATCGAGGGGGAGAAATACCGCCCCCGCTTTCAACACGGCTAGCAGGGCAATAATAAAGTCTAGGTCAGGGTGAAAATATAAACCTACAATTGATTCATAGTTAATGCCGATTGATATTAAGGTGGCGGCTAATTGATTAGCACGTTTTTCTAATTCGCCATAAAAAATTGCATCCTCGCCACAAACTAGCGCCATAGCATTAGGGTGTAAATCTGCCGACTTTTCAAACAACTGATGAGCCGTGCGGAAATCTCCCCAAGCAATAGCATTCCCTTCATGGAAGATGCGCTCTTGTGCTGATAAAGCCGAGATTTTTCCTAATACAAAATCCGGGTGTTCGGCCAGATTTATCATAATATTTCGCAGGCGTGACAGCAGAATTTTCGCGGCTGTTGCAGACAGAAATTTGGTTTGATAATTCAGCTTTAATAGCAGTCCAGTATCTGGGATTACACCTATTGTCAAGGGGTAATTAGTTCGTTCATAAAACTGGATCTCATCAACTCGAAAATGCTGACCTTGCTCTTTTAAAGTTTGGTCAACGGGGTAATTTTCAAAGACTAAAATACTCTCAAATAACGACTCTCCCGCCGCCAGAGGGATTTCCTTTTGGATATCCGTCAGTTTGCTATATTCGTATTCTCGCATCTGCACATGATGCTGTTGAATGTTTTCTAGCCAAGCGGCGACGGTTACTGTCGGATTGAGGCGAACTCGCATCGGTAGGGTGTTGATAAATAACCCTACCATATTTTCGATTTCTGCAAGTTCCGGTGGTCGTCCAGAAACGGTAACACCAAATAGTACATCCTCTCCCGCACCATGTTTTTGTAAACAAAGTCCCCAAGCACCTTGAGCTAGAGTATTAAGTGTAAGTCGATGGTTTTGTGCCATCTTTTGTAATTTGGCAAATTCTGCTTGACTTAGGCGTAATTCTACTTCCGCATAGGCAGGTAAATTAGATACTAATTCCTCTTCTGGTAGTTGCCAAGATAGGCGAGTGGATGTATTAATACCATGCAGACTTTCCTGCCAAAACTGCTTGGCTTCTTCACGATTTCGAGTTGCTAGCCACTGAATATAATTACGATAAGGTGGAACAGGAGGTAGGGAATGGGGAACTCGTTGACAGGTTGATTGATAAATAGCCAGAACTTCTTTAAATATTACTGGTAATGACCAACCATCGAGGATGATATGGTGATGACTCCAAAGCCATTGCCAGGTAAAATTGTCTAACTGAATGACACTAAACCGCATCAATGGACATCTATCTAATAAAAATCCATTTTGACGATCTTCTCTCAGATATTGCTGAAGTTTATTCTCTTGCTGTGGAGACGACAAATGGCGCCAGTCTTGTTGTAAAATAGAGAAATTAACAGATTTACTAACAATTTGCAGAGGCGTATCTTGATTGTCCCAAACAAAGGCGCTACGCAAAATTGGATGTCTATCTACAACAGCTTGCCAAGCAAAATTAAAATTGTCAACATCGAATTTTCCGATGATTTTACCTGTTACTTGTTCAAAGTAAATTCCCTCTTCTGGGTTATATATTGTGTGAAATAGCATCCCTTCCTGCAAGGGAGACAGGGGATAAATATCTTCTAACTGGGAATATTTCTCTTGCAGAATGTCTAGATAAGATTGGGGAATCCTAACTAAGGGAAAATCTGATGGTGTATATCCACCTACATCTATTTCTGTACAATGGTTGAGGATATCTAGTAGATTTTGTTGAAACTCACCAGCCCATTTAACAATTGTTTGTTGGCTGTGCAAGCTGTAACTATACAACCAATCAACGCGCAATTCACCTTCAACAACAATACTGTTAATATCAATGATGTGCGGGCGCAAACCTTCTGGATTTCGTGTTAATTCAGTCTCTTCATTCAGTAAGCGGAATAACTTATTTTTGCCGCTTTCACTTCGCACTTGACCGAGATAGTTAAAGCTAATGGGTGCTGGTAAAGCTTCAGCAAAACTATTAGCAGTTTCGTTATTCAGATATCTTAAAAGACCATAACCAAACCCTCGTTGGGGAATGGAACGCAGTTGTTCTTTGACGGTTTTAATTATATCTGCCTCTAGACTACTGACTGGCAATTCTAGATGCAGAGGATAAAGAGTAGTAAACCAGCCAATGGTGCGAGTAATATCTAAATCTGAGGATAATTCTTCTCTACCATGCCCTTCCATAAGAATTTGCAGTATTTGCCCTTGGGTAATATTCTTCAAGGTTTTACCTAAAGCGGCGATTAATAATTCTTGGGGTTGGGTGCGGTAAGCTTTATTAGCTTTAGTCAGAAATATCTGAGTTTGTTCTTTGGTTAATTTCCAGGAAACTGTTTTAACAGATGACTCTAAGTTGTCTGTTAAAGAGTTGGCGAAATCTAGCGGTAATTTCGCATCCCCTTTGATAATATCTAGCCAAAACTGTGTTTCTGCTTGAATATCTGTTGAGTTGGCAAAAGTTTGGAGAAATTGACTCCACTGCTGAAAAGAAGTTGTGGGTGATGAAATTTGGCTACCACTAATTGCTTCTACTAAATCCTGAAGTAAAATCCGCCAAGAAACGCCATCAACAATCAAGTGATGAATAACTATTAAGAGTCGAGATGGGCGATTTTCTCCCAGATTAAACCAAATAGCACGAGCAAGGGGGCCGTTAGTCAAATCAAGCGATCGCTGTATTCGCTCCCCAACTTCCCGCATGGTAGAATTTTGCTCAGACTCTCTTTTCAGGGCTAAATCAACTATTTCCCAAGAAAAGGCGGCTTTGTTTTCTGTATAAAACTGTTGCCAAACTCCTTTTTCTTGTTGAAACCGTAATCGCAAACTATCGTGATGGGAGGAAATAACTTGAATCGCGGCTGCAACTGTTGGCGCTTCCAGGGATTGATGGACTTCCAAAAGTAAGGCTTGATTCCAATGGTGAGGATTGGGAAGATTGAGGTTAAAAAACCATTTTTGGATGGGACTGAGGGGAACTTCACCTGCAACTATAGCAGTAGGTAGGGCTGGCGCTCGCATCATTTGCGCTACAATAGCCAGCCGTTGGACTGTTTGTTGCTGAAATATTTCTTTTGGCGTTAATATCCACCCTTGACGGCGCATTTCGGTGACGACTCGCAACGCCAAGATGGAATCACCACCTAAATCGAAGAAATTATCCTCAATCCCTATAGAATCCAAACCTAAAACTTGCTCCCAAACGTGACAAATTACCTTTTCAGCGTCAGTTTGTGGTGGTATTAAACTGCGTCTAGCAGTAGCTTTATTCCAATCTGGTGCAGGTAATATTTTGCGGTTAATTTTACCTTGGGCGGTCAAGGGGATAGCATCCAACAACATAAAGGCCGCCGGAATCATATAATCGGGTAAACGCTCTTTCAAGGCTGTCCGCAACTGATTTTGATCGGTCTGACCATTCGGTACAATATAAGCCACCAAACGCTGATCATTTTCAGCTTCTAAGTGAACAATAACTACCGCTTCTGCTACTTGTGGGAGTGTGGCTAAAGCTGCTTCAATTTCCCCTAATTCAATACGAAAACCGCGTACTTTCACTTGCAAATCGCGGCGTCCCAGATATTCAATATCGCCATTGGGCAACCGTCGCGCCAAATCCCCTGTACGATACAATCTAGCTCCCGGTTGTTGGCTGTAGGGGTCGGGAATAAACCTTTCTGCTGTCAATCTTGTCCGATTGAGATATCCTCTAGAAACACCCATACCACCTACATAAATTTCTCCTGGGACACCAAACGGTGAGGGTTCTAGGGATTCGTCTAGTATATATAGAGATAGGTCTGGGATGGGTACACCAATGACGCTACCGCGATTTTGGGAAATATCCTCTTCTAGAATGGGACGATAAGTAACGTGAACGGTGGTTTCTGTAATCCCATACATATTGATTAAACACGGATTGCTATCGCCGTAGCGTTCTATCCACGGTTTGAGGCTTTGTAATTCTAATGCTTCTCCACCGAAAATAATTGCTCGTAAGCTTAATTTGTCTGCAAATTCTCTATCAGCCCGAATAAGTTGGCGAAAGGCGGAAGGAGTTTGATTGAGGATGGTAACGCCTTCTTGTTGTAAAAGGGTGCGAAAAGCTTCGGGAGAACGACTTTCTAAATAAGGAACTACAACTAGTTTGCCACCATATACTAAGGCTCCCCAAATTTCCCAAACTGAAAAGTCAAAAGCGAAGGAGTGAAACAGTGTCCACACATCATTTTCATTAAAGTCAAACCATGCTGCTGTATTTTGCATGAGTCTGACAACGTTGTTGTGAGTTACTAAACAACCTTTTGGCTCTCCTGTGGAACCACTAGTGTAAATAATGTAAGCTGCTTGATTAGGGATAATTTGGGAAGTAAAATTTACGTTTGGTGAAAATTCTATCTTGTCAATCACCAATAATTCCGTTACCACCGCCGGAATTGCAGATACCAAAGCCTCTTCTGTCAATAACAGAATAATCCCACTATCTTCTACAATAAAATGTAGGCGATCGCTCGGATATTTAGGGTCTAGCGGTACATAAGTACCACCTGCCTTCAGGACTGCAAGTAAGGAAATTACTAACTCTGCACTCCGTTCTTGAAAAATCCCTACCCGTGTTTCAGCACTCACTCCTTTTTGTTGTAAAATAGCCGCTAGTTGGTTGGAGCGTTGGTCTAATTCTTGATAAGTTAATTTTTTTCCTGATGCAATTAGAGCAATTCTATCGCCATGAGTGCGGGCGCTTTTAATAAATAGTTCTACTAAATTTGTTGGCTCTAATTTTGCATATTCTGATGTCGAGCCGAAGGCTAAAAGTTTCTGTCGTTCGCTGGTTGTTAACAGCGGTAAAGCGTTAATGCTAACATCAGGCGCACTAACGGCAGCGATTAATATTTGTTGATAATGAGTTAGTATTTGATGGGCTGTTTCCGGTGTGAACAAATCGGTGTTATATTCTAGTGCTACTAGCCATCCTTCCGCAGCAGGTTCTAACATCAAACTGAGGTCGAATTTAGCACCACCATTATCTATATAGATGGGTGTGACGGTGATTCCTGGTAACTTAATTTCGCCGATAGGTGCATTTTGCAGGGCGAAAAGGGTTTGAAAAATGGGTGAACGACTAGGGTCACGCTTAATTTTCAGTTTCTCTACCAAGAGTTCTAAGGGGACATCCTGATGAGTGTAAGCTTCAACGCAGGTTTGAGATATCTGGCGCAGAAGTTGACAAAATGAAGGTTGACCAGAAAGATCACCGCGTAGGGGTAAAGTATTAACAAAATAACCAATCAGGTGATCAATTTCGCTACGTTTGCGATTAGCGATCGCACTACCAACTATAATATCGGTTTGACCAGAATAACGAAATAATAAAACTTGATAAGCTGCCAATGCCACCATAAAAAAGGTAGCACCTTCTGCTTTCGCCAATACCTCCAGAGAAGCAGTGAGGGATGCTGACAGAGGTTCGCGCCACACTGCGCCCTTAAAAGTTTGTGATGCTGGACGTAATTTGTCTAGAGGTAAATCAAGCACCGGCAGAGGTGATTTTAGTGCTTGTTCCCAGTAAGCTAATTGTTGTTGAACTGACTCTGCTTGCAGCCAATTTTGTTGCCATTCAGCATAATCACCGTATTGAATTGGTAGTGCTGGTAAAGAGACTTGTGAACCTTGAACAGCAGCACTATAAAATTCGGTCAATTCCTTAACAAATATTCCTAAAGACCAGCCATCGCTGATAATATGATGCATATTCACCAAGAGAATATGCTCTTGTGCTGATATCTGATACAAAATCGCTCTCATCAATGGGCCTTTGACGAGATTGAAAGGGCGACGCGATTCTGTTTCTAAGATGATTTTGAGGTTTTCTGCTTGTTTATCTAATAGTGATTCGATTATTTTATATTCGAGATCAAATTCCTGTTCTGGATGAATTAATTGAACAGGTTCCCCATTTTCTTGAGCAAACGTTGTTCGGAGAATTTCATGGCGGTTGATAATTTCCCGGAAAGAATCTTCCAGGGCTACTTGCTGAAGATTACCCACTAGACGCAAGGCAATCGGAATATTATATGCAATGTTACCAGAAGAAACTATTTCCTGATACCAGAGTTGCCTTTGAGAGAGGGATAGAGGCAATACATAAACTTCCATAAATCAAATTCGTTTATGAACAACAGAATTGATATTAATAATTAGCGGAGGTTTCAGTTTGGGATAAAATCTTTAACCAATACTCTTCATCAATCGTTTGGTTGAGTCCCAATGGCTCGGTTAAAGTTGACTCTGGCCGGTTAAAGTCGATAAGTAAGACAATTCTGGTTTTGTCAGATTTATTCCAGGCTTCATGCTCAAATGTATCGTCAAAAATTAAACACTTACCTTCTTGCCAACTTCTAGTTTCACTGTCTACCCGAATAGCGCATTCATCGGGCACAACTAAGCCCAAATGGCAGCGCAAAACAGCTTTAGTAGCGCCAAAATGAGGGCCGATATAGGTTCCTGGAGCTAAAGAAGAAAACCCCGCCGTTGTCATACCTGGTATAATCTCAACTAACTTAGTTGTCTCAGGGCACAATCGGCAGTTTTCCTCAATTTTATTGCTAAAAGCATACAATCCAAAAACTTCCCAGCCTTGGTTATAAATATTTTTTTCTGGCCAATCAATAAAGTTTTTTGGCTGGAGTTGCTCTAATTCTTTTCTGATTAATAGCCAGTTGGCTTCTAAAACTGCGATAAATCCAAACTCACTTGATTCAAAAAACATTTTGCAGTATCTTGTTCCTTGATTTTGTTTGTTTCTATTTTTATAAACTTCTTGGAAAAATGCTCAAAACGCTGGAATGTTTATCTAGAGCATGAAGTTGAACACAGATTCATGCAAGATGTTAAGTTATCTTGCGATTTTCTTGGTTAACTTGCATCTGGCTCCGAATACCATTCCTAATTTTTGGACTTTTGCAAGAGGTCTAATAACATTTCAGTTGCTCATCATACCATGTTCTGTAAAATACTATGCAATTAGAAAATATTAACGCAATAGTGACCGGGGCTGCCAGTGGAATCGGACGTTGCATCAGTTTAGAGTTGGCTCGTGCTGGGGCCAAAGTGGTTGGCGGCGATTTGGATGTGGATGGTCTAAAAGCCTTGGAAGCAGAGGGTATTGGATTGCCAGGAGAAATCTACGGATTACAGCTTGATGTAGCGAATGAATCAATTGTTAAAGAATTTGTTCTCCTCGCTTTTGAAAAGATTGGATATGTTAATACCTTGGTTAACAATGCGGGCATTCTTCGTGATGGGTTACTAGTTACACGTGACGAAGAGGGTTGGTTACGTAAACTGCCGACGGCACAATGGAAGCGGGTAATTGATGTGAATTTGACCGGTGCTTTTTTGATGTCACGAGAATTTGCGGCTGTAGCGATTGAGAAGAATATTTCCCCAGCTTTAATAGTGAATATCTCTTCTGTAACCAGGTCAGGCAATCCTGGTCAGTCAAATTATAGTGCCTCCAAGGCGGGACTAGACGCAGACACACGTACATGGGCTTTAGAATTGGCATCCTTCGGATTTCGGGTAGCCGGCATCGCACCTGGATTGACGAATACCCCAATCCTCAGTCGAGTATCTCCAGAAGCCTTGGCACAAATGACTGCTAAAATACCTATCGGTCGCATAGCTGAACCTTACGAAATCTGGCAGGCCATGCGTTTTATTATTGAATGTGATTACTTTACTGGTAGCGTCATAGAAGTGGATGGCGGTGCCCGATTTTAACCCACTCCCGTGTAGATGAGTAATTCGGTTGGACAATTTGAATTACTCAAATGTTTTAATTTAGGTCACGTAGGACTTACGCAAAATATCTCTGAAACTCTGATTTCTCTGTGTACTCTGCGCCTCTGCGGTACCCTTCTCCTGACGGAGACGCTACGCGAACGGGAAGCCACTTCGTGTCTACGTTATTCCGTAACTCGCGCGTAATATCATGTCCAACTTAATACTTATGTCATTGCGAGGGTCGCGTGGCAATCCCAAACCTTTGCGATTGCTTCTCTACGAGACGCTACGCGAACATTCCACTTCGTTGCATTCGCAATGACATATCGTAAGTGATTTGCCGAACTTGATATAAGTCCTATCACGGATAAAATAAAACTGTTAAACAAGAATCCCGTTGCCTGAAAGCTAAGGAATGTCGAAATCCCAAAAAATTACATGAATGCTGAAGACTTTTTAAACCAAGGATTAAACCACAATTCGCAAGGGGATTATCAAGGAGCGATCGCAGCTTACACCCAAGCAATCAAGCTCAATCCTAACTATGCTGAAGCTTACCATAATCGAGGGATTATTCTCAGTGGTCAACTCAAAGATTATCACGGTGCGATCGCAGATTTTAATCGCGCCATCGAAATCAATCCCAATTTTGCCACAGCCTACTATCACCGAGCTAATGCACGTTACTTTTTAGGCGATTATCAAGGAGCGATCGCTGATCATAACCAAGCATTACAAATAGATCCCAATTTAGCCCAATCTTACCACAGCCGGGGTAATGCTTACTTTGCCTTAGAAGACTACGACAAAGCGATCGCAGATTATATCCAAACAATAGAGATGAGTACCCAATTAGCTGATAATATCAATATTGATATCGCCAATGCTTATCATAATCGGGGTGTCGCTCGTTTTGAGAGCGGTGATCATCAAGGAGCCATCGCAGATTTTCAGCAAGCTTTACAATGGCATCCCCATTTTGCCGCAGCTTACAGCAATCGGGGTAATATTCATCATATCTTAAGAAATTATCACGAAGCGATCGCTGACCACGACCGAGCATTACAATTAGATCCTAACTTGGCGGAGGCTTATCATAACCGAGGTAACGCCCACTACGCTTTAGCAGATTATCAAAGTGCGATCGCAGATTACAACCGCGCACTTGAAATAAATCCCAACTTTGCCGGAGCATACTACAATCGGGGTCTTGTTCTTTCTTATCTTAAAGAATATCACCGAGCAATTGAAGATTTTAACCAAGCATTAAAGCTGAATCCTGATGATGTGCAAGCCTATTCTGAGCGGGGTCTTGTCCGTAGTACTATTGAAGATTACGAGGGTGCGATCGCAGATTATGACCGAGCATTACAAGAAAATCCGACTTTAGCTTTAGTATACGGCTTTCGGGCCAATGCTCGTCGCCGATTGGGAGATTATCAAGGTGCAATTGAAGACAGTAATCGCCTATTACAACTCAATCCTAATTTAGCAGAAGGATATTGCGATCGCGCGGCGGCTCGTCGTTCTTTAGGAGATCATAAAGGTGCAATTAAAGATTATGATCGGGCATTACAGATTAATGATAACTTAGCCGCAGCTTATTATGGTCGGGGTATTGCTCGCGAAGCCCTGCAAGATTTACAGGGAGCAATTGATGATAACACCCAAGCAATAGAGCTTGTTCCTGATTTTTCGCAAGCGTACTGCAATCGAGGAAATGCTCGTCGTCTTTTAGGAGATGAACACGCAGCGATCGCAGATTATAATCAAGCATTAGAAATTAATCCTGATTTAATTGAAGCATATTATAACCGAGGTTCTACCCGCTATGCTTTAGAAGAATATGAAAGTGCGATCGCAGATTACACCCAAGCTTTACAAATTAATCCCCAATCTGCTGCATTTTACAGCGATCGCGCTAATGCTCGCTATGCCCTAGAAGATTATCAAAAGGCAATAGAAGATTACAGCCGAGCGATCGCGATCGACCCCAGCTTTGCTGAAGACTGGTACAATCGGGGTCGTAGCCGTTCTTTATTAAAAGACTTACAAGGAGCGCTTGCAGACTTAAACCAAGCTTTACAGCGTCAGCCTAATTGGGCTTCAGCTTACATCCTTAGGGCAGATGTCTACCAAAATCTGGGAGACTCTCAAAGAGCAATTGCCGATTTCCAGAAATCCGCAGACTTGTATTATCAAGAAGGAAATATCCAGTATTATCAACAAATTATTGAGCTAATTGAACAACTTAAATGAGGGCATTGGGCATGGGGCATTGGGCATGGGGCATTGGGCATGGTTATTTTCCTTGTCCCCTTGTCTCCCTGCTCCCCACTACCTATTCATATCATGTCCGCCAAATTACCCATAATATAAAGAACCCCACCCCCAACCCC
>NZ_JABXKM010000117.1 GCF_017115025.1 Nostoc sp. NOS(2021) | reverse complement strand
CCCGCTCTTCGAGAGGGGGCTAAGATGTACCTCATGTGATTAGGAAACGCTATAATTCCATCGAATTGAAAACAGCTATAGACTTTGAAGCAAGACTAAAGTAAAGCAGTTCAGTAAAAATCACTTGCGGTTAATGCTGAGTTAGGAGTATAACAGAAAACAGACTTAACTATTCATGAGGAATAATCATAATGTCTCAATTAGCAAATGTAAAATTCAGTCTAAATGACTTTGAATTACGAGATGGAATTTATTTTCCTAGCGACTATGAACAATTGAATAATACTCAACATAAAAAAACATGGGACGCAATTGGTAAAACATATTATGGTTCCCAAAAAATTGAAAAACTTGCAGATACATCGCCTATTAAACAAGATTACACTCTGCTAACTGGCACACCTGGAGGTACTTGGAACAAATTTCCGTTGAATAAATCTGTTGATTCGATTCTAGAGATTGGTTCTGGTTATGGTCGGGCACCTTTGCATCTCTCTAAAGCGAAAAATCTGAGATGCAAGAAATATTATGGCATTGATATTTCTGAGCCTTTATTGCGGCGGTTAGTCAAGGTTAAACAAGAATATGATTTTTTCCCAGAAGCTGAATTTAACTTGATTTGTACTTCTGCTGAAATATTGCCTTTAGAAGATAATTCTATAGATTTGGTAATTTCTAATTGCGTTTTTATGCATATCCCAGATGCACAATTAAGAAAGTTATTGGCTGATATATCTCGTGTGCTAAAACCTGGTGGAATTTTTGTTTTTAATCATTCCTTTCACAACAAGTCTTGTCCTTCTCATATTATCCATAATTTTATCAGAAGGCTGAACCCATTTGTGAGAAATCCAGTTTATCTCAAGCAATATTCAGCTGCTGAAATACAGGAGATGTTAGCGACTGCTGGGATGAAAGCGAAGTGTCCACAATACATTGTCGAACCAACAGAAGAATATGCAATTTTGCCGGAAACTATCAAAGGAATCCCAGTACCGTTTGCTAATGCTATCAACAGAAGTCTTAAACCATCAGGTAGTTTAAAAGAAACTTTGGCTTATGGTTTTAGTGCCTACAGTAGTCAACTGGACTAATTACAGCTATTTTCATCTATTTGAATTACACCTGTCGTAGGGGCACAGCAATGCTGTGCCCCTACAGCGTTGTCTAGTTTTTGCCATTTTCTTTATTGTTTGTCAGGTAATTTACCAACTTTTCCCAACATATTTGAGCTAAAGTTGGTAAATTATGGATTAGTTGAGCTAATTCTTCCCCAGACAACTATGCCATTGGATTTCTCGCCTCTTTGGATATCACTCAAAACTTCATTACTTGCTACATTTATCACCTTTTTCTTAGGTATCGCTGCTGCCTACTGGATGCTGGGATATCGTGGCAAAGGTAAATCGTTGATTGAGGGTATCTTTATTGCGCCCCTAATTTTACCACCCACAGTTGTAGGCTTTTTGTTGCTGCTATTTTTTGGGAAAAATGGCCCTGTAGGGAAACTCATGCAGGCTTTTGACTTCAGCATCGTTTTTACTTGGTATGGTGCAGCGATCGCCGCCACGGTAGTTTCTTTCCCATTAATGTATAAAACTGCATTGGGAGCCTTTGAACAAATAGATGGCAACTTGCTGCGAGTAGCTAGAACCCTTGGTGCAACTGAAGCCACAATCTTTTGGCGCATCAGTTTACCCCTAGCAGTACCCGGCATTGTCGCCGCTACAATGCTCGCTTTTGCCCGTGCTTTAGGAGAATTCGGGGCGACATTGATGCTGGCTGGTAACATTCCTGGACAAACGCAGACAATCCCAATGGCGATTTATTTTGCTGTGGAAGCGGGAGCAATGAACGAGGCTTGGTTTTGGGCGATCGCTATTATGGTGATTTCTCTATCTGGAATTATTGCTGTCAACTTCTGGCAAGAATTGAGGGAAAAGAGGAGAGGAGGAGGGGGAGCAGGGAGCAGGGAGCAGGGAGCAGGGGGAGAAATTCTCTACACGCCGCACTCTAGCCTTGAATCTGGTGGATTGTTAGTCAATATTGAAAAAATACTTCCTAGCTTTGATTTAAAAGTTGCTTTCACTACTGATGAACAACCCTTGGGATTGTTGGGGGGTTCTGGAGCAGGTAAGAGCATGATTTTGCGCTGCCTTGCGGGGATAGAAACGCCCACTAGAGGACGCATAGTTTTAAATGGTAGAGTATTGTTTGACTCGGAACAAGGAATTAATTTACCCAGCCGCGATCGCCGCATCGGTTTTTTAGTGCAGAATTACGCCCTATTTCCGCACATGAGTGTGACGCAAAATATCGCTTTCGGCTTGCCCAAAAAACTATCTGCTGGGAGTATTAAGGTGCAGGTAGAGGAGCAACTAATAGCGATGCAGTTACAAGGATTAGGCGATCGCTATCCGCACCAACTTTCTGGGGGTCAACAACAACGGGTAGCCTTGGCAAGAGCATTGGCAAGTCAACCGGAAGCATTGCTTTTAGATGAGCCGTTTTCGGCACTTGACACCCATCTACGTAGTCAATTAGAGCAGCAAATGACAGAAACTCTAGCTGACTACCAAGGTGTGACTCTATTTGTCACCCATAATATGGAAGAAGCTTATCGGATTTGTCCGAATCTGTTGGTATTGGAGCATGGTAGAGCCGTTCACTATGGCAGCAAATACGATATTTTCGAGCATCCTGCTACTGTGAGTGTCGCCCAACTTACCGGATGTAAAAACTTCTCCCGTGTTGTTCTCCAGTCATCGCAACAGGTGGAAGCGACTGATTGGGGTTGTACTCTCCAAGTCGTTGAACCAGTCAAGAGCGAATTATCCCACGTCGGCATTCGTGCCCATCAGTTCATTTTTACCAACGACTCATCACAGGAAAATACCTTTCCCTGTTGGGTAGTACAAGCAAGTGAAACGCCCCATCGAATGACGTTATTTCTCAAATTACATTCTGCTGGCAAGAATTCTCAAGATTACCATCTGCAAGCTGAAGTTTTCAAAGAAAAATGGGCGACGATGAAAGACCAACCTTTTCCTTGGTATGTGCGTTTAGATCCTCTGCGCTTGATTTTGATGGAGTGAACGCAGAGATACACGGGACGCGGGAAATTCTGCAAAAGAATATTACTTCAAGCGCCCAGATCCAAAGAATCTGAGCGCTTGAATATTAGGTTGCAGAGAAACTTCTGCTAGTTAGAGGAATTATGCGGGCATCATGTGCATACTTCTGCAAGACTCTGCACACTTACGGCAAGCAGCAGCACATTCCATCATTTTCGCGTCATCGCTCATCATTTCACACGCCATAGCAGTGCGATCGCACATTTGGGCACAAAGCATACAAGTGCGTTCCATAAACTCAGAACCACTCATCATCATATTCATGCACATCATGCACATTTCAGAGCAATCGCGCATCATGCTCATCATGCTCATCATGCTCTTGTCCATGTGCTTACCACCTTTGCTCATGCAGTAAGTCATGGTTTCCATGCACATTTTGTGACAGTCCATACAAACTTCCATGCAAGCTTGCATTTCGGGAGTCATGGTTTCAGTCATCATCATCATCATCGGAAATACCTCCTGATTTTTTGATGCATAAATACTGTCCTTGAAAGGACTACTCATAACATTAGTCCTATCGTTTTAAAGAGTCAATGGGGTTTTTAATTCGGAATTTATAAGCCTACTATCCCGATATAATTACCGGAAATTTGAACTAATTCTACACTAGTTTTGTGTTGTTTTTCTGGGGATTACTACGTACTAAGGCTTATAAACCCCCGTTTTGGAGTGGGGTTTTCTTAAGAAAGTTAACTTTTCGTCAGGGATCAAAAGTTAGAGTTAAATCTGGATCAAAAATAATGTCATGTTTTTTAACAAACGCCTAAACAAAGCATTTATAAACTTATATTAAACCACTTTAAATCTTGCTCCCCAACGCTAGTAGGGAAGGGGCTGGGGGTTAGGTCTGTATTAGACTCAACTAAGAAGCGCTATATGTTTGCGGTGGGGCTTAAATCCCTTCCGCAAACAAAGCTATCTGTAAAAGTATGGATCTCAAACCCTATACTTAATTACGATAAATCAAGCTTACAACGTCAAATTAAAATCGGTTTTCCCATGCCCAATGCCAATTTTCAAGCTAAAGCATTTTCTAAATCAGCTTGCAAATCTTGCTGATGTTCAATTCCTACCGAAAGACGGACTAAATTATCCTTTATTCCGCGTTTGAATCTTTCTACTTCTGGTAAAGAACCGTGAGTCATTTTGGTAGGATAGCAAAGTAGCGATTCCACACCACCTAAACTTTCAGCCAGCAAAAATAACTTGAGTCGGGAAGCAAATCTTTCAACCTCAGCAAAACCACCTTTTAATTCCAAACTAATCATTCCCCCAAACCCAGACATTTGCTCTTTTGCTAGTTGATGCTGTTCATGACTGGGTAATCCTGGATAATAGATTCGCTCAATTTTGGAATGCTTTTCTAAAAATTCAGCCAAAAATAAAGCGTTTTTTTGATGTTCTCGCATTCTTACAGCCAGAGTTTTAATTCCTCGCAGCACTAACCAGCTATCAAAAGGACTAGGAATCGCCCCGATCGCATTTTGATAAAACTTCAGTTCGGTGTATAGTTGCTCGTTAGATGTGATGACCGCACCACCAATAATATCGCTGTGTCCTCCTAGATATTTGGTAGTGCTGTGAACCACAATGTCAGCACCTAAATCTAACGGTGTTTGAAAATAAGGACTAGCAAAGGTGTTATCAACTACTAAGATGATGTTGTTTTTACGGGCAATATTTGCCAGTGCGGCAATATCAATAATTTTTAACAAAGGGTTGGTGGGAGTTTCAATCCAAATCAGCTTGGTATTTGGTTGAATGGCAGTTTCAAAATCGGCGATGTTATCAATATCTACATAGGTAGTTGTCACACCCCAATTTTTCACAACCTTTTCTAACAAACGATAAGTTCCACCATACAAATCATCACCAGCAACAATATGGTCGCCATTTTTTAGTAGACTTAATACTGTGGTAGTTGCAGCCAAGCCAGAGGCAAATGCTAAACCAAATTTGCCATTTTCAAGAGAAGCTAAAGCGGATTCTAAAGCGGTACGGGTGGGGTTTCCCGTGCGAGAATATTCATATCCTTTGTGTTTACCTATGGCTTCTTGTTCATAAGTAGAAGTCAAATAAATGGGAACAATTACAGCGCCTGTTTGTGGGTCTGATTGCTGTCCTTCATGAATTGCTTTAGTCTCAAATTCCATGATTTTTCCTTGATTATTCTTGGGTTTGACTAATCCAATATCTGATTAAATCGGCTCTGGTAATTAATCCAATGGGAACATCATTTCGCTTAATAATAATTCCTGTTGTTCCTGATAACAATACTCGATAAGCTTCGGAAACATCGACTTCTTCATCAAGCATCGGCAGAGGTTTACCCATGACTGCCGAAACTTCCTGCTTAGAAAAGTTGATCCCATCATGGAGAAATTTCATTAAAGAGGCTTCATTGACGCTTCCGACTACATGATTATTATCAATCACAGGTAGCTGCGAAATATTCAGCTTTTGTAGGTAGTTTGTCGCTTTGCTTAAGGTATCACGAGGACTGACAGCAACTAGAGAAGGAAAATCTGTTTTTTGAGCGAGAATTTCGCCAACTTTGATGCTTTTTACCGTTGTACCTTCCCAAAAACCATTTTCCTGCATCCAGGCATCGGAGTAGATTTTATTAATGTAGTTTCTTCCCGTATCTGGTAATAGCGCTACAATATATTTCGGCTCTGTTAATCTGGCTGCATACTTGAGCGCTGCGGCTACTGCTGTACCACAAGAACCTCCTACCAATAAACCTTCTTCTCGTGCTAAACGACGAGCCATATTAAAAGATTCTTTATCGCTAACCCGAACCATTTCATCGACTAATTGACGATTAAATGTCTTGGGAATAAAATCTTCACCAATTCCTTCAACTTTGTAAGATTTTGGGGTATCACCAGAAAGAATTGAACCCTCTGGATCTGCACCAACAATCACTATATTTGGATTTTGCTCTTTCAGATATTTAGCAACTCCTGAAATTGTACCACCTGTACCCATACCTGCAACAAAAACATCAACTTTCCCATTACTATCTGACCAGATTTCTGAGCCGGTAGTTAAGTAATGTGCTAAAGGATTATTCGGGTTTTCAAATTGATTTGGTCTGTAAGCTCCTGGTATTTCTTTGGCGAGTCTTTCCGCTACACCGTTATAACTTTCTGGTGAGTCAGGCGGTACAGATGTGGGAGTAACAACTACTTCTGCACCATAAGCTTTGAGTAGGTTGATTTTATCCTGGCTCATTTTATCAGGCATGACGAAAATACAGCGATACTTTTTCACTGCTGCAATTAGTGCCAGTCCAACACCAGTATTACCTGCGGTAGCTTCGATAATAGTGCCACCGGGTTGCAATTGACCTGTTTTTTCTGCGGCTTCAATCATCGTGAGGGCAATTCTATCTTTGGTACTCCCGCCAGGATTGAGATATTCTACTTTGGCATAAATACTTGAGTGAATGTCTTCGGTAATTTTGTTAAGTCTGACTAATGGAGTTCTACCAATTGCTTGCAAAATGTTGTCGTAAGTAGCCATATAGCAGTCCTAAATAATTTGTAAAATCCTTTATTTCTTATCTTCGCGTCCTTTGCGTCCTTTGCGGTTCGTAAAAAAAAGTAATTTTTACAACTCAGATCAGATTGCTATAGTTGTTCCCTACTATTAATAAAAAATAAGGTGTAATGGGTCTTTCATCTTGAATTAATTTGGATGTGAAACGAACCGCGTTCGCGTAGCGTCTCGCAGAGAAGGACGCAAAGGGCGCGAAGATAAGAGAGGAGAAGGGAAGAAATGTATGTTAGGATGTTGGTTGTAAAGTGGTTTGTAGTTTGAGTAAGCGATCGCTCGCTGTTTGTAATGTCTCAGGTCTTTTGCTGAAGCAAAATCTGATCAATGAATGTCCTTTTTCTGGTTGGCTGAAAAAGCTGGAACCAGGAACTACGGCAACACCAATCTCTTTAATTAGATGGTAAGTGAATTCAACATCTGTTTTATAGCCGAATTTGGAAATATCTGCAAGTACGTAATAGGCTCCTTGGGGAACGAAATAGGGAATGCCAACTTGATCTAGAATCTGTAAAATGCTGTCTCGCTTCTGGTGATAAAGTTTGGCTAGTTCTTCATAATAGGATGGTGGCAATTGCATGGCGGCAACTCCGGCTCGTTGCAATGGTGCAGGAGCGCCAACGGTGAGGAAATCATGGACTTTGCGAATCGCTCCTGTCAATTCGGGGTTGGCCAAAATGTAGCCGACTCGCCATCCAGTGACGCTGTAAGTTTTGGAAAGACCATTGATGGTAATTGTGCGTTCTTCCATACCGGGAAGGGTCGCTAGGGCAATATGTTGAGTGCCATCATAGAGAATATGTTCATAGATTTCGTCAGTGAACGCTAACACATCCCACTTTTGACAAAGTTCAGCAATTAGGGTGAGTTCTTCACGGGTAAAGACTTTGCCGGTGGGATTGTGGGGTGTGTTGATAATAATCGCTTTGGTATTGGCATTGAAAGCTTGACGCAACTGTGCTTCATCAAACGTCCAATCAGGAGGATGCAGTGTCACATAGCGGGGTATGGCACCAGCTAAAATCGCATCAGGGCCGTAGTTTTCGTAATACGGCTCAAATACAATTACTTCCTCACCGGGATCGACGGTTGCCAGCATCACAGCTGCCATTGCTTCTGTGGAACCACAGGTAACGGTGATTTGGGTTTCGGGATCAATATCTAAGCCGAGATACCAACGAACTTTGTTAGCGATCGCCTGACGAAATGGGCGATCGCCCCAAGTAATGGCATACTGGTTGACATCTGCCTCTATTGCCTCATAAGCTGCCTGTTTCAACTCCAAGGGACAGGGAAAATCAGGGAACCCCTGCGCTAGATTCACTGCACCATGTTGCAGTGCTACCCTGGTCATTTCTCGAATCACCGACTCTGTAAACTGCTCTGCCTTCGCTGATATTTTTTGGCGCACAATCTCACTCACCCCTATACCTCCGTTGATCTCTATTGCGGTGATGCGGTAATTTCTCTAAACCCGATAAAATCCATAATATCGATAGATTCATCGTAGTATACTCAAATTCCAGATCCAGAGGGAATGGGGACTGGGGATTGGGGACTGGGGAAT
>NZ_JABXKM010000267.1 GCF_017115025.1 Nostoc sp. NOS(2021) | reverse complement strand
ACTTGTTGACCTGTAGAACTGTTAATTACATACCAAGTACCATTACTCGGTCGCCAGACTGCAAAATCAGTTCTACCATCACCATCATAATTGCCGGGAACAGGAATATCGCCACCTGTTCCCCATTGTCTAGTAACTTGTTGACCTGTAGAACTGTAAATTACATACCAAGTACCATTACTCGGTCGCCACACTGCGTAATCAGTTCTACCATCACCATCATAATCGCCGGGAACAGGAATATCGCCACCTGTCCCCCATTGTTGAGTTACTTGTTGACCTGTAGAACTGTTAATTACATACCAAGTACCATTACTTGGTCGCCAGACTGCGTAATCATTCCTACCATCATGATCATAATCGCCGGGAACGGGAATATCACCACCTACGCCCCATTGTTGAGTTACTTGAGCTTGTGCTTTAAAATTTAAAATTCCAAGAAATAATGGAACAGTTAAAGCAACCATGAATAATTTGCAACCAATCTTCATGAGAACATCCTCTTTATAATTAAAATGACTCAAGAGTGTTTTTACTCAATTGCACATTTGAAGAAATGATTCTAAGTATTACGCCTTGGGGAGCATCCCACTTTGGCTGATAGTTCACAAACTGAAGTCTGGGGCTATATAAAAAAGAGGGGTAAGGGTAAAGGGTAAAAGGTAAATGGCAAAGGGATGAATTAGGTCGCCCACTAGGGGCGAGGTTTTTACCTTCCCAATAACACAAGGATTATTTCGCTTAACTTCGGGCGTTAGCGTAGCGGGACGAAGTACGGTTTTTACCTTTCCCCCTTCCCCTTGTTCATAAACCAAGCCTGCCGAAAGCAGCCTTCGTTCCTATAGCCGTGACTTCAGTCGTCGGGTATTTCTTCCAAAGTGGGATACACCTACGCCTTGTCATGATGAAATCCTAAATTACGCGATGTGCGACTTATTCTTGGAACCCCTCTGCAAACTTCTCCCCCACAAGGAGAGAGGCTTTGATTTTTGCTCCCCAACCCTTTTAGGGAAGGGGTTGGGGGTTAGGTTTTAGAGAAAGTCGCACATGGCGTTAAATTCTAATCTTATATAGCAATCCGAATTGAATCGTGACAAAATACGGAGATTAAAAGTACGTAGTTATGAGCTTTTCAGCCTTTTGCTCTCTCACAAATGATTTAGGATTGCTATAGAGCTTTTGCAAGCATAAGTAATTTAGCACGATATGTGTAAGCTTAATTACAATATTTATTGAGATATATTCATATTTTTAACGTAAAATTAAGCTATATTAAATCTCCAAAAAATAAAAAAAATAACTGCAAGGGTTGGTTTTCGTGAATTGGTATTACACTGTTTGGTGAAACAATACATCGTTTCCATATTTGGTATCACATCAAGAAAATGGCAGCAGAATGTTGTTTCTGTTGCCATTTTTTAAGCGCCTATAAATCTAAATTGTTATCTGGTCTCAGGCAAATTTACTGGCTGTTGCAAACCGCTTGTTAATCTCATCCCAATTAACCACGTTCCACCAAGCATCTAAATAATCGGCGCGGCGATTCTGGTAATTGAGATAATATGCATGTTCCCATACGTCATTACCCAGGATGGGATATTTGCCTTCACTTAAGGGACTATCTTGATTAGCTGTAGTTGTCACTTCCAGCTTGCCACCTTTGTTACGCACTAGCCAAACCCAACCACTACCAAAACGACTAGCACCAGCTTCGTTAAACTGTTTTTTGAAAGCTGCAAAAGAGCCAAAATTTTGATTAATAGCGGAGGCTATACCTCCTGTTGGTTCTCCCCCACCTTTCGGCTTCATAATTTTCCAGAACATTGAGTGGTTTACATGACCACCGCCATTATTGCGTACTGTTTTGCGAATATCTTGTGGTACATTGTCCAGTTTCTGCAACAATTCTTCAACAGTTTTACCTTTGAGTTCTGGGTGTTTGTCTAACGCTCCATTCAGGTTTTTCACATAAGTTGCGTGATGTTTATCATGGTGAAACTGCATCGTTTTGGCATCGATGTGTGGTTCCAGTGCTTCGTAGGCGTAAGCTAAAGGCGGTAGTTGGATAGCCCCTGTTGTATTTGGTGTTGTATTTGCTGTTGTGTCGGGAGTTGCAGTGTTTCCATTAGGAGATTTCTCTGCCAATGCACAAGCATCTAACGCAAAAGCACCCGCACCTGCTGTGAGTAAAAACAAGAAATGGCGTCGATTAATAATCATATAAGTTTTTGCAGCGAATCCATGAAGTCTCTATTGCAGTTTTTATTTTCTTAGATTCTGGCTACAAAAAATTGGGAATTGGCGATTATTTTTGGCAGCTTAAGAAACTATTTATCAAATAAATAGGACTTACGCAAAAATTGCTAAAAAGCTTAATTTATCGAACCGCCAGGACGCCTACGCTTCATCAAAAAAAGTGCCACTCATTTTTCCCATCAATACTCGGTATAATATTGAATTTGATACTCACGCACTGCGTTAATTAACAGCGTTATTACTATTGACAAAACTGATTTAATCTCAACTTGTCACGAATGATTTTCGAGTGACTTAGATTTGACGCTTTGGGTTGTATTCACTCCTTGTGGGGTGGGTGTCTCACCCGCCCGTAAGCGAAGGCGGGCATCTTGCCCGCCCCACAAGATTAGATAGTTTATTTGTTGGAAATCCCTAAACGTGAGTTCGACGGTTAGCAAAAGGCAAAAAGCTTGTTAGATATGAAGTGCAAGAAACTTGATAGCAAAGTGATTTTACAAGCTCTAATACTTCCTAGTATTATTTAATTTTGTCCCAATAATTGATTCCTCTTTATCCTTTATGAGAAATTTATAACTATTAATTCTAATAACTTCATAATTTTCTGCCATAAACACTGAACCTAAAGTAGCTACCATATCTGCAATAGAAATCTTAAAAGCTAGTGGTATCTTTAAATTCAAAAAGGATTTTGGCATACTTTTAACATTTAAATGCAATTTTTTTTGACTTACGTACCATACCCCAGTAAATTTATTACCTGTTAGAAGTTCTTTAGGCTTAGAGAAAAGCAATGTTTGAACCCTGGTTTGCTCATAAGTCATATCATCTTTAAATTCAATCGTTATTTTTTCCGAAGACGTATTAAAACGCCATTTTCCCAAAAGTAAAATTTCTATTTCTATATCAGAATGCTTACTATTACTCATGTTTATCCTCAAATTAGCTTTAGCTCTAATTTTTCCTATTATTAACAAATGTGCGATTAACGCATCGAAAAGTTTCGTTACAACTTTTTGCACGAGAAAAGAATAAGTGCATCTGCCAAACTAACCAAGACCTTACCCGCCAAGCTCCCATTGAAAGGTGTTCTGTAGATGATTTTGGGGATAAGTCAAAGCTATGTTGGTCATAGTGCAACCATTTGGCTGGTAGGTGTCCCATCGGTGTCATAGGGGACAATTTAAAAGTTAGTTGCTCATAGTCTAACCAGTTTCCCTCTTTTCGCCAACCAAGGCGATCGCCTAGTCTCTTTTCTGTTTCATAGTCTACTTGACCACCCATTTCGCTCCAGATAGTTTGCTGAACACTGAAGCCAAAATAACCATAACTATATTGTTCCCAAAGTTGATCAATGCTGTGGAGGTCTTGACAAGAAAAGTTCTCAATATCTTCCTTATAAACTTCATTCCAATAATTCTTACTCATGACTTTTAGCATTAATTTAGTGGTTTCAATGTCAGCTTCTTTCCACTTATGCTGCACTAGGAGATCCCGCAATTGGGTATAATCAATATTGTTATTGCTGATCAATTCTTTTGTCAACGCAACATTGTTATTAGTCAGTCCGATCAATCCTGTTTCTTCAACAGCAGATAGAGGCGCTGTCGAAACAAAATTTACTTCTGCTATGCCTAGCACTTTTCTTTGATCAGTGAGTTGCTTGGATATATAGTTAGATATTAAATCAATACCCTTGTCTAAAAAAACGCCATTTTCGCTCAAATCAAAATTATGGATTTGCCAATCCAATAATTGGGATTGAGTAAAAGCATCTTTTAATCTGGCTTTTTTCTCATAACTTGTCACCATAAAATCGAGAAAAGTTTCAGAAATTGCCTCGTTTTCTTCAAGATTAAATAAATTTGATTGATACTTTAAAATATTATCTCCTAGATTTTTAATATCTCCGACAGTTGCATAAAAATATTCATCTACTTTTACGACTTCATCTATTAAAGATTGAAAGGGAGTAAAGTAAGCTTGTAAAGAATTTTCAAAATTGATTGCAGTATGGGCAATTTTTGCTATTTCTTGACGAATCTTATAGGCTTTTCTTTGATATTCGTAAATTTCTTGATATACTTCTAAATCTTTAACTATTTGTTGAACGACTTCTTTTTGATTTTTAGTATCTTCTGCAAGTTTTTTAATTCCTTCACCAAGCAATCTGATTTTTTCTAACATTAAAAAATAAGCATTACTCAAGAGTAAAACTGCCTTAAAGTTTTCTTGTTTCTCCCATCTTAGCTCATCAAGTATTTTTGAATTCTTATGATTTTTTAGCTCTAATTTGATTCTTTCATCTTCTAAAGTTTTTATTTCCAAATATTTTTCTTTAAATAATTTTTTTAATTCGTCCGCAAGGTTTAACAAAAAATCATGATAACTATCCTTATAACTTTCTAGAAAATCAATAATATGACTGTAGTCCTTAATAAATAATTGGATTTCATCAAAAATTTCTCCCTGGCTCATTTCTTCTTTTCGCTTAATTATCCCCCCAAGTTGATGATGATATCGAACGCCTTCTTTAAGTAATTTTTGACGGTCTCTAATTTTTTGCTGAACTTTTTTTACAGCGTTATTTTTTAGGACGGGTAATTGATAGGTTCGTTCGTAAATTGAAATAGCTTCGTAAGTAATTAGTTGTCTTTGCTGTTTAGTTAGCATAATTCTGATTCTAAAAAGTATGAGCAAACACAATTACTCTATGATTTCTGTTTTGCATAATTGCCATATCAAAATCTTATCTCGTGTTTCTATCAGCCGCATTCCGATTTTTTCTAGCACCCGCTTTGAACCTATATTATCTGCATCGCATCCAGCCGTAACTTTTTGCATACTTGGTTGACAAAGTGTCCAATCGACCATTGCTTTTGCAGCTTCAGACGCATACCCTTGCTGTTGATATATCGCTCTGACATCCTGCCAAAATTGGGTAAAAGCCACAAGAGGATTAGTTGAGGGTTGATCGCGAAAAACTTGAGCTTGCATGTTCTAAAAATATAGTGGTTTTTATTTGAGTTAAATAATCGCTTAACTTAATACCATTTAAATTGAATAATCACCGCGACTATTTCAATTGTTTTTAGGGTCTTAACATCTTCATAATAAGTAATGATTTCTTGGCAAAGTTGATTTTTCAGTTTGAGTTTTAAATCCTCTGTAATGGGTAAATCTTTGATTTCTTTGAGGAGAAATTTCACCGATTCGGTTTTGCTACGTTCTGCATAGATGGCCTGAAGAATGGCTTCAATTCCATATCCCGCTACAATATCCCCCACAATGCTTATTAGACCAAGCAAGGCTATAGCTCCTACGATGCCAAACGGCCCTCCTAAGGTTGTGAGAGTAGCAGCAACGGCGGCGGAACTGCCCCCTGATGCGGCCGTTAGAACCACCAGAATTACGCCAGGAAGACCTAGACCAGCTAGTTTTTTCACAATTTCGTCCATTATAATTACCTAAAATTCTGACACTTATGATTAAAACATGATTTCTGAGTTCAAATAACTGAAGCAGAGAAAAAAAGAGGTGCATCCAATTCCAAAAAAATTGAAAGCTATTCACAACAAAATCCCACTACCAAACATTAAAAGAGGTAGGGGATGTAGACACGTTTGCTTCGGCTATTCTGCGAGTTCTCCAACGGAGTACCCGCATGGTGGGAGATCAGAAAATAGGAAATAATTTTACCGGTGCCCCATGCCCTAATTTTTATTAGTCAGCAGAATTTCAGCGATCGCACCAGAAATCGGGAAGTGTGGTGAATATATCTCCATCCAGAAAAATTCCCCAACTGGGTTGACTTCAAGGAATACGTGCCGGCCATCGGGTGTGACGATAATATCGATCGCTCCATAGTTTAAGCCAAAATAAGCCATCAGTTGGAGAAGCTTTTTCTCCACATCTTCCGGCAAGTCGTAGGGTTTCCAATTCTTACTTAAGGCTCTCCCCTCTTTGCGCCAATCGTAAGTAGATCCCTCCAAACTCTGGGAATTCACTGCGGCAGTAAATACGCGGTGTCCGACGATAGTCGTCCGCAACTCCAGCGCCTTTGGCACGTTTTCCTGAAACGTCATCGGACAAAAACGCAGTCCTTCAAGATTCTCCAAATCGTCATCTGTAATTGGATTGGTGAACACAACGTTTTCTCGTCCGCGATCATCATAGATGGCAAAGGAAGAAAGCATTTTTGTGACTATACCTTGCTCCTGACACTCTTGAGCAAATTGCTTCACTGCTTCTGGATTGTTTGAAGTCAGAGTGCGTGGGGTAATAAGTCCAACCTCTCGTGCAACTTGCAACTGTAGTTGTTTATTATTAGCTACATCGACATTTGATATTTTGTCGAAGTGGAATGTTTTCAGGCTGGCAATCATACCCCTGACAGTGCGGCGAGTTTCTTCAATTGAAGGATCTCTAAATTGCTTGTCCATCGTGTCGGGAATTTTCGCCCCGTAGCGCATCCGCCGATACCAAACTGAGGACACCTCACTCAAATCAAGCTTCTGTTCGCCATCAGTAATAATTACCCGCTCAGAATTGCCTTGGTAAATATCCAACTTCACTTCGGTGGGATATCTGTCTGTGTCAAAACGAAATGCTTTCTCTCCTCTAGCCTCAATTGATTTGATTACTAGAGGAATGCTTTCGTTGTCTTGGCTAAAAGTAATGATTAATACTGTCATTCGATTTGAGATTTTAGATTTTAGGAAATCTTAAGTATGGTGTTTTACGGCTTCAACCTAAAGCACCATATTATATGGCGGTGCATTAGGTGATCATGTCATGTTTTTCGTGACAAATCATATCGAAATATAGGACTCCTATTTGATTTTTGAAAAAAACTCAGTATATCTTTATTCCTTCTTCCCTGTTCCCTTACTCTACGAGTGATTCAGGAATCAAATCGAATTGCTATATACGCCTAAAACATCCTAAAGTAACTGCTTTCTAGGGAATAAGAGCGTCTGCGATCGCACTCGAAATCGGCAAGTCTAAATCTTTCTCCAGCATTCCCCACTCTCCTATGGGGTTAACTTCCAAAAAGACATATTCTCCTGATGGTGTGAGAATAAAATCTAACGCTCCAAACAACAGCCCAAATTTACTCATAAAGGTTTGGAGACGATGAACTACTTCATCAGGAAGCTGATGGTGTTGCCATGAACCAGTCTCAACACCAGGTTTACGCCAATCAACTTTGGATGCCGTATAAACAGACGCATCTAGCGCCCCGACAAATACATTGCCATTCACATATACCACCCGCAATTCATGCTGCTTAGGAATTTGCTCTTGAAAAACCATTGGGCAATAGCGCAGTGACTCAGCATCAAGCAAGTCTTCTTCTTTGACAGCGCTGGTGTAAAGAAAGAACGAGGAGTTAGCTTCCATACTGTAGGAAAGAGCAGTTAATAACTTACTCACCATTTTTCCGTTGACTTGGTGGAAAAACTCGCGTGCTGACTCAGCTTTGTTGGTGACGAGAGTTTGGGGGATGACAAAACCTACCTCAGATGCAATCCGCAGTTGGCGCAGCTTATTATGTGCAGCATTGATCCGCTCCAAATCATCTACCCACCTAGCTCCTTTAAGACTGTCCCAAAACCCATCTAAGGTTGCTTGTGATTCTCTAATGCAGGCTTCTCGGTACTTTGAAGCCAATTCTTTACTCAATTCTGGCTCCCATATCCGCCGCATCCAAACAGCTTGCACCTGCTCTGTACTGATAGAGTGCGTGCCATATTCCAGCTTGTGATAGCTTTTGGATTTGTCAAACTGCGCTGTTAATTGCACTTCTAGGGGAAACTTATCAGTGTCGAGGCGAAATGGTTGCGCCCCTTTTTTTGACAAGGCTTCTGCCACTCTATCTATTGTGAAGAAATCACCACTGTGGGTAATTAATAAAACAACGTCACGCGACAGGTGCATAAAATATTTTTTATAAATTTAGGTTTTAGGATCTATGTTGTGGCTTTTCCCAGTTGAATAACAAAACTCTGAGGTTAGCATTTAGAAATCACCAAAGCAACTATTTCACCAAGATTTTACCCCACCCTAACCCTCCCCGATAGATTGGGGAGGGAACTAAATTTCCTG
>NZ_JABXKM010000252.1 GCF_017115025.1 Nostoc sp. NOS(2021) | reverse complement strand
GCTATGGCGTACAGGAAACGCTATATATCTTTTAGTCTGCTTCAAACGCTCAAATTCCCAAACGTGCAATCTCGAAGGGCTAGAGATATTGCGCTTAATAAGCAAGCTAACCTTTTAAAGGCGAAGGAGAATAAGCTTCAAAGCCTCTTCCCTTGTAGCAATTACGAATTACGTTAGCATTGATAAAACTGGACGCTTCGCAAACACAATAGAAGTCAATAATTTATGATTCAAGCCTTACGCAAACTAGTTACATTCGATGAATTCGTTGCTAGATATCCTGACAACACAGGAAAACGTTATGAATTGCATGATGGAGTAATAGTCGAAATGTCCCAACCAACAGGCGATTATGAAGAGGTAGTTGGATTTTTCGCCTTTGAAATTACTAGAGAGTGTATTCGTTTAAATCTCCCCTACTTCATACCCAAAACAGCATTAGTCAAACCGCCTGAAAATGAATCTGCTTACTCACCAGATGTGCTGATATTAAATCGCCCCAGTTTGGTAACCGAACCTCTGTGGAAAAAAGAATCTACTATAAGCCTTGCAGAATCAATACCCTTAGTAGTTGAGGTAGTGAGTAGCAATTGGCGCGATGATTATTTAAAAAAAGCTGCTGACTATGAGGCTGTAGGCATCCCAGAATACTGGATTGTAGACTATGCTGCTTTAGGCGGTAGGCGATTTATTGGCAACCCCAAACAACCAACTGTCTCGCTTTACACCTTAATTGAGGGAGAATACCAAGTCAGCCAGTTTCAAGGTAGCGATGCCTGCGGCGGTAAACAACGCATTATCTCACCTACTTTCCCAGAGTTAAATTTAACCGTCGAACAGATTTTTCAAGCTGGTGGATACTCTGCATAACTCTGACAGTCCTAGAAAAGAGCGATTTCAGTTGCAAAGGAAATTTTTTGTCGCAAATTCTTGAGTAAATCTAGAGTTTTTTCGTAGGCAACTCTCTTTCCTTGGTTTTCAAAGTACTTAGATGCTTTTTGTAAATCAGACATTGCTTCTAAATGATATCCTAAGCGATAACGAGCTACTCCCCGATTAACATAAGCCTGGGGGTTACTGGGGTTAAGTCTGATGACTTGAGAAAAATCACGCACTGCACCAAAGTCATCTCCATTTTGTCCGCAAGCACAACCCCGGTTAAAGTACGCCCTATAATCGTTAGCATTGAGACGAATTGCTAGATTAAAGTCGAGCATAGCCGCTTGGGTATCTTGCAAGACAAAATGCGCCAAACCTCGGTCATTATAGATATCTGCAAGCAGTAAGCTACTGATTCTCTGAATTTGAGTTAGGGCTAAATTAAAGTCAAGAATTGCCTCAAAGTCTTTCCCCTCGCCAGCACGGGCTAACCCTCGGTTGTAGTAAGCTCGAAAATCGGATGGTTTAAGTGCGATCGCTCGATTATGATCAACAATAGCACCGGCATAATCCCCTTGTCTGTAGAGTGCCACTCCCCGGTTTAGATAAGCCTCAAAGTTATCAGGTGCAAAATTTATTGCTTGAGTACAATCTGTAACAGCTTGATGGTAATCTTGTAATTGGAGATAAGCAAGACAGCGATCGCTATAAGCTACAGCAAAATCTTTCTCAAGTTCAATCGCCTGGTTTAAATTCTCTATTGCTTCCTGGTAATTACCGCGCCGCATCTTATCTACACCCAATTTCAAGAAATTACCCGTTGTAATTTGCGTGATAGATATGGGTGATGAATGTGCGGATGGAGTCAAACAAATGAAAGATAAAGCAATAATTGCACTGAGAAATAATCGCCACAAATCACTCATAAGACCAAATTAAGATAGGTAGTATTGTTTGATATTCTTGGAACAGTCTTTTTGTAAAGACTCTTAATCCAAAATCTAAAATCCAAAATTGGTATAAGTATCCTATTTGACAATTTCGGCAACCCTAAAATTCGCGGGACAAAAAGCCCCGCAAATTGTTAATTCTGGAAGTTAGATTTTAGTCTACTTCCAGTCCTTATCTGCTTGGGAAAGCACATAAGCCGCTACATCTTCAATTTGGTTAGGTTTCAAACGTTTGCCGAAGGCAGGCATGGCATTTTTACCTTTTGTAACTTGGGCAATAATCGCCTCTGCTGAGTACAAACCATACTTTTCCAAAGCATCTTTCTTCAGGTTTTTGTTAGCCTGAACCAGATTTTTACCTCCCGCGTGACAAGAAGCACAATTGGCACTAAATACTTTAGCTCCACCAACAGCATCTGCTGCCAATGCTGGACTACTGAAGGCAAAGGTGAAGATTGCTATGCCTAACAGCATGACTGTAATAATTTTTTTCATTTCGTGTTCTCTCTGCAATAACGGCTTATTCGGTGCCATATCCTCCATAATTGTCAGTTGAGCCGTTGCCATAGTCAAATGACAAGCTGTCAAACTTCGCTATCAAGCTTTTGGATTTTGAATATTCGGGGTTTTAGATTTAGGGTTGTTAGTACGAAACGATATCGATACGCTACGCGTAGCTTGCTTCTCCGTAGGAGTATGCATCTACACTGATGATTAAAATAAAAATTTATGTAAGTTTGAATACTTTATAACCAATAAATGATAAAAATTTAAGGATGAAATATTCAAGATAAAAATTGTCTCGTTTCATCCTTTATACTTCATCCTTTGTTTTTTATTTAACAGATCCTAACTGAATAAGCACATCTTCTGTAATACGACAAATTCTCCAATCATCTAATATAGATGCTCCCATACTATGGTAGAATTCTTGGGCTGATTCGTTCCAATCCAACACACTCCACTCTAACCGCCCACAATCACGTTCTACAGCTATCTGGGCTACTTTAGTAAGGAGAGCCTTACCAATACCTTGTCTGCGATATTCTGGTAAAACAAATAAATCTTCCAGATAAATTCCTGGCTTAGTCAGAAATGTTGAATAATTATGAAAAAATAGGGCAAAACCAACAGCTTGACCCGCAGATTCTGCTAAGATTGCCTCTACATACCTCCGTGAACCAAATAAATGCTCCTTAAGTGCCAGAGCATTGCCAGTAATAGCGTGAGATAATTTTTCATACTCTGCAAGCCCCTGAATTAATTTAAACAGTATGCTGTAATCAGCTGCTTGGGCAAAACGCAAAATCAAATTGCTACGTGAAGTCATTAGTCTATAGTCCATAGTTCATAGTCCATAGTCTATAGGCAACGGTGCAATTTTTTTTGAGTAATGACTAAACAAAAGCCGAAAAAAGGTACAAAACGCCCGGTTTTTGTAACTTGCAGTAGGTGAAGCTCAAGAAATATACAGATACAAGCTCTCTAAATTCGTTAGGAATGTGGATTTAATAAAGAGCAAGTTTTGTAAAGTGTTTTATGGACATTTGTCCTAATGCACCTACAATTTCGTAGGGTGCATTACGCTACGCAATAACACACCCTACGAAATTTAAAGTTTTGCACTTTAGTTGATCCATGTTAGTTAGTGGAGCTAATTAGGTCAGGTATTGCGTCTCTATCTTCGTAAATGTAATTAAATCAACCAACCTTTTAAGCGTTTGGCTATGTGGGGACGGCGCAATTTCCGCATGGCTTTGCTTTGAATTTGACGCACTCGCTCACGAGAAAGATTGAACATGTTGCCAACTTCTTCTAAGGTACAGGGTTCGCTGGTTGTCAAACCATAACGCAGAGAAATCACATCTTTCTCCCGTGGAGTTAACACGTCACCCAAGACTTCCCAAATCTCCTGACGCATCATGTTTTCATTCATTTTTGCTTCTGGAGACAAGTTATCTTCATCTTCTAGCAAATCCATCAATTCCGTGTCTTCTTCTTTACCGACGCGGTGGTTGAGAGAAAGTGCTTGACGCCTTAGTTGTTGTAGCTGGCGTAGTTGTTGCACGCTAATTTCCAAAGCTTCTGCCATTTCACCTTCGGTAGGATTACGACAGAGTTTTTGTTTGAGTTCCCGTTGGGCTTTTTTCAGCTTGTTAAGCTTTTCAACAATATGAATAGGTAGCCGGATTGTCCGCGCATCATTAGCTATAGCTCTGGTAATCGCTTGTCTAATCCACCAATAGGCGTAAGTAGAAAACTTATATCCTTTATCTGGATCAAACTTTTCTGTAGCGCGATTTAAACCCATTGCTCCTTCCTGAATTAAATCCAGAAAAGGCACTCCCCGATTCAGATATCGCTTGGCAATAGACACTACCAATCTCAGGTTCGAGCGAATCATTTTGCGTTTCGCTACTCTACCTTGATACAAGCGACTTTCTAATTGCTTTTCCGTCATTTCTAGCTCGGAAGCCACTTCTAGTTTAGTAGGTTCCTGTCCCAGTTTTAACTGTAAGGCAGCTTGTATTTCTCTTACTTCCTCTAGAAACCTGACTCGCCGCGCTAACTCCACTTCTTCATCAGCTTTTAGGAGTGGATAACGCGCCATTTCTTTAAAAAACGCGCCTACAGCATCATCATGTTCGGTTTTATTGTATCCCGAAGGACGAGCCGCCGCCATCTCATCTCCATCCCGTTCCTCTGATTCCAGATTCTCTACTATAATTGGAGACTCTTCATCTGCTACTGCATTTAAACTATCGAGTGATGGTTCGTCAATATCAGCAGTATTCTCCAGTATTTCCATTTTTCCCAATTCAACAATATTCATAGTTTCCTTTAGGGATTGTTGCTTTGTTTGGTACATAATTTAGTTACAGCTACTCGTTTGAGGCTTGGTAGTTTTCCCTAATGGACGAATGCACCCGTTTAGATAGCGAAATACAAGCTTCTGCTAATTTCTCTACAGGAATAAAAATTTGCATCTACCTAGCACCTATGGGTTACGGTTAGATACAACCTATAACGAAACTGGCCTTAGCATCCAACAAAACTTTATTCTCAGGCTACCAACAGATATATTCTTCATTTTTTTCTGAATTATCAAATATGTCAAACCCCCCTCAAACTTTCTCAACCTGAACAAATATAAAAATCTTAGCTAACCATCCAAATTTCTTAAACTTTCATATATTTTTCTAAATAATTTTAATGTTTAGGCGTTGGAAGTCACTGGAGAAATCGAAAACCTGGTGCTAGGGTTATGCATTCCCGATTTCAAGTTACCGACATGATACAAATTACAATAATGGCAGCTTAATTTCGGGATGATCTTATTTGTATAAAATAATCTCATATACAGAAAGGGTTGAATATCTATCGATAGGCGGAGAAAGGCTACTCCCTAATTAGTAGTTGGAGTAACTTTTGTGGACTTAGCCGAGATGCTTTTATTTTTAAGGTAGGCACAAAATATTTATTGCACGTATAGAAGAGGCAAAATTGTCTAGTAGATTACATAAGAGGAAACTTATCAAGTATTATGAAGGATAACAGTATTGAGAAATACCATTTGAGTCCAAAAAAGCAAAAAATTAGAGTTTAGTTAGCTAGGTTAATTATGACTAGCTATGTGAGTCAAATGTTAAACTATAAAGTCAGAAACTATGTATATTAATGACGTAAATTTATCTTCTGTGATGGTGGCTGAACCTGGGGAATCCTATCAGTTAAGTGCAACTGTTAATCGGTGGGTTGAAGTACTGGTAGACTGTCCAGGAAGTACAGGACTATTTACTTATCGATTACCAGCCCAGTTAGAAATAAAACCAGGGGATATTTTGAGCGTGCCATTTGGGGCACAACAATTAGGAGCGATCGCTATTCGGTTACTGGCACAACCAAATGTTGATCTAGCACCAGAAAAAATCCGGGAAGTAGAAGATATAGTCAGCGTTGGATTTTTCCCAAGTGCTTATTGGGAATTACTCAATCGAGTTGCTGCATATTACTATACACCCCTGATTCAAGTGATCCGGGTTGCTCTGCCACCAGGATTACTGGGGCGATCGCAGCGTCGTATCCGCCTTGTTAGAGGCGAGGGGGCAGGGGGAAATAGTTATTTACTGGCATCTCCTAATCCTTCAGCTTTTCTGACTCCAACTGCGCGGCAAGTTTGGGAACTTTTGCAAGCGCAGCTGGCGGGGGACTATAGTTTCGCCTACCTTCAACAAAAAGTCAAATCTGCTTATCGGGGAATTCGGGAGTTGTTGCGATTTGGTTTAGTAGAAAGCTACTTAGAACCGCCCCGACTAACTCGACCAAAGCTGCAAAAAGCAGTCACCCTCACAGGTACAATCGACCACGACTTAACGACTCGCCAAAGAGAGATTTTGGAAGTGCTGCGGCGGCGGGGTGGGGAGTTGTGGCAAAATGAGTTATTGCAAATTTGCAATGCTAGTTCCTCTATTCTCAAGACTTTGGCCCAAAAGGGTTACATCGTCATCGAAGAACGGGAAGTATTGCGAACAGAACAGGGGCCAGCTTTAGCAGGCGATAGCGCTAAATCCTTAACTGCTGCCCAAGCCAGCGCCTTAGAAACAATCCAGACACTAGATGGATTTGCTCAAGTTTTGTTGCATGGGGTGACAGGTTCGGGAAAAACCGAAGTATATTTGCAAGCGATCGCACCCCTTCTCAACCAAGGCAAATCCGCCCTTGTTTTAGTGCCAGAAATTGGACTCACACCCCAGCTAACTGATCGTTTTCGCGCCCGTTTTGGTAATAAAGTCAGCGTCTATCACAGCGCCCTCTCAGATGGTGAACGTTACGACACTTGGCGACAAATGCTCACAGGAGAACCCCAAGTTGTCATAGGTACCCGCAGCGCCGTTTTCGCTCCTTTACCTAAATTAGGTTTAATCATCTTAGATGAAGAACACGACAGCAGCTTTAAGCAAGACTCCCCCATACCCACCTACCACGCCCGTACCGTTGCCCAATGGCGAGCCGAATTAGAAAATTGTCCCTTGGTGTTGGGTTCCGCTACGCCTTCGTTGGAGAGTTGGGTAAGCGTCGTCACCTCACCCCCTAGCCCCCTCTCCGCAAGCAGAGAGGGGGGACAAGAAAGAAATCTTAACTCAGCAGGCAGGAATTATTACTTAAGTTTGCCGGAACGCATCAATTCCCGCCCTCTACCGCCGGTAGAAATAGTCGATATGCGGCAAGAGTTACAGCAGGGAAATCGTTCTATATTTAGTCGATCGCTGCAAGCAGCTTTGCAACAGCTGCAAGAGAGAAAACAACAGGGGATTTTATTTATCCATCGCCGGGGACATAGTACGTTTGTATCTTGTCGTAGTTGTGGATATGTGCTGGAATGTCCGCACTGTGATGTGTCGCTGGCGTATCACCACACCGAAGAAAAAGCGCCGGAATTATTGCGGTGTCATTACTGTAACTATGCGCGATCGCATCCTAAATTTTGCCCTGATTGTAGTTCCCCTTACCTGAAATTTTTCGGTAGCGGTACTCAACGGGTAACGCAAGAATTAGCGCGACAATTCCCAGAATTGCGCTTGATTCGCTTTGATAGCGATACCACCCGCAACAAAGGCTCACATCGTACTCTACTCACCCAATTTGCCAACGGCGAAGCGGATTTATTAGTAGGTACACAAATGCTCACCAAAGGTTTGGATTTACCGCAGGTGACACTTGTGGGCGTCGTCGCCGCCGATGGATTGCTAAATTTATCAGATTATCGCGCCAGTGAACGGGCATTTCAAACCTTGACTCAGGTAGCTGGACGTGCTGGTAGAGGCGACGATCCGGGTAGGGTAATTGTGCAGACTTATACCTCAGAGCATCAGGTAATTGCAGCAGTGCGATCGCACGATTATCAGTCTTTCTCTCAAGCTGAATTAGAACAACGCCAAGCACTCAATTATCCCCCTTATGGGCGGTTAATTTTGTTGCGCTTAAGTAGTCTTGACCCGATTCAAGTGCAAAATACCGCGCAAGTTATTGCTACAACCTTGAGTACAGAAGAAGAATTCGAGATATTAGGCCCAGCACCAGCGAGTATTTTACGAGTAGCTAATCGTTATCGCTGGCAGATATTGATTAAATTTGCCCCCGATGCATTGCCACAATTGCCAGATTGGGAAGAAGTGCGATCGCTCTGTCCCCAATCTGTTAGCTTGACCATTGATGTAGACCCGATCAATATTATGTAATTTTCTTGGGGTAAAAGATTGAGAAACCCGGCTTATTTAGATAAATCGGGTTTAGTTGGTATATTACGCCGTGTTTCACTAGTGGTTTATCGCAAAAGTTCTGATCGGTTTGTAGTAAGCACTAAAGTGCTTGAATATTTTAGGGCTAAAGTCCTTACTATAAACGTATTTAGCCCTCTCAATTAATGCGATGAACCACTAGTATAGCAGGGAACAGGGAATAGGGAACTCTTAACAGGGTTGAAAGTCTCTTGGTGTCAGTGTTTTCTGATTAGCTGATGTCAACCGCTACCTGGCAACTGCTATAAATGATGAAATTGCTAGCGTTTAAAGTTGGTGCCTGAATTCCAGTTATAGCAACGGACAAGAAGGTTAGGACATTAACTGATGATAAAACCTATATACAAACA
>NZ_JABXKM010000221.1 GCF_017115025.1 Nostoc sp. NOS(2021) | reverse complement strand
GAGGAGCGGGGGGTGGGGAGTGGGAAAGAGGAGGCAGAATTTCTTTAATTTTGAATTTTGAATTTTGAATTTTGAATTGATTTGTCTCCCCTGCTTCTTTTCTAAGGAACTGAAAGCAGAGTCAAAATATTTTGCTGCACCATCTCTGGTGACTGGTCGCCGTTGATGGTCAACAAGCAGCGACGACGGTCGTAATATTCAAGTATTGGAATAGTGCGATCGTAGAATAATTCTACACGGCGCTGCACGATTTCTGGTTGGTCATCTGGTAGCGATCGCCCCAAGGATCGGCTAACCATGACAGCTTCTGGAACTTGGAGATAAATTGCCCAATCTAGCTTTTGCCCTAAATCATCCAATAAAAAATCTAATTCTTCAGCTTGGAAAGCAGTACGGGGATAGCCCTCTAAGACCCAATCGCAGTTAATATCTGGTTGTCTGAGGCGAATTTGGATCAATTCAATGATCATTTCGTCTGGAACTAACTCCCCTTTTTGCATATAGGGCCGTGCGTGGTAGCCTAGTTCACTCAGGCTAGCGTAAACCGAAAGAGAAGTCCGAGGATCGGCTTCCGACCATCGAAATTCCGGCAGGGGCTGATCGCCAGATATTGCTGACCGTAAAATCTCACCTGTAGAAATCACAGGAATATCAAAGTATCTGCAAAGCCTTTGTGCTTGAGTGCTTTTCCCCGATCCTGAACCTCCCAGAATCACCAATCTCACAACAATTCACTCCTCATCCTGTCAAATTCACTACTTGCTAAGTCTGTTTTGCCCAAACAACCGGGAAATCTAACATTTAGCGATTTTCAGACGTTATACCCAGCTTTTTTAAATAATTGGAACTCTAACTCATGTGTTTTCATTTTTACAACTACTTTCAGAGAAAAAACGAAAATAACTCTTGACTTCAGCACAAACGTAGTGTTTGACTAAGAATGCAATTTGCCAAATCCACCACATCTCTGAAAAACAGATTGATTATACAGGCAGATTTGTAATAAGTACCGCCAGCACAAACATTTAATTTATTGTAACTTTTTGAACTTCACCCTATGGTTGCCCAGCTAGAAACCCCAAGTATAAATTCAACCCTTACCTTACCATATCCAGTTGAAGGACTAGTGCAAGTTTTCACTAGCTCCAATCGCAACTTTTTTACAAGCGTGATAGCTCAATCACTGAGAATAGCTGGACAAGGAACGCCAGTATTAATAGTGCAGTTCCTCAAAGGAGGTATTCGTCAAGGACAGGATCGACCCATCCAATTAGGACAAAATTTAGATTGGATTCGCTGTGATTTGCCTCGTTGTATCGATACACCACATTTAGACGATACGGAAAACCAAAGCTTACAAAATCTGTGGCAATATACACAACAAGTAGTCAGTGAGAGTAAGTATTCTCTCGTTGTCTTAGATGAGTTAAGTTTAGCGATTAACTTTGGTTTAATTCCTGAAACCGAAGTTTTAGCGTTTCTGGCAAAACGCCCTCCCCACGTCGATATCATTCTCACAGGGCCAGAGATGCCAAAATCTCTCTTAGATGTGGCAGATCAAATTACAGAAATCCGTCGGAGTTATCGACCTTAAACAAAATACTCAATTCAGGATATCCTAGTAATTCGGTTTGAATTAGCTGTGAAGTTGTGATTAAAAACGATATCTGGATTACTGAAATGGCTCAACAGGGTCTGATTTCGCCCTTTGAGCCAAGTTTAATCCGAAAAGTGCAAACAGATGAGTCTGTAGCGGTTCAACCTGTAATCAGCTATGGTTTATCTTCTTATGGCTACGATATACGCCTTTCCTCGGCTGAGTTCCGCATTTTTCGCCACATTCCCGGAACTGTAGTTGATCCTAAAAACTTTAATCCCCAGAATCTGGAGCCAACAGCACTGCACACAGATGCGAATGGCAGTTACTTTATTTTACCTGCTCATTCCTATGGACTTGGGGTTGCTCTAGAAAAACTAGAGGTTCCTGAGAATATTACAGTAATTTGCATAGGTAAAAGTACTTATGCACGTTGTGGGATAATAGCAAATTTAACGCCTGCTGAGGCTGCATGGCGGGGTCATCTAACTTTAGAATTTTCCAATTCTTCCAGCGCTGATTGTCGCATCTATGCTAATGAAGGTGTAGTGCAATTACTATTTTTAGAAGGCGAACCATGCGCTATTAGTTACGAAGCACGTCAAGGTAAATATCAGGATCAACAAGAGATTGTAACTCTGGCTCGTATGTAGTATAAAATTATACTAAATTATATTTTTGCAGTAATTCCGGTTGAGCCAAAACCACTCGTGCCTCTAGATGCATGAGTAAGGCTATCAACTTCTTCAACTTCAACCGAATCATTTGAATATTCATATTTAGGAATAATCACTAGTTGATTCAGTTTTATAATTTTTACCTTCATCACTCTTAAATTTATCTCCTAGCCTTTAACAATGTATGCTTTTACAGATTTTTTACTAAAGAGGTAAGTATGTCATTGCTAACAGATACTGATTTGGAAATAATGAAATGCTACACTCCGCAAGAGTGGCAGAATCAAAGCGATGTCCAACCCAAGATTTATATTAATCCATTTTCCCCAGATAGTTTAACACCTATAGGATATGACTTAAGAGTAGGTGATAGTTATGCTTCTGCATCCAAAGGAGAAGAAATGATTGTGAATATAGATTCTCCAGTTATTATTGAACCGGGAGATACATCTCTAATTACTACTTTTGAAGAAATTAGAATGCCAAAAAACCATAAATTTTCAGGAATAATATTATCTAAAGTATCTCAAGTTTCAAAAGGTTTATCTTCTATATCTACAACCATCGACCCTGATTGGTCTGGTCAGTTTTTAATAGTTGTACATAATCACTCTAGAGAAAGTATAACTATAAATTTTAAAGAGCGATTGTGTACAGTTCTGTTTTTTGAAAATAGATCGGCTTCTACACAAGAATCTGGACATAAATCTGGAAGAAAAGATATTTTACTTAAAAAATTTTCGGACGGTGCTAGAAAATCACAATTGGAAAGAGACAAAGAAAAAAGTATCGAAAGGGATAAAAAGAAGCAAAAAAAGAAAACAGAAAACTTTTTTCAACTCCTTGCCTCTTCTGGTATTATCCTAAGTTCTTTGATTATAGGTTACTTATTTTTCAAGAAAAAACCTGAGTTATTTATAACTACAATAGGAGTTGGTGTTGCCATCTCACAAACAGCTTTAGTAATTATTACAAATATTTTTAATAGCGAAGATTAATGTACATAATTACCTTGAATAAAGTTAGTTAAAGTCTACTTTGGAATCAAATGGGTTTTGAGCGGCTTGTCTTGTTCATACACTAGACCTTGGCTCATTGACAAAACAACTTCTGCTTTCTGTAACTCTGTCCCCAAATACATTGCATGTTCAACTTGCAAACCTGGACAATCCGCTGCTATTTGACGAGAAAGTAGACTTGCAGATTTACCTGAGTAACAATTAACTACTTCTCCAGATCCAGGCGTAGTGTGTTCTACCAGAATTGTGCCATCCTGTATGCTGATCAGAAAGTTTCCTGAAGGATCAGCGTAATCTTTTTGCTGAAAAATTTTGGAGTACTGATCTTGAATCAGCTTGTCAGCGTTTTCAAAACAATCATCATAAATATGGGCACTTTGGCTAATAGTAATTAATGGCCCCATTTTTAGTTGATGCGTTGATTGTTTAGTAACTGCTTCCCAAATATATTTTTGCAAAGCTCTTAACCCCATAGCATTAGCAGGCCATGCTGAAAACATATCATTACTGCGGAAAGTTGCTGTTAAAGAAAGTTCCTGATCAACAACTCGTATCCAAATGTGATTAAGGCAAGGTGGACTATCGTTTAAGAGGAGGTCATTACGCACATCCCACAGGGACATCACTACCCTAGCTGAATCAATATTATCTGAAAGTTTTTTAATTACTGCTTCAATTTGATCAATTTGATCAAACCCTGAACGGAGGCGTTGACCATATGTGTACTTTACTCCTTCTTCACTGTAAGAGACATCATCTAAAATTTCCGATGTATAAGGATTGATAAAAGAGCGATCAAATGGCAAGTAATTCGGTTCTGGAAAATGGAAGTTATCAGGCTCCTCTGTAACAATTGCCATCAAGTCAATTAGTTCTTGCCATTGTCCATCATGAAGCGTAGGACGAATTGTGCCAGTCGTCCTAATGCGATGGATAATTTTTACCCAAGTTTCAGCTATATTCTTGCCTTCAATTCGGTGCCCGTAGCGTGGACCAGGTAAAACAGTTGATTCAACAGTTGATATCTTGTCAAGCTTTAACGGTATACCCCACGGCTCAATTACTTCCCGTTCGGCATAGGATTTAACTTGATTAACTGCATCAGTAATTAATTTGGCTTCTTTACACTCTACAGAGTCTCGCAATTTTTCTAGAGTGCTCTTATCTATTTCAATATCAATATAACTAACAATGTCAGAGTCAGGGTCAGAGCTAATTTTCCAACAGCGCCGTCCAGTATCGCTTTTACCTTCTTCAAATCCATTGCAGAAAAAGTCCAGTAAACACTGACACGCACCTGCGTTCTTGTCTTCTTTAGTAGCGTTTAGAACTACTAAATATCTAACATGGGGATTATACAGTAAATTGCGAATTAGCAAGTTTATCCCCCTTGTAGGCGAGTATAACTGCCCAATTACAGCATACTCATGCGGTTGTAGGTGTTTAGCGATCGCCTGCTTCACCGTCCACCCTGTAATCACTGCTGTTTGCCCATTTCCATAAATCAACTGGTTGGGTTTGTACAGTGCTGTGTACTCGAATTGGGTTGCCTGACCCGTTTTTTTCATCGTTGATTAAAGTCAAAACAACTGACTAGCATAACATGCAATCACAATTAATGTTTGAAAAGTTCATTCTTGGGATTGACTTGAGATGCAGGAGATACTACAAGCGATCTATTTACAAGTTAGTTGAATTTCTCATAAATGTTACAATCGCTCTTTTCCCAGCTACAGCTAGGTTTATGCCTCCCACCAGTGCTTCCTCCACAACCCAATCGCTATTTATGCTTTACAAATATTAATATTATTGTTACACTTGTTTACATAACAGAGAAGACAGGGAAAAATCCATGCGTACAAACACTGCTATAATTGATGAGCAAGGCAAACTGAACAACTTTGCGATCGAGCCAAGGGTTTATATAGATGAGCAAGGCGATCGCACAGGTTTCACTCCTTACGCAGAACTGCTCAACGGTCGTTTAGCAATGATTGGTTTTGTCTCTTTGATAGCATTAGAAGTATTCACAGGACACGGTATCATTGGTGTTTTGGCAAGTCTGTAAAAACTAATTTCTGTAATATAACTCTCAACAAATGTCAGAGGATGTTTGAAAAGTATTAGACGAATATAATTCGCTACTACACAAAGCTTAGTCCACCTCCGTGGACTAAGAGAAAATCAAGGGTTTTAAATCCACGGAGGTGGGTTTTGCCTGTATAGCCGCGACTTCTAGTCGCCAGGGCTAGTATACTTTGCGAGTTTTCCAACATCCTCTAAGAGACGGTAAATCTACCGTCTCTTAATTTATGGAAAACTTAGTGCTAGAGTAAAAATATACTGATAGCAAAAGCCGTTAGTTATCAGCGTAAAGTTATCAGGTAAATTATGGCTTTAACTGCTTCAACTATGTTGCCGCTAGGCACAAAAGCACCAGATTTTAATCTACCGGAAGTGGTATCTGGAAAGGCAACTTCACTTTCCACCTTTGCAGATAAAAAAGCGCTGTTGGTAATGTTTATTTGTCGGCATTGTCCGTTTGTAAAACACGTCCAAAAAGAATTAGTGCAGTTAGGAAAAGATTATTTTACAAGTGATTTAGCGATCGTTGCCATTAGTGCTAACGATGCAAAAAATTACCCAGATGATGCGCCAGAGTCGTTACAAGCATTTGCCACAGAACTAGGGTTTAATTTTACCTTATGCTACGACGAGAGCCAGGAAACGGCAAAAGCTTACACAGCAGCTTGCACACCTGATTTTTTTGTATTTGATAGCGAACGCCAACTTGTTTATCGGGGACAATTAGATGATAGCCGCCCCAGTAATGGTAAACCCGTAACAGGCGCAGATTTACGCGCAGCCATTGAAGCAGTGCTAGCGGGTAAACCTGTTACGAGTGAGCAAAAGCCGAGTGTTGGTTGCAATATTAAATGGAAACCTGGAAACCAACCCAGTTATTTTGGTTGAAAGAAATTGGGCATGGGGCATGGGGCATTGGGGGGATTGGGCATTGGGCATTGGGCATTAGTTATTCTTTCTCCCCCTGCTTCACCTGCTCCCTCATCTTGCCACTCCCTACTCCCTACTCCCTACTCCCCACTCCCCACAACTATCAGTGTTTAATTTCCAAATTAAGTATGTAGCATCCCAGTTGGACTTTTTCTGCCCACAATTCATATTCCAGACGCAAATGTTCTGGCAAGGGATGTCCGTTGAGAGTTAGGCTACTAGTAAAATTTCGTAAACGAATAGGATCGTTAGGTTGCAATGACTCTGTTGGCAACCAATAGCGGCTAATGCCATAAACGCCCTGTTCCCAAAAGTGACGGTAACTCACTTGAGCGTTACCTTGCATAGTCATGATCACCCGGTAAGGGGAAATCTCTAGCCACAAAATCCTGGGACTGTTAGGGGCGTAAGTTTTGCTCTTACTTTGGGGAAGTGTGTCCTCTGGACTTAGGACACTCTCTACTTCGCAGCTAATTAGGGGCGGTGCAGTTAATAGCAAATGGAACCGATCAGTGTCTTTTTGATACAATGTCCCGGCAGTTTCGACAACAGACCAGATTGGTAGGTCAGTGGAAATAAGTGATAAGCACACGGGCTTGCGGTGATGGGTCAGCATGGGAGCGATAAGGGCTAAAAGCTATTGAACAAAGTGAAATGAACACTCTAGCTGTCTAATAGGTCAGGGTAGGAAACTAAATAGTAAAGCAGGCTTAATATTAATGAATCCGCTGATTTGTTAATAAGCTACACAAATTCGGATAGAAACAGATAGAATGTCAGCTTACATAGCAAAAACGGTACTTTTTCTAAAGATAGCTAATTCGTAAGTAAAGCTTGTAAATATTCTAAGGCTATAGCCTCAAAACAGTGGGAGTCGTTTTAGATGCTGAGAAACCTTGTTGAGGGAGACTTCCCGTAGATTGGAGTAAGTTTCATACAAGCAAAAAGCGATAGGATACTAGGCAGGAAGTCACCAGCAGCGACAAACAAAGTCACTGCTAAACTTCTGGTGTATTCAAAAGCCAGTGTATCCTAATGTCGGCTTCTGTTATAACCGTAGAAACTCACGAAGACCTCTCTCACAAGTTAATTATTCAGCGGCCCCCTTTTGGGCTATCTTTACAGGGTCGCATCCGGGTGGCTGGGGATCTTCACCATGCTCTAATGTTGGGCGCTCTAGCCGAAGGTGAAACCGAAATTTAGTAACTTCTCTTAGGAGAACAACCCCGCAGCACTGCTAGTTCTTTTTCCAATTAAAAAATATTCAACCTAATAGAGTGCGTTAAGTAGAACACTTTAACGTAGCACTTATTATACAAATAAATCGGCGTAAATATTTGTCGTTAGTCAATAGCTTTCGACTATTCAGCATTGAGGATTTTTGGTACTTTGAAAAATTCGCGTTCCTGTTCAGGCGCACTGTTGAGAATACTTTCCCGGTCTGGATAGGGTTGCAATTCATCCTCCCGTGTAATGTTGCTGACATCAATTGCCCGTGTTGTTGGGGCTACATTACTGACATCAAGTTCATTCAACTGTTCAATATAATCCAGAATACTTCCCAACTGGGTAGTGAATTGTTCCTCTTCTTCTGGAGTCAATTCTAAACGGGCAAGATTAGCTACTTTGTGAACTTGTTCTTGGTTAATCATATTTTTTTAGTTATGAGTTAGGAGAGTAAGGAGTTAGGAGTTAGGAGTGAATGATTCATAATTCCTAACTCTTCACTTTTAGAAGAATACGTCAATTTGCGATCGCCCAGTGGTTTTTAGCCAGTTTTGGGCTTCGATGTAGTTATTGGGAGCCATGCGAATAGCTCGAATCCAATAGTCTGCTGCTTGGTCAAACAGTGCTTCGCCAGCTTCGTTATCTCCAGCTTCTTTTTCCTTCTCACCTTGGTAGTGATAAATCACGGCGATGTTGTTCAAGGCTTGGGGTAGGCGTGGGTTTAACTCAATTCCCTGGTGATATAGTTCTAAAGCTTTTTCGTGGTCGCCATTGCTGGCATAGATTAGCCCCATATTGTAGAAAATATAGCCGCGATCGTTGGTATCTTCCTCTAGTGTTAGAGCTTCTTCATAGTATTCCAATGCTTCAGCATATTCCCCTTCTGCTTGGGCTGACATGCCATCTCGATAATAAACAAACGCTTCTTTAGCTTTTTTGTTGGTTGGCAGGATCTTCAAGATGATATCCGCCATCACTGTAAAGGATTTGTCAATAAAATTATCGTTTTTTTGCGTTCTTGGCATATTTGTTTCTGGGTATTGGGGATTGGGGCATGGG
>NZ_JABXKM010000251.1 GCF_017115025.1 Nostoc sp. NOS(2021) | reverse complement strand
AATCTCACAGATGTTTCGCTCCGCTCAACATGACAATTTAAGCATTTATGCAAGACGTCTAATCTGTCTGAATAATTAAATATTAGAAATATAAACTTAAAATATATTTAATTAAATTAATATTAATATAACAAGCTGCCTTCCAATAGTCTAAGTTGGCTGTATCCGCAATGCATTAAATGGTAGAAAATATTTCAATTAGCCAGTCTATCTCAGGAGAGAGTTTGAAGATATTCATCCCAGAGAAAGAGCAATTAAAGATGCTTAGTCCGTTAAATTGCTATTAATATCGTCAGTAAGGAATAATTATGGTTAACAATTTAGTAGGCGGCATCATTCCCCCACAGCCACCAATAGAAGCACAATCTGATGTTCATGTCCTGAAGACTCGTCTAGAATGGGGCGAACCAGCTTTTACAATATTGGATGTGCGCGATCGCACGACCTTCAACCAAGGTCACATTCTGGGAGCGATGCCGACGCCAATAGATGAATTGGTAGAGCGTGCACTATCTTCTTTGGATAAAAGCCGTGATATTTACGTTTACGGTGCTAATGAAGAAGAAACTGCCCAAGCTGCACAACAACTGCGTTCTAATGGATTTGAGCATGTCTCCCAACTCAAAGGTGGTCTTGCCGCATGGAAGGCGATCGGTGGCCCAACAGAAGGCATTGTTGAATCAAAAACTCCCCCAGGTGCAGATGACTACAATATCGTAGATCGCCTAAAAAATAACCAAGAGATTCAGCCAAAGGGAGGCACTAGCGCGACGGAAGCCATTAAAAAAGGAGCCAGTAACCTCAAAGAAAACATTCAAGAGGGAGCCAGTAACCTCAAAGAAAACATTCAAGAGGGAGCCAGTAACCTCAAAGAAGGCATTCAAGAGAAAGCCAGTAACCTCAAAGAAGGCATTCAAGAGGGAGCCAGTAACATCAAAGAAGGTGTTAGTGAATCTAAAACTCCTAAAGACACTGATGATTCCAATGTTGGATCTTAGGAAAAATTGAAGAAGAATTCAGAAGTCAGAATTCAGGAGTCAGAATCAAGACGCTCTCTACCAGACGCTGCGCGTAGCTTGCTTAAGAGTAAGGGTACGCTGACTCGCTCTCCGTGGCGGTATCAGTGGGGGATTCAGACCCGGCCTGATAGGGTAGGGGTAGCGAGTCATGGAGTGTCTTGAAGACCACCAAATCGTAGATTTGGTGGGGGTCTTAAACCCATCTATTCAGAGGCCAGTCGTACAGAATACCCAACTGAATTCTGACTCCTGACTCCTGAATTTTGTTTCGATAACTTAGCAAAAATACCAGGCGATTAGAAATCGCACGCCAGTTGCTCATGGGGGAAACCCACAGACGCTCAAAGAAAGACTCGCTAACGCTTGGCTTGGCTACACAGGCAAAGTCCGATTGCGCGGACTAATCTTAGTACTTTGTCAAGCTAGTTTTGAGGGTTTTTAGTAAGGACTTTAGTGCTTAAAAATAAGGACTAAAGTCCTTTAGTTTAGCGGTATTCAATTGCACATCTGGCTTTTGGGGGTGTGGGCAAGATAAAAATAACTTATCGTCTATCATGGGAGCATCCCAATGCAAGCAAATTTATCAAGATGATAGATTGTCATTGCGTTGGCATCAGCCTTCCCGTAGGGTATGCTACGGGACGCTACGCGAACCCAGAAGCAAGCTACGCGGTAGCGTCTCCAAGAGTTGTGGAATGTAGACGCGAAGCGGCTTCTCGAAGGGTAGCAATCGCAAAGTCTAGATGTTGCGATTGCTTCACTCCATTTCATTACGCTCGCAATGACAGCTTATGTTTTTACACATTTGGGATGCTCCCTCTATCATCGGAAATCCGTCTTAAGAGGTAACGGTTAGGTTCTGATTCAATTTTTGCTACCCTTTTAAAGTTTTTGGCATTTGTATTTTCCGGTTTGGGTTTTTTGCGTTTGTAGCTGTGAGAACCAACAAACCATAGCTAATAATCAGCGGAAGCAAGTCCTTCTATATTAATTTCTTGGTCTTATGGTGCAGGTAAATTGATAAATTCTGCTACCCTAAATTGTTGATGCTCTATAAATTTATCAGTATCAACCCAATAGTTGAGGTTTCATCTGACCTCAACCATAAATACTTCTGATGTGTTAGCAGTACTCCTGATAAGTCTTCTCTATGTTCTTTAAAATCATCTCCAAAAGTCAATAAAACTTGATTGAGCAAATGTAAGTTTGGTATTTTAAATCATGTTAATAGTTAGAAAAATGTTAATAATGCTATTATATCTAAAATTAAATCTACCTATGTAAAAAAATTATCTAAGAACTATGGCTCACATCAAATTGCCAGGGTGAATCTGCTATTTAGACCTTTGACAGGTATTGCATATTTATAGAATAGTATACAACTATCAATAGTCATAATCATACTTTACAATCCTCATTGCCAAAATAAATATCAAAACGTAGATGCAAATTTTTAACTAATGTTATTATGCAATAACCTCATGAGGTACTCATTAAGATCAATGATGAAATTAGCCACACAACCCACCGTAAAAACTCTAGGGGACTACGCCTACCAAGCGATTCAAAAACACTTTAAGAAAACCTTGAAGTGGGAAAAATCAGTGAAGAAAGATGAAGATCCAGAAGCGCTGCACCAAATGCGAGTGGGAATGCGCCGCCTACGGACAGCGGTAACTCGGTTTGGGCTAGCGGTAGATGTGTCGAAACCAGTCAGCGATAAAAATATCGGTAAAATAGCCCGTCGTCTTGGTAGTCTCCGAGATTTAGACGTACTCAAAGAAAGTTTGGAAAACAATTACAAACCAAACTTACCCCGCAAAGAGCAGGAATCTCTGCAAACAGTTTTTACAGCTTTGGCGAAACAACGTGAAGATGTACTATCGAGTGTGCAAAAAACGTTAAAGGATGAATCTTACAAGTCTCTAAAAGATGCATTGGATAAGTGGTTAGAGAAACCCAGTTATAAACCTTTGGCATCTATTACTATTCAGCAAGTGCTACCAGACTTACTTTTACCAGAAGTGAGTAACTTATTGCTGCATCCAGGTTGGCTAGTTGGCACCCAATTGGTGGAATCAGAAGTTAAAATCCAGAAAAACTGGGAACCAGAAAAGATAGAAAAACAATTGACAACAGAAGGTAAAATTCTTCATAGTTTGCGAAAAGAAGCTAAACGTGTACGCTACCAGATGGAGTTATTTAGTGACTTATATGGTGAGTCTTACGCAGCTTATCTTGCAGAAGTGAAAAGTATCCAAGAAATTTTGGGTACGATGCAAGATAGTGCGGTCTTAACTGACTGGCTTACAGATGTTTTCAAGTCAGAAATTGAGACTCAGCTGCCCACTCTTGCTACTTTGTTAACTGAAAATCGTTACCAGTCGTGGCAGCAGTGGCAACCCTTACAAGAACGGTATTTGAAAGCTGAAACTAGGCATAGTTTTCATTTAACAATACTGCACCCGCTTTCAGGAGTAATAAAGTGAACTACTCAGACTTGCCTACGGAACCGAGTCTGAGCTTCTGTAATCATGGGGGAATGCCCAAACTTAGACTTTCGCCCAAGTTTGGGACTTACCTCCCCTTCTATAGCAGATTGGACTAACGTTAAAAGGGCGGTTACAAACCGCCCTGACTCTAAGTTGACACCAATGAGCAATGCTGTGCGCGTAGGGCGTGGTCTATTTACCGGAAAATAGCTGTAAGTTGACACCAATGATTTGTGTCGCGCTACTACACTGCTCAAATTCAAATCAATTTGCTAGCCAGAAAGCGACGTTACGCACATAGGTTTTGATATCTTCTAAGGCACGTGGCTCTTTTTTCATGCCATCTCCTGGTGGCTCATCTACAAAAGTGGGACAGCCTTTGTTAATATCCCAGTTGTAATCTACTAAATGATGGAAGCTGGAGTTAGCTACTGCTCGCCCTAGTATATTTCCCTGTTCATCTTGATGATGCTCAATCGCTACAACCAGATTGAAGCTACGACCTGTAACTAAACTTTTAGCAAGGGAAATTACCCGCGCATTTGCATTGCCCAAAGGCACGCCAATACCGCCTTCGTGAGGATGTGCTGGGAAAAATTCGATACTTCCCGAAGGGGAATTGGGATTTCTTAAAAGTTCGTGAATGGGTTCAACAATGGTAATTTTTTGATAATCGCCGTTAGCTCCAGAATGATAGTTGGGCCAGGAAATATAAGTTGTGTATGAGTCATCTCGGCTCCAGCGAGATTCATCGGGATCGGGATTTTTTGTGTTGAAATAGTGGACATCACCAATATCAACTAAACCACACATCGAACAGCCCATATCCTGATGATCGCGTGTTGTCAAAATACCGCCACCGCGTTGCCGAAAAGCATTAATTCCAGCAATGTCTTTTTCGGTTAAACCGTTAGCCACCTCTAAGCCAAATAGCCAAAGTTCATCAAAATCTGATTTGTCGAGACTACTTAAAACTGGATCAACACCTACTGCATTTGATTCGTAATCGCGTCCCGTAACTTCAAATAAGGAGTTTCCTGCTTCGTCTTTAATCGATGCTAAGTAATCTTGTAACATCGAGAAACGAAAAATGCTCCAGTCATCTTCACTCGTAGGAATCGTAGTCTGCAAAAGAATACGAATTGGTTTTGCCATAACCTCTGCCAGACGAACACCACAATTGAGTATAGCGATCGCTTTGCACTAATGCTTAAATTTTTAAGGTGAGCAACATCCCTCCCAAGTATGAAAGTAACTCACAACTCTAGGTAGTAGCGCCAGTAGTTGAGGATGGCTAATCTAGATAAAGGTGATTCCACATTCACTCTGGTTTGATTCACCACACCAATCCCCTGTAGCGCGGGCTGGGGATTTACTGCCTGTCTGGATAGCCTCAATCAAACGTTCCTTAGCACAGTGACAGATATGAAAGCAGATCAACTCCTAAAAAACTATGCCGCAGGTGTCAGAGACTTTACTGGTGCCAACTTGAGCGAGGCAAACTTAAGGGAAGCCGATCTCAGTGGCGTAATTTTAGATAGAGCAATTTTAGATGGAGCTAATCTGAGTCACGCTAATTTAGCCCACGCCAGTTTGATTGAGACAGACTTAAATGGAGCAGATTTGAGCAATGCTAACCTCAATGGTAGCAACTTAAGCGGAGCTATTTTGGATGGGGCTATCTTGGATGGAGCAGCAATGGAAGGAGCTAATTTGAATCATGCTGATTTGACGGTTGCGAAACTGATTGATACTAACTTGAGTGACGCGGATTTGCACGAAGCCAACTTGATGGCGGCGAATCTAGATGGAGCCGATTTGAGTGGTGCAGACTTAACTGTAGCCGACTTATCGCAAGCAAATCTCACCCAAGCAGATTTGAACCAGACAAATTTGAACGGAGCAAATTTGGATGGAGCCAATATAGAAGGAACAATCCTAGATGAGAATGTGTGACATCTCCTGCCGCTAAGGAATAAGAATTAAATAACATACAATTTATGTCCCTGGCTTACCTCACCCTCAATCCCTCTCCTTATAAAGGAGAGGGAAGCTAGATACAGGATGAAGTTTTGCATTTTATTTAATCCACGTTCCTAAATCGCAGTACCGACTTTAGCGGCGGGATATAAAAATATAAGCACTTTGTAGTCAGGACTTGAGTCCCCAAAGCTAGGAATAAAGTCCTGATTGCGATCGCAAGTTTATTCTCTATATCATATCCGGCTGAACACAAGTCAATTACGAATTACGAATTATTTTAATACCTAGCCTATTCCCATGATTGAAATTCATCAATGGCGCTACGAATTAAGGAAGTTATTTGAGCGCGACGAGTTTCAAAGTTGGCGGCGATATAAATTAGTAAAATGCCAACTAGCAAGCCAACAACCCATTTTAAAAAGGAGTATTGCAAGCTGAAAATTACCGATTGATAGATTGTAGTGATAAAAAAAGTGGCTGTACCAATGTAGAGAAAAGCCCGCACTCGCAAAGCTAATCCGGCAAAAATGGCGATGAGACTGAAAATTCCCGGTATCCAGGCTTTATCTTGATGAAATAAAATTGCCCAGCCAGAAATTAAACCACTACCTAGCACTCTCAAAATATGACGAGCGGTTTTATACTCTGGTAGTTTTAGTTGAAAATCTACTTGAGCAATGTAAAGCAGTGATAATCCAATGGGTGTTACATACCACAAAGCATCAGTTAGATATAAGGAATTAAACCAACGGTAAAGCGCCCAATTAATCAACGCCACACTAATATAGGTAAAACGGATGTTTTCACCCACTTTTGCGAGGAAGATGTAAAATCCAGCCGCTATTAGCAAGGTAATGGGGTAAGTTTGCAGTCTGGTTTCCCATAAAATGATCAGTGGTATAATGTAGGCGGCTTGTTGCCAAGGTCTTTTAGACCAACCCCAATTCTCCCAAGGTAGGATGTATAAAAAATAGGCTACCACACAGGCGATCGCACCGTTCCAAGGAACTAACGGCCCAGCCCAAAATTTTCCGACTGCTGTCTCGCGCCAATAAATCCTCATACCGGCTAACTCTAATAAGCCAAGGTAAACCCACACCTCGGCTATTGTGATTCCTCCAAAGATGCGGCGGGAAGTTTCGGTAACTGGGGAAGTGTGCGAATCTCGTCCCTGAAAGATGGCATAACGAATCAAAAATACCCCCGTTGCCAATCCCACCAAACGGTTAACTCCAATGGGAGTACCAATGGCAGCCATTAATAAACAGCTACTCCAAGCCCAATGAATATGGGCAATTCCTTTGAGTTCTTGGGGAGTTAGGCGTAAGTAGCTGACAAGCCAAGGCGAGAGGATGCGGTAGGTATACATGATAGTCGCACCAAGGGCAGACATGGCTATCAATCCATCACCTAATGCTCCTCCTGAAGCTTGTAACATTTGATAGAACAAAAGTTCATAGGCAGAAATTGATACGCCAATGATTCCTAAATACAGCAGGGGTTTAAAGTTCTCGCGCCGTCGCCCCACGCCAATGATAATTAAAGCTACACCCAAGGAATACAAACCAGTCCATTCGGTAAAGGTGTCCAAACGCAGCAATACACTGAATGCACCATAAATTAATGGCAAAATGTGAAAACTGCTAGGCAGCCTTTCTAATTGATGTCGTCGTCGCCACCACTCGCCGACAAGTTGAGCGATTAAACCCAAGGCGATATTTGCGATTGGCAAGCCACGCTCCGCGATCGCTATTTTAACAGTTGAAGGTTCCCCAAACCCCAGCGCTTGAGCAGTCAACAATTCTAAACACCAACCAATGCCATAAAATGCCCAATTTGTCGGTTCTCGCCAACTGCGATAAACAATGGCTGCCAAGGTGATTGCAGTGGCAATTAAGTACAAAAATCCCGAAGTCGTAAACCCTCGATAAATCAGCACTGAATGCAGCGTCAAACCCAACAACTCAAAACCACACAAGGCGATCGCCCATTTATCACTGGCGGCTGCATATATAACTGCTAATTCGTTACCGCGTCGGCTCAAAACTGTCCGCGCTAACCATAGACTGAGAGTTGCGATCGCTGCTGCGACAAACCAACCTGCTAGCGCCAGGTGAGGTAAACCAGGCACACCCGTCCACAGCAGCGCCCCAATGAAACTCAGAGCAAATCCTTCTGTAATTACCGCAGATGTTTGGTTTCGTAAATAGCGCGTATTTGCGAACATCAGTCCCGCAGCCACAGCCAAACCGATTAATCTGGTTCCTGGTAGCTGTAAAGTAAGTAACTGGGCAACTCCCACAGCCAAGACACTCAAGTAACGGCTAGTAGTCCGACGCTCTATAATTGTGCAATTGGCAACACCTGTGAGAGCTAAAGGCGTAACTAGCCAAATGACTCCCCAATCAGCTTGGCTATCAGCTATCCCATACCAAGATAATTCTGCATTCATCCACAATAGGAAAAAACTAGCGGCGGCTAATCCTAAACCGATGTCCCATGCACTACGTCGCCATAAACCTTCCTCTAGGCTAAATCCCCATTCTGCAACCATCAGAGCTAATAAAATACTTGCCCAGGCTTGTTGAGTCAGACTTGGTAACAGCCAATTAATGGTAGAGCAAAACGTTAGCACCCCCATGATGTGAGTTAGATATACCAGGGGAAGGGATGAGGGGGAGCGGCGTTGGGTGACAAATGCCAGAGTGGTGGTAGAAAATAGCAGATTTAGCGATCGCAATGTGGGATTTATCAGAGCGATCGTTGTTAAAAAAGCTCCAAATAAGAGGGTGAGCAGTTCGCCAAATTTAGCTAATTCTCGCTTTTGGCGGCGATACAGGCTATCTGTGAGCGCCACCATCAAAATTACATAGGGAAATAAAGCTATACTCAGCAACGCCCCAGGTTCATTTTGAGAATTGGTAAGTTGAGTACCAGTTGCGATCGCCCATTTCTGTAAGTTATCAGGTACTAACCGCCAAAAGAGCCAAATCGTCTGTAAGCCAATGACGAAAAATGCTGCGAAGTCTACCTTGAAACTGTACCGCCGCAAGCGACTTCCCACAAACCACAAACCCAAACCACTTACAGCGATCGCTTGCCAGGGATAATCTACTACCGAAACCAGCCAACCCAGGAAGAGTAAAATGGCACCGAGTCTTTCCCAGAGTAAGGGGGATGAGGGAGATGGGGGAGATGAGGAAAATATTACTGTTACTTCCCCTGCTTCCCCTGCTC
>NZ_JABXKM010000076.1 GCF_017115025.1 Nostoc sp. NOS(2021) | reverse complement strand
TGGAGTTTCTCTAGTCGAAGTTGCTGGAGTTTCCCTAGTTGGAGTTGCTGGAGTTTCTCTGTTTTCAGGTTCCGAAACTGGTGGATTTGATGGAATACCTGTTGGTAGTAGCGTTCCCTTTCCCAGTTTGATTTCTTGACGGCGGTTCCAAGGTAAATTACCGACTGGAACTGTAGGTGTAGGTTTCAGCGTGGCTGTAGGTTTCGGTGTGGCTGTAGGTTTCGGTGTGGCTGTAGGTTTCGGTGTGGCTGTAGGTTTTAGTGTGGCTGTAGGTTTTGGTGTGGCTGTAGGTTTCGGCGTGGCTGTAGGTGTTGGCGTCGGCGTAGGAACTCTCTGTTTAAAGGGTTTGCTATTAGGTTGAGAGGCGTAAGTTCGGCTCTTTTCCTGGAGATTATCAGCAGAATTTATTGCGCCAAAATCTTGATTTTTGGGCGTAGTTCGTCCTGTTTGTGAGGAACGTGCTGGTACAGACTTTTGAGTTGAGGATAGTGGCTTTGGCGAAACTGTTTTGGCTATTGGTTTTGATTTGGTTATTGATTTTATTTTAGGAGTAATGTCTATCAATTCAATAGGAACAGCAGATTGACTTTGCTGGGGAAACCACAGACTAAATGCATTAGATGAACGCATTAGCCAGAACACCAGCAAGTGCAGAGAGACTGAAGCTATAACGACAGAAATCCACAAAGCTGGTGGATCAGTGTGTCGTCTCCAGACCTTGGCTGGAATTGGAGTTTTGTCTGCAACCGATGGTGTCATATTATAGAAACTGGATATGATTAGGCACTCTTACTCATTGCTAATGCTTTAAAATACCAGTTTAAATTTTAGCGATTAACCATTATCTCTGGTGTAACAGCGAAGGTCAAAACTGTTTCATCTACTCCTTTAAGTTCTAGCGGACTACCTTTAGTAATTTCTTCTTCCTGCAAATAATCTGCCACGGCAGCAGAAACCAGGATCGTACCGGGAACAGCAGCAGCTTGCAATCTTGCAGCAATATTCACACTAGGGCCAATAGCAGTATAATCGGCACGTTCAGCGCTACCAAACATCCCCACAACAGCAGTACCTTGGTGGATACCGCACCGGAACTGTACGCCAGTAAGTTTGTCACCATCGAATACACCTTGATCTCGCCAGCGCTGGTTCAAGTCAGCCAGTGATCGGTGCATTGCTCTGGCTGTATTGATGGCACGACGCACCTGTTCATTAGGCGTTAGTTCTTCCGGCGCTCCGTATAAAGCTAAGATAGCATCTCCCATAAATTTATCTACAGTGCCGCCATTGCCAAATACAACCTTGGTCATGGCTGCTAAATATTCATTTAGCAACTCTGCTACCCGCCGCGATCTGAGAGTATTTGCTAGCTGTGTAAAACCCACAATATCACTAAATAAAACTGTAATTAAGCGTGGTTCTGGGCGCAAATCTAACGTTAAATCTCCGGTTGCGGCTTTTTGCACCAACGCAGCCGGCAAAAAGCGCTTTAGCACCGATTCTGTTAGATAAGTATTTAACTCCACGATTCGTCGTTCATTTTCCTTCAATCCTAAAAGATTCCGAACTTCCGCCAAAAGTTCCCGGTCATTGAATGGTTTTGCTAAATAAGCATCTGCCCCATGTTCTGTACTTTCGATGCGGGTTTCCTCATCTACTTTCGCTGTCAGCAGAATGATTGGTGTTCCTTTCAGCTTGTCCTCTTTGCGGATGAACTGAATCATCTCAAGTCCGCTCACCAAGGGCATCATTAAGTCAGTCACAATCAAGCTGGGTATAATTTCCTTAGCGATCGCATACCCTTCAGAACCGTTACGAGCTGTCCGTACATGATAGCCGTTGCGGCGAAAAATCTCAGATACATAGTTTCGCAGATCCGGGTTGTCGTCTACAACTAAAATTGAGTGCTGAGTCGCCGAACCTCTGCTGCTTGCAAGCCCACCCTCAGAGTTTTCGCCCAGTGCTGAGTCTTGATTGTCAATACTGGGGGAGAAGTTTCTTGTAATATCTTTAATATTATCTGTTGTTGACTCTACCAGTTCTAAATCAGCCAATTCTACGTTAGCGCGGCTCGTATTCAGTTCGGTAGACGTTTCTAGTACTTGCTGTGCGGGTAAATGAGCATTTCCAGTCACAAGCCATAAACTAAAGGTAGTGCCTTCGCCGTAAACTGATTCCACAGTGACTTCACCACCATGTAATTCTACCAATTCTTTAACTAAAGCTAAACCCAAACCACTGCCTTCATAGGAGCGGTTTGCGGAACCTTCAGCTTGGCGGAAGCGCTCAAATAGGTGGGGAATTTGTTCTTTAAGAATGCCAATTCCAGTATCTTGTACTTGCAATATGCAACGATCGCCCTCAGATTTTAGTCTGATGCTGATCGTGCCACCTTCAGGAGTAAACTTCATGGCATTTGACAGGAGGTTATAAACCACCTTGTCAAATTTTTCCATATCCAAGTACACCGTAGGACATTCATCTAACTGGGTAATGAGATGCAGTCCTTTTTTCTCACAGTAGGGGCGAAAAGATTCAACAATTTGGCTGACAAATTCGACTAAATCGCAGGGATGGAAACTAGGCTGCATTCTCCCCGCGTCTAGGCGTTGTAGATCCAGGAGTTGATTTACCAGTCGCAGCAGGCGGCGGGAGTTACGCAGGGCGATCGCACATTGGGAGTAAGATAATCCCTCACCAGCCGCCACTGCCGACTCTAAAGGCCCTTGAATCAAGGTGATGGGTGTGCGAAACTCATGGGAGATATTTTGGAAAAATTCGGTTTTTTGTCTGTCTAATTCCAGTAAGCGTTCAGCTTGTTGGCGAGTTTTTTGATACAAGTGTGACTGCTGCACAGCGATCGCTGCTTGAGCTGCTACTGCTTTCGCCAAATCGATATCAGATGACAACCATCTGCGGACTTTTTTACCTTCATGCAGGGTAATACTACCGATACATTTACCATCAGCCAATAATGGCACAACCATTAGCGATCGCCCTGGCATTTTTAAAGGCAAATTAAAACCCTGCACTTGTGAGGAAGAATGGCTGACATCACCAATTACCACAGGTTCATGTGTCTGTAGCATTTGTTGAAGGATTGGATTCTCCTGAATAGATGCTTGAGAATAGGGTATTCTCTGAGTTAATAGGTTCTTATTGCTACTTAAATTTTTGTCTGGGGCTGGCGATGCCTCCGGCAGGCTGTGCCTACGCAAATTTTCAGTATGTTGGAAACTGTCATACAAGCCCACACACTCGGCAAACTCATCTTCCTCTGTCCACAAAGACAGGACACAGCCATCGACTTGTAAGGCTTGTCCCAATTGCTGGGTAATCGCTGCAAAAATATCTTGGGGGTCTAAGCTAGAGCGAATCGCGCTAGTAATCGTATTAATTAAGCTCTCTCGCTTGGCAAGGGCACGTACTTGTTCGTAAGCATAAGCTTGAGACAAAGCTAAAGCTGCCTGATCCGCTACCATCAACACTAACTGCACCTCATCATCCCCCCAGAAGCGAGGCAGAGAACACTGGTGCAGTGCTAGCACTGCCATCAGTTCTTGTTGGCAGATCAATGGCACAACTAAACTAGAACAAATGTTAGCGGCAGCAAAAGCTGCCTCACGTTGGTGCAGTTCGGGAGTATTACCGTGAATACGCTCATCATCGATGACATCGTGAATCACCTGGACTTCGCGGGTTTCCCACACCGTCTGAGCCAAAAGAGGTACAGGGCTGGGGATGGTGGGACTCAGATCCCCTTTTGGGGAGAGAGGTGAAAGATTTACTACAACTTCCCCTGCTTCTTCAGAAAGAGCCTTTTGATAAATGAATCCTTTATCCGCCAACTGCTCATCTTGGAAGGGACGCAACAGACAGACATCCACCTCCAACATATGGCCTACTGTATCTACAATTGCCTGCAAAATTTGGCGATAGTCTAAAGCACTGCGAATCGTATTTGTGACGGTATTCAGTAGCGATTCTTGTCGGAGTGTGCGGGTAAGTTCGCGGGTTCTGGCTCTGAGGACATTGTGGGTATCCAAAGCTTGGCGTACCACTGCTTTGAGTTCCTCTGCTTCCCACGGTTTAGTGACATATTTAAATACCTTACCAGCATTGATTGCTTCCACCAGGTCTTCGACATCGGTGTAGCCAGTTAAAATAATCCGGATAATATCTGGATATTGAGTTGCTGTCAGGCTCAAAAATTCTGTACCGCTCATCATCGGCATCCGCTGATCGGAGATGATCACTGCGACCTCTCCCTCTTGAGCCAGCAGATCAAGGGCCGCAGGACCAGAGTTTGCCCTTAGCACCTTATAGTCGCGATAAAAAGTGCGGTAAAGCAAGTCAAGGTTGTCTGGTTCATCATCGACAACCAAAATTTTAGGCTTACTGTTTGCTTGAGATTTCATGCACCGCCTTCCTGCTGCAATGGCAGTCGGATAAAGAATAATCTGATCAGGTAAGGATTTTTCTGAGTCAGGTAAGAGCAGAGCATTTTGACCAATAAGGCTATTTGGCTACATGACTGCTGAGTGTAGGAGTGTTTACTCACAGTAGTTCGTCTCAATGGCTTATGCCCATTACCGTTTGCTTTGGTGCGGTGTAATTGCTTTCATAGTCAGTTTTAGGGTTACAGAGTCGATGCTTGCTTGTCAAATTTTCCTTCACCTCCTGTGAGCAATGTCTGATATCACATACAGCGCTCATAGCTAGCTGAAAAATCCAGATGAAGCTGCATATTAAGTTTTCCCTCCGCAGCAGTTTTACTAACACTTGCAGGTAAATTTTATTTATGCTAGTCATGGTAGAGTCAGCAATATTAAAACAATAAGATTTAAAGCCAAAGTATACTATTAGACAAATACCTCTTTCTAATTTAGCAATCAGAACTATCATTAAGACAAGTGATAATGGTTCAGAAGTTAGGGATTAACAACCTTGGAGATTCTTCCCTAGTACCTCTACAGCCTGTTACTATGACCTAGTAGCAAAGTTCTATTAGTGTAGCGGCAATTGCATAAACAAGTTCAGTACTGAACCACAGGTGGTTTGCAATCAGAGTTTGTCGGGAGTGTACTTACTTAACAATTTTGTATGTTATGCCTACGGACACGTTATGCTATTTATCTACCCATTCACCTAAACCTGTACGACTTGACAGATGTTTTTGTGGTAAACAGACTGATATCCTCCCTACCGAAAACAAGGGAAAGATTGTAAATTTATGAAGCTGTAACTTCTAAGACTCTTTCAAAAATGCAGGCTATAAAGCCCCAAGCTAAAGTGTAAAACTTTGTATACTCCACAAGGAAAAGCGAATTAGCAATCTTAGGTCAGTTCAATCTCCTGGGCAGATATGAAGTTTTCATTAAGTTTAAATGGTGTTTGAGAAGATTTGAGAAAATTTTCGTTGAATAAAATCAATACTAAACTAGCCTTGAAATATCGGTTTTTTCATCCATACCAGCAACAGCCAATCGATCCAGCTTGCTGCCAATTTCAAATTCGTACAGCTACACCTGCTGATTTGATCGATGTTGCTCAAATTATTGCTGAAAGCTTTCACTCCCAAAAGGGTATGTGGGGATGGGCCTTTCCATTGCTACGTTTGGGTATTTACGAAGACTTAAGGCATCGCATGGCATCACCTCCGCCACGTCATATTTGTTTAGTCGCCTTTGAAGCTACTACTGGTGCGGCTAATAACTTAGTGGGAAGTGTGGAATTGGGTGTACGTTACAGTGATTCGTGGAGCCAGGTTGGTATGGGTTTTCCTTACTTATCTAATTTAGCGGTTCACCCAAAATACCGTAGACATGGTGTGGCTTCAGGGTTACTGACTAGCTGTGAAAAAGTCTCTCGCGAGTGGGGATTTCAAGACTTATATCTCCACGTTTTGGAAAATAACCATCAGGCAAGGCAACTTTATTTCAAGGCGGGATATCGGGTGCATAAAGTCGAATCCAATTGGAATACATTTTTACTAGGACGCTCAAGCCAGATGTTCTTGCACAAGCACCTGAGTGCTGATTCCACTATCTGAATTTTATTTTGGCAATTGTAAATTTTGATGTTGTAATTAGTTTGGAGAAAATCTATCACCAATATCGATAATCAAAGTACAAACTAACTTAATTAAAAACTCAGCCAATATTAGCTAAATAGCTAGATATACAGCAGATTTCAAGGAAGGTGAAGTACACAAACTAAGTCTCAAAGCCAGGTATAAAGCGTGTTTTACTTCTGAATTCACCAATTCTGAGCCAAGCCGCAGAGCGTCTCCGGTTCCGCTCCTGAATTCTGCTGTATATAGCTTTGGATAATTCTTTTAAGGATATTTTATTTAGACTTTTTACGGATCTTCTTCTTCATCATATTAATAAAAGATAACTTTGGAAAAGTTCACTTAATGTTACATTTTGTCTTCTTTATTTGTGATTAAACAATAACTCTTTTAGAGTATTTTATATAAATAAATAAAGGAATTACAATGGAAATAGCTGTACAATGACCATTAGGAAATCAACAATCCCTCATAATAACTTTGTAATTAAGATATTCATCTTTATAAAAACTTTAAGAAAACACTCTTCAAATTTGGAGACAATTCTAGTTATATCTCATAAAATATGATTACTCAATTACTAAAGAATGCCTATTTATTACTATCTTAGTTAAATTGACCAAAAGACTCTTGATAATAAAAGAATTCAAAAATCCGATTTGACATAACAGCTAGTTCCGTCTTGAAGTGCATACTACTACCAAATTCGTTGAAAGTTTAAAAAACATGGATAGCGAACAGCATCGACGCTATCAGACCTGTATGGTATCAACTTATTACCCTGAAACTAGTTTCCTTGACTCTCTTGTCATGCAAGATGGAACTGAGCAATCGCAAGGCTCGGATATCCTTACACGTTTGCACAGTGGAGAAGTTTTCATCGTCAATAGTCGTAGACGAAATGGATTAATACTCTTTAAACGCTACCATGCAGAGTTTGCTGGGCCTGGGGCTGCTGTGGGTGGGGATTACGATTGTGATTGCCAAAGGGCATTGCCCATAGGTAATCTGTCTTTATTAACTCCCGAATCTAATGAAGAACGCCAGAAGGCTTACTTGATTAGGCGACAGTGGATTCGATTGATCAAACAAATTACAGAAAACCCAGTGCCTGGGCAGCGAGTCCAAAAGATTCTCGATCAATTTGAACAATACTTTCCACCAGAAATAGTGGCTCTTCTGCCGGATGTTGCTTTTGCTCTTTTAGTAGGAGTGCTGCCACAAACAGTGGGAATAGTACGCCGTTTGGGCAGTGAGGTGGACAGCCGATTTAATTACTGAGTGAATTGCTAAAATTCCAAATTTGCCAAAGCAGCTTGGACTCGATTAACGGTGCGGGCGTTTTCCTCTATTGTCCCGACAGTAATTCGCAATCCTCCGCTAATATGTCGCACAAGGGTGCCGAGTGTTCTAAGTTTCTGGTGGAAAGTTTTTAACGCAGCATCTTGTGAATAAAAGCCATTTGGTTTCAGACGTAGGTAAATAAAGTTTGCAGCGCTTGCGGTAATTTGTAGTTCTGGTTGTTGGGACAAAATTTCGATGAGTTTGGCTCGTTCACTCAGGGTTTGGGGAATTGACTCCAGCAAGAGTGTGCAGTTTTGTAAAGCAACTAATGCTGCTGCTATGGAAAAGCTGGGGAGATTATAAGGTAAACGAACTTTTTCTAAAATGGCGATCGCTTCGGGATGAGCAACGCAATAGCCAACACGGAGAGCTGCCAATCGGAAGGCTTTAGAAAAAGTGCGTAATATTACCCAATTGGCACGCTGTGCTAATTCACCTACTAGGGTAGTTTGGCTAAATTCAAAGTAAGCTTCATCAATTACTACCAAAATATGCTCATTCAAACTTCTTAACCATGCCAACTCTGCCGCAGTTAAGCTATTGGCAGTTGGCGAATTGGGATGCACTACGAAAACTACGCGAATGGGAGGATTTTGAGTTTTTTCGATCGCAGACTGTGCTGCTTTTAAGTCAATTTCAAAATTTGTTTCATTTCTATCCACCGCCACTACAGGAATGCCTAAAGTTTGTGCCAAAATCCCGTACATAGAGAAAGTGGGATTGGCAACTAGAATTGAACCTTCTCCTCCTAGACAAGTGGCGATTAATAAAGAGCGGATCAACTCATCTGAACCATTGCCAACAGAAATATTGCCAGCAGTAAACAAGGATGATGAGAGAGGGGCTGACTCATTGACGTACTGTGCGATCGCATCCTTAAGTGTTTCATGTCCGCCATCGGGATAACGATTTGTTTCAATTACTTGCTGATACGTCCAGGACAGCTTCTCTTTTAACTCAGGTGGGAAATCGTAGGGGCTTTCATTTGTATCTAGCCGATCGAACTGCGCCGGGACAGATGCGGCTGTATCGTTACTGGGGTGAGGTTTGTACGCGGTGAATTGGGCTAAATCTGACCGGATGAAGGGAAGCATATTAATTTTGGATTTTGGATTTTGGATTTTAAATCAAAGTTGGTAAATATAGCCTCTTTGGATCTACGAGTTCAGTAAGCTAATATATTTTTAATTTGCATAACCAGGGCGGGCAAGATGCCCACTCCACAAAAGTTTTACTTCCAGGTAATATGCAAGTTAAATGTCTAACAGCTAAGTACTTACTGAAAAATATTAGGTTATACCAATTCTATGTGAGGCTGCGCTTTATTCACGTAGGGGCAATTCATGAATTGCCCCTACAGCGCGGTTTTGGGTAAGTTCTATAGGCGCATCTTCAAAAAGAAATGGTATTAGG
>NZ_JABXKM010000273.1 GCF_017115025.1 Nostoc sp. NOS(2021) | reverse complement strand
CCCAATTCCCAATGCCCAATGCCCAATGCCCAATGCCCAATGCCCAATGCCCAATGCCCCATAACCAATGACAAATGACTTACAAATCCAATTGAGTTGGGAAGAACCAGCGACGGGAGAACGGCGAGAACCAAGGTTGAGTATGCCGATCGCTTTTGGTCGAGAATTCGCTCGCTTACCTGCTGAACTCAGGGGAGTGCGCGTTTCTAGGATGCTGCTTAACAGTAACGAAGTTTCTCGCTACCATGCCCTAATTGACTGGGAACAAGACCATTTGGTGGTGATTGACCAAAATAGCGTTAACGGTGTGTCTGTCAACGGTCAACCACAAACGCGCAGTGTTTTGGCTAATGGCGATACGTTGCAAATTGGGCCATATCTGATCACGGTGACATTTGCTGCTAGCGCTTCTGCACCAGATACCAGCCCCCCTTCAACGATTCATTTCAACGCAAATACCAATCTTCCAGACCCCACGTTGCCCGTAGTCCAGCCGCTAACGCCCTTGGCAAGTAATTTCCCGCCATTAGCATTTCAGGCGGAAAAGGTCGCTGTGCAGGCACTTCATGCTACAGGATTACCAGTAGATGAATCTGATTATCTCGCGATCGGGGCGGGACTGGGTAGCTTTTTTTGGGCTGATTTGCTGCGAATTAGTGGTGTGCGTGCTGACAAAATTGTGGCTTTGGGATTAGAGGCGGAACCTTATGCTCGTTACAAGCGCCTGTGTTTGAATTCGCAAATTCCCTTACATGAAAGACTGCGTTCTAATTCTGATTCTTGTCCTGATAATATTTGGGGCTGGCCTAGTTATGCCTTGCGTGAAGCTTGGGGTGACTTAGCCAAGGGACAGATAAACTCAGCATTTAAGTATTTGTGGCAAGTGTTTGCTGAACCAACATTTGCAGAAACTTATACTCCCCGTGCGGGTAACGTCTTTGATTCCATAGATAGGGAGACGAAGCGCATTGGCTGGAATCAAATTTATCGCTATGGGCGAGTTCGGGTAATTCGCAAAACTGATGACGGCAGATATTGCGTAGCCTATTCTCGCGGCCCAGGAAATTATGCTTTTTTAGTTACTCGTTATTTACATTTAGCTACTGGGTATCCAGCGATTCAGTTTCTCCCAGATTTGCAAGCTTATAGGGAAAAATATCAAGATTTTAAATCTGTAGTCAATGCTTATGAAGCACACGATCATGTTTATGAGCAACTAGAGCAACAAGGTGGTACCGTGTTGATTCGTGGCCGGGGAATTGTCGCTTCGCGGATTTTCCAGCGCATTTATGAAGCCAGAAAGCGAAATCAGAATATTTCAGTTTTGCATTTAATGCGATCGCCTAAACCCCAAGGCAACAAATTTCAAAATACCCAACGCCTAGTCAAAAATCATTACGAATTTCAACCCTTTAACTGGCCTAAAGCCTGTTGGGGCGGCGAACTCCGGGCAATGTTAGAAAAAGCCAGTCCCGACGAACGCAAGCGTTTACTAGCAGACTGGGGTGGAACTACCACCGCCGACCGCCACGATTGGCAGCAAATTACTGCCCAAGGGTTAAGCGAAGGCTGGTATCAAATTACTTTTGGTGAGGTGCTGGATGTGGAACGAGATGCCCAAAACCGGACTATTACCCGTATTCGAGAGCAAAGCTTTGGGGAAATGAAATTGCTAGCTGACTTTATTGTTGATGCTACTGGACTGGATGCCAAGGTAGATACCAATCCCCTATTAGCAGATTTGGTGAAACATTACAACCTCCCAGTGAATCATCTGGGGCGATTGGCTGTAGCGAACAATTTTGAATTAGTAGAAATGCGTAGTGATAGAGGTCAAATGTATGCGGCTGGGGCTATTACATTAGGTGGCCCTTATGCAGCAGTTGATAGTTTCTTGGGCTTGCAGTATGCCGCATTAGTCGCCGTTGATGGACTCGCCGCCGCCCGTGCTACTGGAGTTCAAAGGTTAAATGTTGTGAGTTCCTTTGGGCAGTGGTTGAAGTGGGTGTTAAATCAGTCACCTTAGTATTAGGAGGAATGGCACTAAGAAAAGCTCAAAGACTTATGTCGCCTCGTCGCCTCGTTCCCAGCCTCCAGGCTGGGAACGAATTCTGAGAGGCTCCGCCTCTCGTCAAGAAATAGGAGGCAGAGCCTCGCAGAGTGGTTTCCCAGCCTGGAGGCTGGGAACCAGTCAGGGCAAGGGCTGTATCTTAACTTAGTGCCATTCGTATTAGGAGGCAGAAGGCAGGAGGAATACAGTATTTATCTCGCTGTTTTGAGTACCAAACTCGAAATTTGAGGTTGAAAGGTGCAACTTCGAGGTTAAAAGGTGCAACTTCGAGGCTCAAAGGCTCAATGTTGAAGTTCAGAGGTGCAACTTCGAGGTTCAAAGGCTCAACGTTGAGGTTCAAAGGCTCAACGTTCAGGTTCAGAGGCTCAACGTTCAGGTTCAAAGGCTCAAGTGGCTCAAGTGACGGGCGATATTTTCAGTCCGCCTGCGATTCAAATCGCAGGCTAACAGCATAAGTCAGTTAAAACTGACTCAAATTAATTAAATTTAGTCCGTTGCAACGGACTTAGGCTATTAGTCTCGGAATTGATTCCGAGGCGGGATGGCAACGAAGCGAAGAATTTGCCTTTGCCAGTGCCCCTACTTAGTTTTTTTGCTTGTCGGGCGTACTAAAGTTTTAACTAAACCCGTAATCGCCACAATCACAGAAGCAATTCCCCCAATTGACAATGAAGTTAAAATTGCCGCCGCAAGAATAATTTCAGTAGGGCTGTATCCATCTCGCATCCAAGTAGATGGATTCTCTAGTGATGTTGGCGAGGCGGGGATTAATTGCAAAGTTTGAGCGGCTTGATTGGAGTTGACTGGAGTTGTTAGGGCAGTTTTCACGGCTGAACCTCTTCTAAATGTTTGCTATGTAAATCGTATTTCTGCCAGAAGAAGAGGAGATTCCCTAGACATGGAGACAAAGTAGAGAGAAGGTAGAATTTAAGTAGAATTGAGAAGAAATCTCACAAGCTGTCTATGCAATGGGCTGATTTTCTAGCCAACGAAGCTGCTTTTGATGGCTTATCCCCAGACCAAACGGCAGCTTTTGTAGAGCGTTTGAAGACTGAAAACTCAGGGAAGAGTGAGGCAAAACTTGCCAGCGAATTAAACATTGGTGCGGCTGCTTTCAAAAAGCGGATGACTGAGGTGTATGAGAAATTCGCCCAGAATTATCCTGAGTTAGCCAATTCTGAAAGCCGGGGAAAACTAGAAAAGTTACGGGCTTGCCTGACAGCAAAATATAATGGCGGGCAAGATGCCCACCACACAATTAAAAAAACTTATGAAAATATTCCCCCTGCTGTCCCATTTGAAAAATTTGTGGGACGTGAGGCGGAACTAGAAGAACTGCACCAGAAGTTACAAACATCTCAGCAAGTTGCAATTGTCGCTGTAGCGGGTATGGGTGGAGTAGGCAAAACTGAACTCGCTACCCAATACGCTAAACAGCACTTGCAGAATTATCAAGGCGGGGTTTGCTGGTTATCTGCACAGGGAATAGATGTCAGAATTCAGATTCTCAGATTTTTTGAATTAAAATTCAACAGAATTGCACCGGACGATTGGGAATTAGCAGATAGGCTGAAATACTGCTGGCAGAATTGGCAACAAGGTGAAGTACTGCTGGTGTTTGATAATGTCACTGACTACAAAAAACAGGTTCAGCCTTATCTCCCTCCAGAATCACCCCGGTTTAAAATATTGCTGACAACGCGCCAGGGATTTGATAGAACTTTGCCGCAATTACCTTTGGGTGTTCTCAAACCATTGGCGGCAATGAAATTATTAAAATCGCTGGTTGATAGAGAACGACTTAAAAGTGAGCCTTGGGTTGCGAGAAGAATTTGTAAATTTTTGGGATATTTGCCTTTGGCGTTAGAGTTAGTGGGGCGATATCTGGATACAATGCCGGATTTGTCTCTGGAAACACTGCGGAAGCGGCTAGAGAAAAAGCGACTGGAACATGAAGCAGTCGCCAAGGCTAACCCATTGATGCATTATGAATATGGTGTTGCTGAAGCTTTTGCATTGAGTTGGGAACAGTTGGATGAAAATGCACAAAAATTAGGCTGTTGGCTGAGTTTGTATGCTTTGGCTGATATTCCTTTTTCTGTTGAGGGGATAGAAGATGATGAAGAACAAGAACTCAACGAGAAAGCTATAGCTGAGTTGCGGAAACTGCATTTAATACAATGGCAAAGTAAAGCAATTTATCGACTACATCCACTGATTCGGCAATTTTTCCAAATGAAGTTGGATGAGTCAAGTGAGGCGGATAAGGTGAAAACAAACTTTACAGCGCAGATGGTAAAGGTGGCAAAGCAAATTCCTCCACAGCCTAACCGTGAAGATATTTTCAACCTCACTCCCTTTATCTCACACCTTGCAGAAGCTGCAACCCACCTATCCCAATATCTCAGCGACGAGGATTTAATCACACCTTTCATACGCTTAGGCTGGTTTTATAAAGGTCAAGGACTTTATCAGCAAGCAGAACCTTGGTACAAACTATGTGCAGAGGTAGCTGAAAATCGTCTTGGTTTAGAACATCCTGATGTCGTCACTAGCTTGAACAATCTCGCATTCCTCTACGATTCTACAGGACGCTACAGCGAAGCTGAACCCATGTATCATCAAGCTTTTGCACTGAGCAAACGCTTACTGGGAGACAACCATTCCAATGTCGCCGCTAGCCTGAATAATCTTGCAGCACTCTATCATTCTACAGAACGCTACAGCGAAGCCGAATCGCTGTTTCAGCAAGCTTTGGAACTGAGCCAACGCTTACTGGGAGAAAACCATCCCCATGTTGCCAATAGCCTGAACAATCTCGCAGTACTCTACAATTCTACAGGGCGCTACAATGAAGCCGAATCGCTGTTTCAGCAAGCTTTGGAACTGAGAAAACGCTTACTAGGAGACAACCATCTCGATGTCGCCGCTAGCCTGAATAATCTGGCAGCACTCTACCGTTCTACAGGACGCTACAGCGAAGCTGAAACCATGTATCAGCAAGCTTTAGCACTGAGAAAATCTTTACTGGGAGACAACCATCCCGATGTTGCCAATAGCTTGAACAATCTCGCAGCACTCTATCATTTTACAGGACGCTACAGCGAAGTTGAAACCATGTATCAGCAAGCTTTGGCAATTTGTGAACGTACTTTAGGTGTAGGTCATCCCGATACAATAATGGTTCGGGGAAATTATGCAAGTTTTTTAAGAGAAGCATATCGCTAACGATCGCACTCTTTCTCCCAAAATCACACCAAATTGATGCCACACAACAGTTGTAGTTTAAATTTTAGCAGCGATCGCCTACAAATTTTCACCTCAAAGAGCGATCGCTCCCTCTTCTCTCTTCCTCCGTGTCCTCTGCGCCTCTGCGGTTCGATTGTCATGCTAATTGACAACGTGCCCAGGCGTAGTCTGTTGTAGACATTGCCCCCTCATATCCAAAATACATTGAAAAATAGAGCGTAGGCGTAGCCCGTCGTAGACATCGCGTAGCTGTTTTGAGTACAAAACTCGAAACTTCAGACTCAAAGGCTCAAATGGCAATGCCTAACGGCAAGCCACTGCTTTTAAATGTTTCTATGAAAATGGTATTTCTACCCCAAAGAGGGAAGATTTCCAAATGCAGACAAAGTAAAATTAAAAATAAACTTTACAAGCTATTTATGCAATGGGCTAATTTTCTAGCCAAAGAAGCTGCTACTCATAGCTTATCTCTAAAGCAAACGGCAGCTTTTATAAAATATTTTAAGACTGAAAACTTAGGTAAAAGTGAAGCTAAACTTGCCAGCGAATTAAACGTTGATGTTGCTGCTTTCAGAAAGTGGATGAGTGAGGTATATGACAAGTTCGCCCAGAATTATCCTGAGTTAGCTATTTCCAACAGTCGGGGCAAACTAAAAAAGTTACAAGCTTACCTGAGCGCAAAACATCATAGCGAATTGGATGTCCTCAAACCATTGGCAGCGATGAAATTATTAAAATCGCTGGTAGTTCGGGAACGACTGCAACAAGAACCTTGGGTTGCGAGAAGAATTTGTAAATTTTTGGGATATTTGCCTTTAGCCTTAGAGTTAGTGGGGCGATATCTAGATAAAATGCCAGATTTGTCTCTGGAAACACTGCTGAACCAGCTAGAAAAAAAACGACTAGAACATGAAGCAGTGGTCAATGGTAACTCATTGATGGATTATGAATCTGGTCTAGCTGAAGCTTTTGAATTGAGTTGGGAACAGCTGGATGAGAATGCACAAGGCTTTGGCTGTTTGCTCAGTTTGTGTGCCTTAACTGACATTCCCTTATCTGTTGAGACGAGAGAAGATGACAAAAAACAACAACTCAATCAGAAAGCCATAGGCGATTTACTAGAATTGCATTTGCTACAACGGGAAAGTAAAGAAATTTATCGTCTAAATCCACTGATTCGGCAACTTTTCCAAATGAAGTTGGATAAATCAAGTGAGGCGGATGAAGCAAAAACTAAATTTGCAGCGATGATGCTAGAAGTAGCAAAGCTAATTCCACAACAGCCTACCCCTGAAGATATTCTCAACCTCACTCCACATATCCCGCACATTACAGAAGTTGCAACCCACTTATCCCAGTATCTGGGCGATAAAAATTTAATCACTCTGTTTACCAAATTAGCCTGGTTTTATCAAGGTCAAGGACTTTATCAGCAAGCAGAACCTTGGTTGCAACAGTGTGTAGAACTGACTCAAAATCATCTTGGTTTAGAACATTCCGATGTCGTTGCTAATCTGAACAATTTAGCCGGACTCTACGAATCTACAGGACGCTACAGCGAAGCCGAACCTTTGTATCAGCAAGCTTTAGAACTCAGAAAACGTTTACTGGGAGACAACCATCTTGATGTCGCGACTAGCCTGAACAATTTAGCAAGAATCTACGAATCTACAGGACGCTACAGCCAAGCCGAACCCTTACTTGAGCAAGTTTTAGAACTGAGAAAACGCCTGCTGGGAGGAGAACATACCGATGTCGCCACTAGCCTGAGCTATTTAGCATTACTCTACGAATCTACAGGACGCTATAGCGAAGCCGAACCTTTGTATCAGCAAGCTTTAGAACTGTGGAAACGCCTAGTGGGAGAAGAACATCCCCATGTCGCCACTACCCTGAACAATTTAGCAGCATTGTACTGTTATACAGGACGCTACAGCGAAGCCGAACCCTTGCTTGAGCAAGCTTTAGAACTGAGAAAACGCCTGCTGGGAGAAGAACATATCGATGTTGGCACTAGCCTGAACAATTTAGCACAACTCTACGAATCTACAGGACGCTTCAGCAAAGCCGAACTCTTGTATCAGCAAGCTTTAGAACTAAGTAAACGCTTGCTGGGAGACAACCATCCCGATGTCGCCATTAGTATGAACAATCTAGCAGCACTCTACCGTAATACAAGACGCTACAGGAAAGCCAAACCCTTATTTGAGAAAGCTTTGAAAATTTGTGAACGCATTTTAGGTGTAAGTCATCCTACTACTATGACGGTTCGGGCAAATTATGCCAGCTTTTTAAAAGAAGCATATCACTAGTACCGCAAGGCGGAATTCAAAATTCAAAATTCAAAATGAATACAGAGTAAGCGTTTCATTGATTTTGAATGGGTGGTTTATTTACGCCGTGCTGTACTAGTACCGCACAAAAGTAATTCAAAATAGAAAAGGTAGTTACAAAGCTCAAGTATGAAGATAAAAGTCCTATTAGAACCCAGTGATGAAGGCGGATACACCGTCTATGTTCCCTCACTTCCAGACTGTATCAGTGAAGGAGAAACTATCGAAGAAGCATTAGAAAATATCCAAGAAGCAATAGAAGTTTACCTTGAGCCACTGGAAAACGAATTTATTACTGAAGGAGCGATCATCAGGGAATTAGTTCTGTGAGCAAAGTTCCAAACCTACCCTATACTGAGATTATTGCTGCTTTACAACAGAGATGGATAGATAGTTGTCCGGCAGCGAGGTAGTCACATCAGACTCGAAAAAATCATGCCAGATGAAGTATTATAATTGACAGTTCCGGCTCATCGACTAGTTAAGCGTTCCACTCTGGCTAAAATTTTGAAACAAGCTGGTATAGAAGTTGAGCGATTTTTAGAGTTATTGTAGATGCGATCGCCCTCTGCATCCTGGAAGGGTTTAAAATAATATCCCCCTCTCCATCAGCGAAGAAGGGGTTAGATTCTAGTTACATCCTAAAGACTCGCGAGTATCTACACCAGTTTTAGAATTTACACCAGTTGCCTTAACACAAAGTTTTTTCACTTGTATCCCATCTAAAATTGCATTCGTAAAATCAGCACCTGTGATATTCACGCCATCAAAAGTAGAACGCAGCATCATTGCATCGGTGAACACCGCATCACTGAAATCAGCATTTTTAAACCTGGTTAAATAGGCTATGCCTTCACTAAAATCAGCACCATGCAGATTTACTCCCTCCAATACGCTACCGTTAAACACGCCACCACGTAAATTAGCATTGCTAAAATTAGCATTCTCTAATTTAAGATTGGTAAACTCAGTGCCAATTAAACTTTGACCAGAGTAATCTTTGCCCTTGAGTTCATCATTACCTACAGAACGGGTAATACTGGAAGAACTAGCAGCTTCCGCCGATAGGGGAAACAAAAAAAGAACCGTAGCTAAGACAAAGCTAATTAAGAGTCGCCAATATTTCATAATCTCTTCTTAATAAATCTCAACACTTTCACCATTAACTATTAAAGCTTACAGAAGGGGAGTGGGGAG
>NZ_JABXKM010000175.1 GCF_017115025.1 Nostoc sp. NOS(2021) | reverse complement strand
CTAGGACTTACGCATTGACAGACATAACCAAATGTGATCACCTCTCGTTCCTGGGCTGCTGCCTTGTAATGCTCTTGTGTCCGGCTCTGCCTCCTGTCAAACTGGGAGGCAGAGCCTCCGAGTGATCACATTCCCAGGCAGCAGCCCAGGAACGAGGCAGGGCAAGACTTTTATCTTAATAAGCTTCATATGCAATTGGGTTTTGCAGATTGCAAACCAGGAAGAGGGCAATAAAAATTCAATAGGCTAGAAGCATGACTAGAGTAGCAATTTTACCAACAAGAGACGGATAGAGTTAAGGATTGTAGGTAAACTGACTGTGAATGGCAACTCCGACCCAGGAAGCGGAACTATCTTGTTGGGAATCGTCTGTCTCTCCTAAAATATAAAGATGTTCGTAATCCCAAAAACAAAAGCGATAAAGTAACAATTTAGGAAACATAGTATTTAAGAACTTGATTAAGTTAGTAACATTATCTTGATCAAAATCTCTATCATCAACAGAAAAGCCCCGACCTCCATCTCCTTGAATCATAAATTTTTCAACTTTATAAATTTCAACTAAGCCAGATTTTAACAAAGCATTATTAATTGCCTCTTCTTGACTACCTCCCGATGCCAAAACGATACTATGATGATGGAAATGATTATAGCCACCATCATAGTAGCCATATATCATGATCTCGCCTAACTCTTTAATCATGTTATTAATTGTCTTCTCAATATTTGACAATTTTTCTGCTTCTAAATTAGATTTTTTTTCTTCTTTGTATGGCGAACAGTGAATAAGGTTATTAATAAATTTAGGTGTTTCTTGGGGAACAGTTGAAGAAAGACAAATCCAGCGTTGACTATCAGGAACTCTTCCCACAATAACGGATAGGGAATAATGAGAGTTATAGCTAAAAGAAAAAGCCTGTAACTTCTTGATCTTCTTTGTTAATAACTTGAGTAAATTAGAATATTGTTGATATCTTTGATTTTTAGTATGTTCATCTAGAATTTTTTTTGGATCTTTATTATAAAGATGAATAAGACTCGATGCTAAACCATTATGTTCTGGCCACAACCAATTTTCAAAAGCAACTTCTGGGTCAGTTTCTATGATCCAACCTTCAGATTTAATCAGATTTAATGGTGTAAATTCACCTTTTATCGTTGCATCCCACGCATAGGGTTTTAAAGTTGCACCATCTTCATGACATGGAAGAGAATAGCGTATTTCTTCTTCCAAAAGAACTTCCAGTGTCCCTAAGCGTTGCTCAGTTTCAGGTTTCATGAATTTTTACTCCTATGTTTAAGCTAAACTAGCGATCGCCACTGCTCTAACAATTTGATTGCCATCTTCGGTAAGCTGTTGTTTAATTTCTGTCGGTGTCGCTGGATTATCTGCCACTGCGTAACGTTCCAGCCAAGATGCTGACTGCGCTCCCTGTTGCAACACCTCAACAGGGGTCAGAGGGTGCAACAACGTCACAAAACGCACAAAAGGAACATCTGACTCTACATATTCCGATAACACTGTCGCTAAATCATCAGTTTGAGGGTTGTAGAGCCGGCTCAAACCGCGTAGGGTAGGACTGGTTTGGGTTTGGCGTACAGTTGAGTTACTGACTAAATTTTCCAAGGAAGCACGCACCACAGCCGGAGTGTGAGGATTTTTCGCTACAGCACGACGCACTTCTACTTTTTCATCCTGAGCAAGTTGTTCGAGTTGAGCCGATGGTAAGTTAGGATTAGTTGCCACCGCAGCACGAATGGTTAAATCTTCATCTCGCGTCAAAGCTACTAATGCACTTTCTGGAGTCCGAGAATTTCTTGCTACTTTCAGCCGCACTTCTACTTTTTCATCAGTTGATAAAAGCTCTAAAACCTGAGCCGGCACATTCCCACTAACAGCAACAGCTTCGCGGACTGGTAAGGCTCTATCTTGGGCTAATTGTTGCCAATGAGCTTCGGTTAAGTTGGGATGGCGGACTAAAGCAGTACGCACATTTGCATTAGAATGCTGGATAAATTGAGTTAATAGTTCTGGTGTTAGATTTGGGTTACGAGCAAGAGAAATTAAAACAGGTTCTTCTGATTCTGTAGCAATTATTTTTGCCATCAATTCTGGGGGGAGATTGTGACTTAATGCTACAACTTCACGAACATATTGGGACTTATTTTCTAACAACCTTTCCATTAAATTAACAGGGATTTCATTTCTTTCTACCATTGCACCAGTAACTTCTTCATCATGTTTATTCAGCAACCTCTCTAGCAATTGTGGTGAGCTATTAGGATTTCTAGCTATACCCCAAAGAACAGGTTCATAAGTATCATCTATCATTTTTTCCAATGCAGACAACGGAGTATTGCGATGATGTGCAACGTCTGATCTAATCCATGAAGTTGTGTTCGTTGCTAGTTTTTCGAGGGTACTGGCGGGCATTTGAGAGCCTTCAAGATTTCTTAGCAAATACTCGAAAACTTCCTTTTGTGTACGACTATCTCTTTTTAAAGTGTCCTCGACTACTGCTGCTAGGGCATTTCCTGGAGTTTTACGATTGTAAGCACTAGCAAGTTTCTTTTCTACTCCCAAAAATTCTAGAACTTCTACAGGTGTATTCTGATTTCCAGTTAGTTTCTCACATACGCTTCTGCTCGAATCTTGAGCGAGTTGAGTTAATATTTCTACGGGAGTGTTTTTATTTCCTGCAACTTCTGCTCTAACCCAATCTGATTCATCTTGAGCTAATCGGTTTAAAATTTCTATTTGACTGGAACGATGACGCACCAAAATCAAGCGCACGTTCACATTCTCATCTTGGGTGAGATCCAAGAGAATAGGAAGCGGTAAATTAGGATTTTGAGAGACAACTTGACGAATGGTAGCATCACTATCTTTTGCTAGTTGTTCAAGGATAGGAATTGGAGTTTTCTTGCTATGGGCTGCGATGAGTTTAGTATTTTGATCTCCAGTTTCAACAATTTGTGCTAAACCATAGGAACTGTTAAGACGATTAGCAAGAAGTTGATTTGCTTGTGCTATTTCCTGTTCTTGCTCAAGAACAACTAATAACCGATAGCGTTCTAAAGTAGGTAAGCTGGGATTATTTAAAACTATTTGACGCACTACCACTGGTTTAACCGGTTTAACTGGTTTAACATTATTAATCGTTTTTTCAACAGGCTGTCGAGCAAGCTGAACTAATATCTCAGGTGGAGTGGCAGGATTTTCTGCTAAATGTGCATTTTGTGTTCCTAATGCTGCGATTTGCTCTAGAAGATATATAGGAGAATATAAATCTCTAGCTATTGTATCTATATCTCTTGATTTAATTTTATAAAGAAGGTCTCTTCGTTTATCTTCCTGCATAATGGGAATATCTTCATTAATTTTTAGAGATATACATAGTTCTAAATTTCTATCATAATCTAAATTGAGTAGGTTGAAATATTCTATGATTTTTGATTTTAAATCAATTGGAGTTTTAATATTACCAATTAATGCTGCACAGACCAAAAGATCAGGTTCAGATTTAGATAATGTATCTGATCCGATCTGTTCTATTAAATGAAGAGGAGTTTTACTCCAACCTGCAACTGCTGCCCGAATAATTTGAAACTCATCTGTTGCTAATTCCTCTAATAACTTTTCTCTCAAGCTAGTAGAAATAGAAAAGCTTTGAGCAACGGCTAACTTTACTCTAGAACTAGAATCTTCTGCAAGTTTTTCTAAAGTGTTGGTCGAAACGTTTGGATGTTTTGCAATTTCTTTTTTCTGTCGATTATCTGCTCTATCAACAATTTTTTCGAGAATTTCTCCAGGAGTTGCACGTTGTTGAATAATAAGATCAATATTTGATTCTGGCTTTCTTCTAGCAGCCAACTGCACATTTGTATTAGGATACTGTGCGAACTTTTCTAAAATCTCTTCAGTGGCATTGTCATGCCCCGCCACCACAGCTTGAATCTCCAGATCAGATTCTGCTAATACCGCCAAAACCTGGGCTGAAGTAACAGAATTTTTCGCCACAGCCAACCGAATTTTAAAGACTTTATCCGCTGCCAAAGCCAACAGGGTTTCTTGAGAAGTTGAGGGATTTTTTGCCACTGCTAAACGTATGCACTCCCAACGGCTTTGTGCTAAATTTGCCAACTGTTCTACATCTGTATCGCAATCACTCGCCATCTCATGCTGTTCTTGGACTAAGCGCACTAACTCCGGCGGACAACTGGGATTATATGACACAGAGAGACGAATAGCTAACTCCAAATCTCCCGCCAAGGATTCTAATAACGCCAACGGAGTTTGAGGATCTTCTGCGACTTGTAAACGCGGTTCTAGGCTAGGTTCTTTTGCCAAGCGTTCCAGCAGCTTGAGGTGATATCGTAGCGGTAAATAGGGGTTGCTGAGGGCTTGAATCAGATATTGGCTAGGAACCCACTCACTGAGGAAGTAGGGGGGAACAGGGGCGATTTTGAGCAGTTCGACTGCTAATTTGTCATTTTGCCCCAGATAGCGCGATTTTAACACTTCCTCAACGGCATTCTGCCCATCTTCACTGATTTCTCCTGCCCAGTTGATGTGCAATTGTGCGGCTTCGGCAACGGGCGCGTAGGGGCTATTAACTAAGACTTCTAGCAAGGGGCGTGGCGTTTGGGAATAACTCGCCACTGCTAGTTGTAAGGCGACGGGTTGAGTGTTAAGTTGTGTCGGGTCAGCTAGAAACGGTTCTAAATCTGAAATGGTGAGCGATCGCAACAATTCCATTATCCCACCCCAAATCCTCATTGAAGGTCAAGACGATCTTATCCTGTTTGTTGTTGCTTTAGGATGTCCGCTTCCCCGTGGATAATCTATTTTCAAAAGTCAAAGTTTATTTATCTAATTATTTTTTTATTGGTTATTTTCTAAACAAAATGTGCATCTTGAGGATTGAATGCCAGCTTAATTATTTCATGGGGATATACATTGCCGAATATATGATTTCGAGGTACTCTGGCGATTAAAGTTTGTTCTCCCACCTTCACCCAAATACTACAAATCCCAATACCATTTAAAACCCGTTCTACTAGCCCTTCAATAATTACTGACCAAGGTTTATGCAATATTGAAGAACTTGCATCGAAAAGATTGAAAGTATCGCCAGATAAACAACATGCAGTAATTGGCTTGGTGATTTCCCCAGGATATAAAAACTCTATCCCGTTTGCAAGTTTGATAAAATTTCCACGGCTACTCCGTTCTACCCGACACGGAATAATATTATCTATCCCTACCAGTCTGGCCAACTGCTCGTTAGCTGGGCGGCGGATGATGGTTTCCAAGTTATCATCCTGGACAATACAACCGTCAAATAAAGCGATCGCTCGATCAGCAAAATGCAGTATATCTGTAAAATTATGACTGACTAATATGACTGCTGATCCCCTCGCTTGCGCCCATTGTCTAATTTTCTCGATCATCTGGGGACGTATTCCCACATCTAAAGAGGCAGAAGGCTCATCTAAAAGCAGCAATTCTGAATCAGCAACTAAACCGCAGGCAATACAAACCCGCTTTGCTTCACCACCGGACAGAGAACGAGCTGACTGATTTGCCAGATGTTCACAGCCAAAAGTGGCAAGTGCAGTATGTACCGTTTGCTTAATCTTGTGTGTTGGTGTTCCGCGAAACTTTAATACCTTGGCAACATTATTAAAAACAGTGTCATTCAGTAGTAATGTTTCCTGAAATACCAAAGCCGAACGACGACGCAACAATGTTTTATTGGTATTGCGGACATCCTGTCCAAATAATTTCATCTCACCACGGTAAGGTTGCAAGAGATTGATTGTTCTTAACAAAGTGCTTTTACCAGCGCCATTGGGGCCAAGTACAGCAACAAGTTCTCCTGGACGGACTGCAAAATTGTCAATTGACAGGATATTTTTACGTGTTTTGCTAGCGACGCTCACCTGTCGCATATTCAGGACAAACTCGTTAGTATTCATAAAATTTTCTTGTCATGCTGTAGGATAGTCAGCAATACGATCACGGTGTATGTGATGATCAGAAGAATGTATGCGATCGCCATTGCAACATCGTAATTTCCTTTCCCTACTTCCAAGACGATCGCTGTAGTCAGGACTCTTGTCTGCCCCTTAATATTGCCGCCCACCATCATGGATGCACCAACTTCTGAGATGACGCGACCAAAACCAGCCATGATTGCAGCCATTAACCCTAACCGTGCTTCCTTGATTAGCAACCAGTTGGCTTGCCACTGTGTCGCCCCCATTGATAACAGTCGCCAGCGTAGTTTCGGATTAATACTGATAATTGCCGCAAAACTGAAGCCAGCTACAATTGGAAAAGCAATGATGGCTTCGGCTATGATCATCGCTGTGGGCGTGTACATCAAATCAAGATTTCCTAACGGCCCAGATCGCCACAAAAACAGACTGACAAATAAACCGACTACGACAGGTGGTAATCCCATACCGAAGTTAATCAAACTAGTCAGAGTCTGCTTGCCGACGAAATCCACTAATGCTAGCCACAGTCCTAATGGTAGTCCCAGTAAAACGCTAATGCCTGTAGCTATTCCAGATACGAACAATGTCATCGTCATTACCTGGAAAACGTCGCGATCGCCACTGGTTAATAGCTCAGAAGCTCTAAAAGCTCCTTCGATGATTGTATTCACAAATACAAATAAGGATGAAAAATTGGAAAATAATCGTGAAATATGCAGTAGAGCAACCCTTGATGATCTGATGCTCAAGTTTCTTTAAAAGCCATAATCTTTCTCCGTTTTACCGGCATCAACATAAAATAGCGGTTGTTTGAACTCTTTTTTACCGTGGGCTGCAATCAGTGTCTGTCCTTCAGGAGATAAGACATAATTAATAAACGCTTTAGCTCCTGCACTATTCACTCTGGGGAATTTCTGAGAATTTACTTCCATGACATGGTACAGATTTAACAGTTTCTTGTCTCCTTGCACCAGTACTGGCAAAGACAGGTTTTTCTTCTGAAATATATATGTTGCCCGATCTGCTAAGGTATATCCTAGTTTTTGATTAGCAATTTGCAAAGTTTGCCCCATCCCTGAACCTGTTTGCTGATACCAAGCACCAGTCGGTGTGATATTTGCCTGTTTCCATAAATCTTTTTCTAGTTTGTTAGTACCTGAGTCATCTCCCCGCGATATAAACAATGCTTGATTTTTGGCAATCAGGGTGAACGCTTCCACAGCACTCTTTTTCCCTCGGATCTTTGCCTTGTCCGCATCAGGGCCGACAATCACAAAGTCATTGTGCATTACCAAGTGGCGATTAATCACCGCACCACCTGCCAAAACTTTGCGTTCGGCTTTAGGTGAATTGACGAATAGGGCATCAACCTCACCTTTTTCAGCTAGAGCCAAAGCTTGTCCGGTACCGACTGCAACCTTTTTGAGCTTATATCCTGTTTTCTTTTCAATCGCCGGAACTAAATCATCTAGTAATCCACTATCCTCAATGCTGGTTGTCATTGCCACTATCACATTTTTATTCGCTGGGGACTGTCCAAGAGTTGGCTCTTGCTTGACTAGATTACTACCAAAGCCAATGCAAAGAATCGCCACGAAAATTACCAAACATCCATGACGCAAAGCCCGATGATTGATCATTGCACTCTCCTACCAATTTATATGCCAATATTTTTTACTATGGCAAGTAAAGCTTACATTGGGAAGTATAAGCAAGATTGAGTAGGAAATCAACTATATATATGTTGTTTCCCAGACAATGCTGATGCTCAGAAGGATTCTATGTATTACAAAGTCCTACAATCTGTCCATGTATGACGATACTTGTCGATTCCTTGCCGAAAACTTCTCAGCCGACTTTGCCAGTTGGCTACTGGGAGAGTCCATTACTCTGACGGAGCTAAAACCCTCCGAACTTTCCCTCGAACCCATTCGTGCAGATGCCTTAATTCCTACTTGAGTCTGATGATTCCGTCCTCCACCTGGAATTTAAAACCCGTCCCAAACGGGATATTCCGTTTGGGATGTTGGATTATCGCGTGCGAGTTTACAGACGTTATCCTGACAAAAGGATGCGACAAGTCGTAGTGTATCTTCAGCCCACTGGATCTGATCGCGTTCGGCAAACTACTTTTTCCCTAGAGCGCACTCGTCATGAATTCGATGCAGTTTGCCTGTGGGAACAACCCACAACCTTTTTCCTACAATACCCTGGACTGCTTCCCTTTGCTACTCTGAGTCAAACAACTGATCCAGAGGTAACATTGCGTTCTGTTGCACAAACCATCAACCAAATTTCAGACCCAATAACCCAAGCTAATTTAACTGCTGCTTCAGCGATTCTAGCTGGGATAAGATTAGAGGATGAGGTTGTTTATCATGTACTGAGGAAAGACATCATGCAAGAATCAACCGTTTACCGTTCTATTCAAGAAGAGGCAGAAGCAAGGGCAAAGGCAAGTATGCAACGAGAGATTGCTGTTAATCTTTTGCGCCAAGGAGTAACAATCAACATTATTGCTTCTGCAACAGGCTTGTGGATTGAGGAGGTGCAACAACTACAACAGCAGATTACCGAATCTCCATAGAGTTAATGTTGCGATCGCAAGAGGATAATAGAGCAACCAAATAATATTCTCCTACGATTGGTTGTCATTGCCAACACACCCTACGAAACTGGATAATCTATTTTTTCGTATTTCCTAGCCCAGGCGATTAGAAAAATACTGTTGGCGAATTAATCAGGGGTAAAACTCATATACCCAAAGTAGGCGATCGTGAATTAGCATCAGTTATATCATGTCCGCTTGATTACTTACTAAACCCCAAGAACCCCACCCCGCCAAAGCTACGCTTTATCTCCCCTCCC
>NZ_JABXKM010000312.1 GCF_017115025.1 Nostoc sp. NOS(2021) | reverse complement strand
TATCCCCAGAGGGGGCCCCACCTTCCCCAATCAAGAGTTAAGCTGATGCGGTAACTTTGTTATTGATGTAATCTACTGCGTCTTGAACCGATATAATCTGCTCGGCAGCTTCGTCGGGAATTTCGATATCAAATTCTTCTTCCAAGGCCATTACCAGTTCAACGGTATCCAAGGAATCTGCTCCTAGATCGTCCATAAACTTGGACTCTGGTTTGATTTTGGCAGGGTCGTCAACACTCAATTGTTCGGTGACGATTTTCTTGACCTTTTCAAAAAGTTCCGTTTGGCTCATAAATAATAAAAGTCCTTAACCAGTTGCGAGGATCTGCTCTTTAGAGGAGACATTGTTTTGAGCATATACATCTTATCGTCAAGCGCGATCGCCCGCATACTGCCAAGGGTTTTTCTGTGAGAAAACCTTTCTTCTAAAAAGAATGGGTAAGTTTTCTCTTAACACTTGGGCAGTAGAGCGTGCTACGCCATCGCCGATACCGTGTAAATGCTTCGGTTTTCCAATTATTGCTAAAATTTTTTACAATGTCTCGTTCAGTATTTACAGCCTTGCTAGCAATAAGAATATGTAGATGCTGCGGCTTTGAACCTAGACGGTTAAAGGGTCGCCCAACGTCAAACATCAGAACTTCGGTGCTAACAAGGAATGATAAAACAGTTATCGTTTAGAGCGATCGCTCTAATCCAAACATACTTCTATGCTATCTCAGACACTCAAATACGCTTACTTCCCCGGTTGTGTTGCCCAAGGTGCTTGTCGGGAACTTTACCAGTCAACTCAAGCGCTTACCCAAGCACTGGGCATTGAGCTGGTTGAACTTAAAAAAGCTGCTTGCTGCGGTTCGGGCACATTTAAAGAAGATTCCCAACTGCTAGAAGATACAGTCAACGCCAGAAATATTGCTTTAGCAGAAGAATTAAATCTGCCCTTACTTACTCATTGCAGCACTTGTCAAGGTGTTATCGGTCACGTCAACGAACACCTGAAAGAATGTAAGACTTCTAACCCTGCCTACATTGAACAGGTTAATGGCTTGCTGCATAAAGAAGGCTGTTCACCTTATCGCGGCAGTACTGAGGTTAAACATCTCCTTTACGCCTTGGTAACAGATTATGGTTTAGAGGAAATTACCAAACGTGTCACCCGGAAGTTAACTGGATTAAAATGCGCGGCTTTTTATGGCTGTTATCTCCTCCGCGCCCAAAAGTCTATGCCCTATGATGACCCCTTCCAACCGGAAGCGATGGAAAATATGTTTCGGGCGGTGGGTGCAACACCAATTTATTACCGAGGGCGGACGCAATGTTGTGGTTGGCCGCTTTCTAGTTATGCCACTACCCAATCTTTCAAAATGGCGGGGATGCATATTCAGGACGCTTTGGCATCTGGTGCTGACTGTATAGTTACGCCTTGTCCTTTGTGCCACTTAAATTTAGATTCGCGTCAGCCAGAGGTAGAAAAGGTGATTGAACAGAAATTAGGTTTACCAGTGTTGCATTTACCCCAGTTGATTGCTTTGGCACTTGGGGTTAGTCCCAAAGAACTGGGTTTAGAACGCCACATTGTTTCTACAAAGCCAGTGTTGGAGAAATTAGGATTTTAGTTGATGGAGTACAAGGTAGGAGGACAACATTGTTCATGCGTGTCAACTTAAGCTAAAATACGCAATTTCCCGTAGTTTTAGATCCCCCAACCTCCTTAAAAAGGGGCAAAAGATTCTAGTTCCCCTTTTTTTTCTCGTTCTCTCGTTCCCAGTCTCTGACTGGGAATGCCTAATTGGAGGCTCCGCCTCAAGACTTGCGGCAGAGCCGCAATGAGGAGCATTTCCAGCCAGAGGCTAGAAACGAGGTTTGAAGTTCCGAGTTCTGAGCTTGAAGTTCCGAGTTCTGAGCTTGAAGTTCCGAGTTCTGAGCTTGAAGTTCCGAGTTCTGAGCTTGAAGTTCCGAGTTCTGAGCTTGAAGTTCCGAGTTCTGAGCTTGAAGTTCCGAGTTCTGAGCTTGAAGTTTCGAGTTCTGATCTAATTAATCATCACTATTTTTAAATTTACGTTGCAATTGTTTTATTGATTGATACATATCTGGCAAGCGACCATAAACAGCACATACCTTGAGATATAGTTTGTAAGGAAGGGCTGGACTTCCGCAGACAATTTCTCCTGGTGCAACATCGCTGTGAATTCCAGTTTTAGCAGATGTCATCGCCCCATCTCCGATCTTCACTTGATTGGCTATTCCTGTTTGTCCAGCTAAAATAACGCGATTTCCCAGTTTAACACCTCCCGCCATGCCAACCTGACCTGCGATCGCACAACCAGAACCGATTTGGCAACCATGACCTATTTGCACTAAGTTATCAATTACTGTATTGCGACCTATCCGTGTTTCTCCGACGGCTGGGCGGTCAATGCCACTGTTGCAGCCAACTTCCACGCCATCTTCTAAGACTGTATAGCCGGATTGTTCCATTTTTACCCAAGCAGTACGGGTAGGAACAAAACCAAAGCCTTCTGCACCAATGACAGCACCACTGTGAATGATGCAATCTGCACCGATGCGGGTGCGTTCGTGGATGGTACAGTTGGCGTGTAAGGTGGTGCGATCGCCTATTTTGGCATCTGGATAAATCACCACATTCGGATGAATGATTGCATCATTGCCAATTTCTACCCCTTGTTGAATCACAGCATGGGGGCCAATGTAAACATCACTACCAACTTTTGCGGTGGAGTGAATCACAGCAGTGGGATGAATTTCTGGGATGGGGCGATATGGTTGGTAAAAAAGTGCGATCGCTTTGGCAAACAACAGTCGCGGATCTGCGGTCGTTATCCAGACAATACCGCTTTCCTGTGCAACCACCTGTAATTTTTCGTCTTGGGGCAAAATTAAAGCACTAGCATTGGTCTTGCTGACAAAAGACCCAAATTTTGCACCTTCTACGTAGCTGAGAGTACCGTTGCTAGCTTCATCAATGGCTGCTACCCCGGTAATTTCTGGGTCATGGTCTGGGTTGCTAGTCAGGCTATGATTGGTGGCCGCGTCACCAAATTGGCGGAGGATTTCGCTGAATTTCATTGTTGGGTGTGTTCAAAATTGATCTACAAAGGATGGTATTTTTATTTTTGCCATTTTGTACTAGCGAGATAATTATAAAACTTATTACAAAAATTATGGAACCGCCAGTGACTCAAGTCCCTGGCTAATAGTAAAAGTCCGTTTGAATGGACTAAAACTACTATTATTAGTCGGTTTAAACCGCCTAGAGTTATAAGAAAATAAAATTTATTTTCGGGCGGGTGTCTGACTTTTGCAAGAGACCTAGTAATGAAGATAGAGATTATTGATCCTCTAGAAAATTCGAGGTTTTGAAATGATTAATAATATACAAGAATTAAGAGAGCGCTTGTTTACTAGTGGAATAGTAAAAAATGAGCAAGAGCTACAAGGATGTACCTCAGACGAAATTGCATACATTGAGAGTAAATATGGAGTTTTACCAAGGACTTACAGGGAAATTTTAGGCTTACTTGGGTATAGTGCCGGAAAGCTTGTTAGCAGATCGGAATTTGAGTTTTACTTCGACCAAATTATCAAAATGAATGAGTGGCAGCGAGAGGCTATCCTTGAGTCCATTGCTGAGGGAGAAGAATGTACTACTTTACCTGAAAATGCCTTCTGTATCGTTGCTAGAAATGGAGACCCATGTTTTATTATTGCCGATGGACAAGATGACTGTTCTGTTTATATGCTACATGAAAATGACACAATCGAAGAAATACACACATCTGTTATGGATTGGATAGAGGTATATGTAGAAGATGCTGAATATTGGATAAGGAGAGGAGTAAGATAAAATTTCAAAGTTATCTTTTTGATAATAAATTTTAACGAGAACTGTTATAGTAGTCTGCTATAGCAGTCCTAAATGATTCGTAAACTTCTTTCCTTCTTCTATTGGCGCTCTTGGCGGCTTGGCGGTTCGATAATTTTTACAACTCAAATAGGATTGCTATACATTAATTTTGATTAGTTCGTAGTAAGGACTTTAGTCCTTATTTTCTAAGCACTAAAGTCCTTACTACGAACTCTCTTAAACTGTCATAATCCCTGTGTTGGTACCAGGGCTATTTCATTCTAGACAGAAACCGCCCTGAACTTCAGTTCTGGGCTAATAGCTAAAGTCCGTTAAAACGGACTATAACCTATAACCTTTTCTTAGTCGTCTTTAGACGACTTTCGCTATTAGACTCAGAATTCATTCTGAGGCGGACTAGATGAGAATGAAATAGCCCTGGTGGTGGCACTAATCGCTAGTCGCCATTGCTATCCCTGCTAAATACCCGGTTGTCCAAGCACTTTGGAAGTTAAACCCACCGGTAACGCCATCAATATCTAAGATTTCTCCGGCAAAATAAAGACCAGGAACTAACCTACTTTCCATCGTCTTGAAGTTGACCTCTTTAAGCTTAACGCCACCACAGGTAACAAATTCTTCTTTGAAGGCTCCTTTGCCGTTGATTAAGTATTGTCCCTGAGTAAGTTCTTGCACCAGTTGATTTAAGGTTTTACTAGATATTTCTGCCCAACGGTCTTCTGTGGTAATGCCTGCACGAGCAATGATATATTGCCAGAGACGATGCGGTAGATCAACGCCGCGATGCAATGCGATCGCTTTCTTTCCCCATTCATCCTTAACTGCTAAAACTTTTTCTCGCACTTGTTCTTGTTGCAAATGGGGCAGCCAATTAATCAATAATCTGGCTTGATAGCGGCTTTCGTGCAGAACTCTCGCACCCCAAGCAGAAAGCTTCAAAACGGCGGGGCCACTCAAACCCCAATGGGTAATTAGCAATGGCCCAGTCTGTTGTAATTGGGATTTTCCGCCCCCAGATAACCGCAATTGGGCAGGGTTAACGCTAACTCCAGCCAATTCCCGCAATTTTTGATCGAGAATGTTGAAGGTAAATAACGAGGGTACTGGCGGTTCAATTTGATGACCTAACTCTCGGACAATTTTATAACCCACAGGGCTGCTGCCGGTCGCCAGAAGTAGGCGATCGCATTTAATCGTCTCTCCCGACTTCAGCAGAATTTCAAACCCCCCATCTGCTGCGGTTCTCACCGAAGTTACATGTGTACCGATACGGAGTTTTACCCCAGATGTCGCCATCGCTTTAATCAGACATTCCACAATGGTTTCTGAAGTATTGGTGACAGGAAACATCCGGCCATCAGCTTCAGTTTTGAGATAGACTCCACCCGCAGCAAACCAAGCTACTGTGTCTTGAGGACCAAAACGAGTCAAAGCACCCCGCAAAGCTTTTGCACCTCTGGGGTAATTTTGCACTAACTCCTCAGAGTCAAAGCAAGCATGAGTAACGTTGCAGCGTCCGCCACCAGAAATTAGCACTTTCGCTAGGGGTTGGCGACTGGCTTCGAGTAAAGTAACTTGGGCATCAGGATTGGCTTTAGCACAAGCGATCGCGCCAAAAAATCCTGCTGCCCCACCCCCAATAACTACGATTTGTAACGGTAGCAAGTTCTAAAATTTCTCAATAGCACGTACTTTACTAGGCTAGCCGTTATCTTCACTCTTCAACTAGTTCAAATTGGTCTTTTGTGGCACCGCAAACGGCGCATACCCAATCATCTGGTATATTTTCAAAAGCTGTTCCTGGTGCGATGTCGCTATCTGGATCGCCTACTTCTGGGTCATATTCATAGGCGCAAACAGTACATATATACTTTGCCATCTTCCTTTCCCCTAGTAAATTATTGGCATTGCTTTACTATTAAATACTTTTGGTAGTGAGTCAAAATAGGCACGCTACAATTCTTAAACGAGACTACGGCATGAAAATCATCAAATCAAACCGCAACGCGAGAGTTATTAGTTATTAGTCATAAGTCCTTGAGATACCACGCCCACTCTTTAACGTAGTTTGAATTAGTCCGATGAAAGACAAAGTTTTTTTCGCCCACTCTCTTGCGAGGTATGTACCAAAAACTCTTGTATCTTTGACCAATGACTAATGACCAATGACCAATGACCAATGACCAATGACTAATGACCACTTCATAAATCAGATTAAAAACGCCACCATGTCCTTTGGACATAACTGATAATCCCGATTGCGATCGCCCCAAGTAGCAATAGCCAAATAATTCCACCTGGAATAAAAGTGAGAATACCAAAGCCTCTCAGTACCCAGACGGCGACGCTAATGCCGAGAAGGATACCAAAAATCTGGATTAATCTACGATTTAAAGAAGATTGACTCACCTACTTTTCCTCTCAACTCCACAGACATTACACTTGATATTGACAATAAAATATGAAGTTCTGATGAAGTTGCAGTTTCATCAGAAATAACACCTAAAAATCGAGAAATGCTATCCAAATGTTGGGGTAAGGTGCTTGATATTAGGTCGTGTTTGTGCCATTCTAGCTGTTAACAACGCAGTTTTTCCTCTACAAATATTACTTTGATAAAACTCACTTAAGTATTGATTGTGTTAATTGTGTTAAGAAATACAGCTTTTATAGTAAACTATCTGAAATAATTACCAAAAAATCACCGTTTCCAGAAAAGATAGGCATTACACTGGAACTAAAATTTAGTGGGTTGGATCTAAATCAAGTTTTATAGCTTGTAATTTCAACTCCATTTAGGTGGATGAGTTGAGGAGTAACTAAAATCATTATGTCTGCGTCTTATATATCAGACTCAATTATTGCAGGTTCAGATATGGCTTGGAGTCAAGACAAGCAAAGGTTACTAGTACAGGGTGAAATTTTGATAGAAACGCGATCGCACAAGACGTGGGGTGGCGCGGTGACAGCCTGGATGTATTTGCCGATGGTGCGATCGCAGGTATGGCAGCAATTAACTGATTATCCCCGGTGGGTGCAATATTTTCCCGATATCACTAAAAGCGAAGTGATATACAGAGGTGAAGTCAAGCATCTGTATCAAGCAGCACAAAAAGCCTTTTTCTTTTTCACCGCTCAAGTTGAAATTTATCTCAACGTTATAGAAGTGCTGGGGCAGCAAATCCAATTTCGCATGGTAAAAGGGACTTTTGAGGACTTTAACGCCAATTTAGAACTCAAAGATTGCGGTAACGGCACAATACTCGCTTATACTGTACAAGCTACACCTCTTATTCCAATTCCATCAATTTTTATTCAACAAGCCATGAACTTTGAGTTGCCTGCAAATATGCGTAAAATGCGACAAGTTATGTGTAAGAATCAATAAAAAATTCCGGCGTTGCAGATTTGAAGTATGAATTTGGTGATCTTCCCTGCGGCACGCTACGCGAACAAGACGCTCTCTACGAGACCAAGGCTTAGCTTGCTTCCCCGTAGGGGTACGCGGACTCGCTCTAAGCGTTCGCGTAGCGTCTCGTAGAGAAGCTATGCCGTTGGCGTTGGCGTAGCCTCTCGTAGAGAAGCCTCTCGTTCGCGTAGCGTCTCCCCTTGGGAGAAGAGAAGGCTTTACGCTACGCAATCAGTGGTGGGTTCAAGCCCCCACTGATTGCTTCCCATTCAGATGCGGTACAACATTAGATCGCGAGGTGTAGAGGATCGCGGAATGTAGAATTGAGTTTCACTGGCTGAAAACCTTGTTATCATTCAATACGCTTGGTGTTAGCGCCAAAAACCCTTGATCTGCGTAGGTTGGGTGGAGGAACGAAACCCAACATTTTCGTGGGTTTGTTGGGTTTCACTAGATTCCACCCAACCTACAATTATCTGGCTGAAAACCTTATTATCATTAGGTTGTGGAAAATTCCAAGATTTTTAAATTAACCTGCGGAATGTGGGATATAAGGTACATCATAGTCCCCTCTTCGCTTGCGGGGAGGGGGTTGGCGGTGGGGTTCTTGTATCTTACAAGGGCCGAGAACCGCTATATCAGAAAAGCTAAGTTGACACCAATGATAATGTCGTAGGTGTACGACTTCTTATTTAGTGTTGAAATATGAAATCGATTTCATGAATCGATTCATAATCGATTGAGGTAATCGTTGCGGATACTTAGAAAAATAGGAAGTTCTTAATGGAATAAAAATCATGATTCGATTCAAGCGCATCTCCCATTGCTCAATTAAGGGGAGTGTTTTAGCATACTCTTTAAACAATTGTTGGACTCGCGTTTGACTTGTTCCATTTGTAGAATCATCAAAAGTTTTCGTTCCTGGATAATATCTATAATTTCCCCAAGTTTCATTAAAATATTTGACATGAGCTACTTTAACTGCCTTAAGTAGGAAATCTATATCCATTGCATAATGCTCTTCAACTTTGTAGACTCCAATTTGTTGATGCAAGGATTTGTGGTAGAAGTAAGCCGATGGATTCACAGGAAAAGCAGCATCAATTATTCCGTCATCATTAATTTGCTTTTCCATCAGTAAATCAACTGCCCGTAGTCGTTTAGGTTTATTAATATGAATTAACTTGTCTCGATGATCCCACGTATTACAATTACCAACAATCAAGCTAGGTTCTGGTAGAGTTTTAAAGAGTTCCGAGATGCGGCTAATAACGTTTGGCTCATAGAAATCATCAACGTTTAAAATGCCTATAATCGATCCTTGTGCCATAGCAATTCCTTTATTCATCGCATCTGATTGTCCCTGGTCTTTTTCAGAAATCCAGCGGATGTGGGGATGTTGATTGGCGTAATCTTTGATAATATCTATTGTTTTGTCGGTTGAGCCGCCATCGACAATGATATGCTCGACTTCCGCAAAATTTTGGTTAATGACATTTTGAAGGCAGGATTCTATAAATTTCTCACCGTTATAAACTGGTGTAATTACACTAATCATTAGTTATCACCTCGTAAAGGGACTTGGGAGCAGGGAACAGGGAACAGGAAATAGGGAACTGGGAACTGGGGACTGGGG
>NZ_JABXKM010000126.1 GCF_017115025.1 Nostoc sp. NOS(2021) | reverse complement strand
CTCTTACACTTAGTTCTGGTTTTGACATCAACATTTCCAGGTGCAAGATATGAGTATGTACACTCCGCACCATTATCAAGTTAGACAAAATGCAGATTTCTCAACTTTTCAATCGATTAAACAATAGGAAATTCACGAAGTTACTCACTCAAACAGTAGCTTTAGGCGTAGGCGCTATTGTTCTATTCTCAACTACTAATGCTAATGCTGCTGAGCAAGTTGTTTTAAAATATGGTACTTTTCAGGGGCAAATATCTGTTGAAGAATTAAGTCAGTTTACAGAAACTGGCAAGACTACCCCGACATTAACGGCTTATTTGCAGGCGGCTAAACAAGACCCCGCATTAGCTCGTAAGGCACTGAAAGCCCCAATCAAAGCCGATCCTGCCTTTTTAAATAGCTTACTGTCTAGCTGGGCAGGGCCAATTTTAGTTAACCAAATTGGTGAGGTAGTTCATCCTCCCGCAGGACAACTAGATCAGCAGGCGCTGCGAAGCGCTTTAAGTGCATCTATTAAACAAAAGGGTGAAGTTACACTACTTGGAGCAATTCAGAATTATCCAAATACTTCTGTTGAACTTGAAGGAGATCGTCTCATCTCTGTTTATGAGCGCCTAAGCAATCTTGCAGAACTCTTATGAGGTCTACTTAGAGAGAATATAGTTGTCATCAGATGATTGGTTTAGTGTCTCAATAGTCGTGAATTTTAGTCATGATCAGGATTAAGTTAATACTGATGAGTCTATCTTAGGGTTCATACCGTGTTACTCAGAAATTCCCTAACCTAAATGTAGAGTTGAGTTTAAGAATAGGGAAAAGATTTTTATGACAACCGACGTTTCTAGAGATACTAACAAGGATGTTAATGGGTCACTGATAACTGGTGTTCTCCTGAGTATTTTGGGAGTTATTGCGATCGCAGTGCCTAATTTCGCCACCATATTCGCCGAAACTTGGATTGCAGCGATTTTGATTTTCGCCGGATTTACAAAACTAGTGTATGCCACTCAAACCCGCGACCGAGGAGGTTTTATTTGGAAACTTCTATTGAGCGGACTCTATATTGCAACCGGCATAATGCTGTTTGTTTACCCTTTTACAGGTGTGCTGACACTGACTCTGTTGCTTGGCACCTTTTTGTTGACTGAAGGTACATTCGAGTTAATTCTGGCATTCCGGTTACGTCCGCAACAGAACTGGACGTGGATACTAGGTGATGGCATTATTACACTGCTCTTAGGCGCAATGATTTGGTTCCAGTGGCCCTTCAATGCGCCCTGGCTGATTGGGACACTAGTTGGTGTCAGCATTATTTTCACCGGTATTTCACGCGTAATGCTGTCATTGAATGCGCGTTCTACCTTGAATCCTCCTGACCAAACTGCAAAAGCCACTTAGTACAAGGGAGTGGGAAGTGGGGAATAGGAAAAAGCAATTACCAATGCCCCATGCCCCATGCCCAATGCCCAAACTTGAGTAGTCAAAGTTTACAAGACATTGCAGCAGCGATGCCTACGGCTGGCTACGCCTACGCCAACAAAATTGCTAAATTAACTAAGGAAATCAAAATCAAGGCCAGCTAGCTGCAATCAACAATGGTATCTATTACTACTCCCTTCTCGGATATTCAAAACCATTGGGCACGCTTATTTATTACAGCCTTAGCCCAACGTGGTATTGTCAATGGGTTGCCTAACGGCACCTATCGCCCCGATAACTCTGTTACCCGCGCTGAGTTTGCCGCCATCATCGCCAACGCATTTGGGACAGTTTCCAAGAAGCGGCAGTATGTCCCCTTTGTTGATGTACCTACTAATTATTGGGCAGCAGCCGCCATTCAAACAGCTTACGAAAAAGCATTTATTAGCGGGTTTCCTGATAAAAGTTTCCGTTCCGCTAACCGAATTACTAGAGTAGAAGTCTTAGTTTCCTTGGTAGGAGGCTTAGAAATTGCCACCAAGGTAAAACCTGACCTCCTCTCAGCACTACCACAAATTTATCAAGATTCTGTTCAGATTCCTGAGTATGGTAAAAATCACGTAGCTATTGCCACTAGCGCTGGATTAGTGGTTAGTTTCCCAAATATCAAATTACTCAATCCCAATCTCGCAGCCACCCGTGCAGATGTGGCAGTGATTATTTATCAAGCTTTGGTGTATTTAGGTAAGGCAGAAAAAATTGCCTCTAGTTACCTAGTGCAGCCGCCAATATCAACGCCCACGCCGACACCGATACCGATACCAACACCCATACCGATACCAACGCAGACACCCACGCCCACACCTGTCGGTAGCGTTAGGGTCAATCATAGTCGGGAGTTCCGGGGGGCGTGGGTAGTATCTGTGTGGAATGGTGATTGGCCCTCCAAAGCGGGACTTTCTGTTGCTCAACAAAAAGCTGAACTCACCGAGATTATTACTAAATTACAAGCGTTAAACTTCAATGCCCTAATTTTCCAGGTGCGACCGGAGGGAGACGCTTTATATGAATCCAAATTAGAGCCTTGGAGTGCTTGGATTACAGGAACTCAGGGTCAAGCACCAGAACCATTTTATGATCCTTTAGCGTTTGCGATCGCAGAATGTCACAAGCGCAATATTGAACTTCATGCTTGGTTCAACCCTTACCGCGCTAGCACTTCCACCGACCCAGCCAAAACAGTCCGTCCCCACATAGCAGTTACCAATCCAGAAAGCGTTTATTTGTGGAAAACTCAACGCTGGATGGACCCAGGACTAAAAATAGTTCAGGACAGAGCTTACAACGTAATTATTGACGTAGTGAAGCGCTACGATGTTGATGGCATTCACTTAGATGATTATTTCTATCCATATCCCATCGAGGGGCAGTCTTTCCCCGATGACAAAACCTACGCTGCATATAAGTCAGCCGGTGGTACACTCAGCCTTGGCGACTGGCGACGCGACAATGTTAACAAAATGGTACAGCGTCTCTACCAGGGAATTAAAGCAACCAAACCCGACGTTAAATTTGGTATTAGTCCCTTTGGGATTTATCGCCCCGGACAACCTGCTGGGATTACTGGGTTGGATGCTTACAACGTGCTGTATGCTGACTCGAAGAAATGGTTAGAACAAGGCTGGATTGATTATATCGCTCCTCAACTTTACTGGCGCACAGATCAACCACAACAAAGTTATCCGGCGTTGCTAAAGTGGTGGACAGAGGTAAATACGAAGCAAAGACACGTTTATGCTGGTAACAATCTGACAGAACCAAGCAACAAGAGTCGGGAGAGTGATGAAATTGAAAAGCAGGTGAAAATTAGTCGTAGCCAAGCTGGACAGTTATCACTGGGGAATATCTTCTTTAATCTCAGTGTTTTGACGGAAAATAGTCAGGGCATTGCTGATAAATTCCAAAGTCTGCTTTATAACAAACCCGCGCTACCGCCAACTTTGCCTTGGGAGGATACAACACCACCCCCTCCACCCATTGGACTACAAGTTAATAACCGCAAACTGAGTTGGCAGCCCGGAGATAATCAGCCAGTTCGTTCTTGGACACTTTATCGGCAAAGTGGCGATACTTGGACGATTCAGCGAATTTTGTCTGCTGGCACAACCTTCGCTACTGTCCAACTAGCGGGAACCTATGCCGTGTGTGCGGTGGATAGATTGGCTAATGAGAGTGTGGGAACAGTTATTACAGTTAGTTGAAGCAGAGTGCTGTTTATGAGTGCGTAGGCGCGATCGCTGTTATACTGTTGTGTAATATGAGTGCAATTGCATCTTTGAATACTTGTGCAAAGTAATCAACCTGAAGCAGTTAAGTCCGATTGGATAGTCAGCCTTTTAGGAAGAGTGAAAGCTCTGGAAGTAAATCCTCATGAAGAAGCATTAACTTCGATTCTGGTTGAGCAAGCTTTGGAAAATGCCAAACGCACTGCTACCAATCCTGGTATATCACTGGCAGCAGCTTTTGACCTGATTGTAGCTGCTGAGTATTATACAAAACTAACCAATAAAGGATGGCTTTATTGTCCAGTAAATAATATTCCTCTATTAATTTACCCATACACTAATACTTGCCCAAGATGTGTTTTACAAGGTAATTTTTACTATCATCAGGCAAACAAATTACCATCTGGAACTATTGGCAAAACTACAAGTCATTTGCTCTGTGTATTCCTCAATCATTTATTTAAAATTAATTCCAGGAATTTAAAAATTTATCATGGTGCTGAACCCGTTGACGTAATAATTCATGATGAAAAGGAGAGTGTAGTCTTACTTGCAGAAGTAAAAGCCGCACCATTGACAACACTTGCTCTAGCAGCGAAGGTTGAGGTACAAACCGAGATGGGAGAAGATGGAGAACCAATACCTTGTTTGCACTCTCCTACAGACAATTCATTTCTGGCATCATCTAACTTGCATATAATTCTGCCCAAGTTAGAAGAAGATGACTGGAACTATGAACTTGTGGATTTAGGAGTAAAAGCAAGCCATAGTTCTCCGACATGGGCATACGAAGAAATTGGCAGAAGTTTTGGCCGGGATAATCAACTATTTTATCGATATTTTCAGTTTTGGAATATTGCCTATTCTGCGTATAATAAAGCAGCACGGGGTAGGGGATCTATACCTGAAGCTGTTTATTGGTTGACAAATGCTTGTGGACAACCTACTCCTAGACCTTTGACTTGGCCAGTGAGAAAGAGTGGTGATGGGTACGAATCCGTCTCTGATGGTAAATCTAGCGTAGGAATGGACAGAACTGATGATATTAAAAAAGGAATTTATCAAGTCTTAAAAATTGCTGCTACAGGAAAGCCAAAACATAGTCAAATGGCAGTAAAAACTGCTTTGCTGTCTAACATTCATGCTGTGCGTCACTATAATGATTATCTGCTCGAACTTCAGGATGTTATATGGACGCTAGATGAAACAGGAAAAGCGAAAAAAGTTGCAGACTTGCCACCTGAGAAAGAGATGTACAATCTTTTCGATGGTATAATTACCTTCACCCAAAGCCATGTGAGAGATGACTGGATTTCCGAAAATTTCCAATTTTAATAGTCCGTGCAAATTGGTTGCAAATCACATTGCTAGACGGGTTGGTTCCGATGTCCAAAAGCGTATCGATGCCTTAAAAATTGGGCAAAAAATGCAGGACTTGCCTGAAGAACTTTGGCACGATAGCTTTAAATTTTATCTCAAGCACGATCCAAATCGTCAAGGTGGGCCAAATTTAAGAATAATTCGTCTTGATCCAGATAAACCCTCATTAACAGTGACGGGTTACATTTTCAATAAATTCGTCCATCCCGATGAAAACCGATTTATTACTGTGCGAGAGGCAGCTCGTTTACAAGGGTTCCCTGATGATATGAAGTTTGAGGGAACGCTAACAAGTACTCAGCTTCAGGTAGGTAATGCTGTACCTGTACCCCTTGCAGAAGCTGTGTTTAAATCTTTAGTTCAGCAAGCAAAGTCGCTAGGATTTGAAAATCGTTCTCTCAAAGCTTTCAGCCTATTTAGCGGCGCAGGAGGCATGGACATTGGTGCTGATCTTACAGGTAGTATAGAAACTAAGGTAGCTCTCGATAATTGGTCAGATGCTTGTGCAACACTGCGCGGTTTTTTTGGTAGCCATATTTGTGTTTTGGAAAATGATATCTCCACTGTAGAAAACCCGTTAAGTCTATGGCAAAAGTTTTCCGGTGAGGTTGAGAAACCAGATATTGTCTTTGGAGGGCCACCCTGCCAAGCCTTCAGTCAGGCAGGTAAACAAAAAGGCTTTCAGGATGATCGAGGTGGTATGATTTATGAATTTTTACGTTTTGTTGAGGACTTGTACCCGCCCTTTTTTGTTATGGAAAACGTATCTAATCTCAAAGGGATTGCAGGTGGCACATTCTACCAGCAAATTTGTGACAAGATGGCGAATTTGGGTTACAACATCTCAGTCGGTGTACTTTTAGCTGCTGATTTCGGTACTCCCCAGTTAAGGCGACGATTATTTTTTCTTGGTTGCCGAAAGGATATTGGTAGTATTCGCTTACCTTTATCTACTCATAGTCCTGAACTTGAATTATTTGGGCTACTACCCTACGCAACTGTTGGTAAGGCTTTTGTTGACTTGCCAGAAGCAGAGTTCAGCCGTTAATTCTCCAATCGTCAGCCTGACAAGAAAGACTCGAAAGATATTGAGCTAAGTAAGTAGGTGAGAATAAATCAAAGTAGATTAAGTAATGTAAAAGATCTTGAGATGAGTTCGTAGTGTTCGCGTAGCGTCTCGTAGATAGGATTTCAGCCCTCAAATTAGGACTTTAGTCCTTACTACAAACCTCTTCATTATTCACGCCGCTCTACTTACGGTCAACTAGCCGGATGATTAATTTACATATTGACTCAGGAATATCACCGACTTTGTCCGGTGGAATTATGGGTATGCCGGAATCACCAAACCTTGTCTCTAATAACAGGATGGGAAATTAGGGATTCACCTTTCGGTAGATTTAGACAGAATCATCAAAACTGTATATTTGGAGGGGGTAACACATAATTTGCCCCAAAACCTCGTGCCAAATCAGTAATTTCAATATCTACAGATAAAATTTTAATAGAATTCTAGTTAATTTGTTCCTTAAGTTCCTCATCAGCCATGACATCCCCTGAGCCTCAAACTGATTTTGGAGACAAACCTCCACAAACCTCATTTGAGCCACCTTCTAGAAAACGGCGGTGGCTTTGGCTGTTTTTACCTGCACTACTATTATTAGGGGGCGCAGCAGCTGTAGTTTGGCGTTTACTAACTCCCCAAAATTCAGCACCTTCAACTGCTAACGCTCAACCTTTAGGGGTAAGAGTCAAAATATCGACAGTACAAAGCGGCATAATTGAGGAAAGTTCAGATTTTATTGCTAGCCTAAAGTCCCAGCGCTCAGTCACGCTCCAGCCGAGGATTCAAGGCCAAGTTACCCAGATACTTGTAAAATCGGGAGATTCAGTCTCAGCAGGAGCGGCAATTCTCCAAGTAGATTCTACGCCACAAGCTGCGATCGCTCTTAACAATCCTGTGCCTCAAGCATTTTTAATGCAACTGGCAAATGCCCGCGCTACACTCAAATCTCTAGAAGCAGAACGACCATCCTACCTTGCAAATGTGCAATTGTACCAGCAGAACTACGAAAAGTTTGTCACCCTAGCTGAGGAAGGAGCCGTGTCTCGACAGACTAGCAATCAGTCTGCTGATCGGCTCGCTACTGCTAAGACTAGTCTTGATGCAATTGATTCCAGGATTCAAGCACAACGAGCTACGATATTGCAAGCTGAAAAAACCTTGCAGCAAGATAATGTAAATACTCAAAAACAACAGATTCAGTACGACAAAATTACCGCTCCCTTTAGTGGCACAGTTGGCAACATCGCGGTGAAAGTCGGTGATTTAGTTAATACTTCCACACAATTAGTTAATCTCACCCAAAATCGACCTTTAGAAGTCAATATCTCTGTGCCACTACAGCAAGGGCCCCAATTGCGTAAGGGAATGCCTGTGGAGGTGATGAACACACAAGGTCAGAAGCTTGGTAGAAGTAGGGTATTTTTCATTGCACCTAATGCCAGTAATGAAACACAAGGGATACTGATCAAAGCACTTTTTAACAACCCTAATGGTCAGCTACGTGCAAATCAATTGGTAAGGGCTAGAGTCTTCTGGAATCAGCGCCCCGGAGTTTTAATCCCCACAACAGCAATGACTCGTATAGCTGGGGACACTTTTGTTTATGTAGTTGAAACCGAAAAATCTCCCCAAGGTGTATCCCAACAAGTAGCTCGGCAAAGGCGAGTGAGGCTAGGCGAGATCAAAGGTAATAATTACCAAGTTATTGATGGATTACAGCCAGAAGATAAAGTTATTATCTCAGGGTTGCTCAATCTCAGGGATGGTGTTGCGATCGTTCCAGAATCTTAATTAAGGGGAGCAGTCTTCAATCTTGTCTCCTACCAATGCCCACCTCAGAGCGTTAACTATAGCGAAGCGATCGTTTATATGCAATACACTCTGACCTCTCTGTTATAGCAGGGAACTCTTAATAGGGAACAGGCTTGAAAGTCTCTTAGTGTCAGTGTTTTATGATTAGCTCATGGCAACTGCTATAAAAGGAGAGCATTCGTGACAGCTTAAGCTATAACCCATATTCCGCACTGTAAGATATAATACATCGAGCTTCAAGAATATTCCTAATAAAAGTTAATCATTAAGTATTAATACTGATAATTAGTGGTGGTTTGTGATTACTATCTAACCACCATTAGCCAGATATTGGAAATCTTCGTATATTACAAAATGAAGTGCAGAAGTGGGGTATAATTCGTTTTGTCAGTAGTGATTACGCTGTAAATTATCCAGGCTATCGAGGATCTATCTAATTAAGCTTTGTACTAAGCTGATTTTCAAGATGATGCTTCGGCGTAGCCCAACCTAAGCATCGCAGGTTGAAAATTTGTGTTTCCGACCTCGATTTGACTAAAATTTAAGTATAATTACTTATTGATAAATGGATAATGACCTTAACCTGTCACCAACGGGTAAAGGTAAGGAATTACTTGATTACATAAGTGAAATAAAAAATTATGTCAGTGCAAATCATCCAATCTAAATATGGTTTAATTTTAACTTGTTTACTTGGACAGATAATGTTGTTTGCTGCGCCAGTACAAGCTGGAGTGCAGGGCAAAAGCTACAATGTCAATGTTAATTCGAGTCTGGGAGATAATTTTACTGCTTGTTTTGAATTTGACCCCAACGGTATCCTACAGTTTCTTGGACAAAACGCTACTTATAACGTTAGTAGCGATCAGACAAGTTGGCAAGCAGTCACAAAACCAGTTTCACCATTAGTAAGTATTTCACTTCAGGGTGTAGTACAAGGAGACTTTGTTCCAGATCGGACGATAAGTGGTACTGCTCTTAATTCTAACGGCACTACTTTTACATTTAATGGAACACTGTTATCTCAGTCAACATGTCCGACTCAATTGCCGATAAGTCCATCAGACCTTCAATTCGGGAGAAGTCCAGAAAATCCCTTCTTAAAATAATTTAATCTACGCAGATATGATAAACCAGATGAGCTTTTGGTTAAGGAAGACAGACAACTTACAAAAACCAGATTAATTTATGGCATCAATAGCCGGAAAAGTTGCAATTATCACAGGTGCATCGCGGGGAATTGGACGAGCGATCGCACTCAAATTAGCAGGTAACGGCGCATCTATTGTCGTTAACTATGCGGGTAATGCAGGCAAAGCACAGGAAGTTGTTGCGGAAATTGAAAAGTTGGGAGTACAAGCGATCGCCCTCCAAGCTGATATTAGCAAAGTACACGACATCCAACGGTTATTTGAGCAAACACTTGAACGCTTCGGTAAAGTCGATATTTTGGTCAACAATGCCGGAATCGCCTTCTATAAACCAATTACTCAGGTGACAGAAGAAGAGTTTGACAAGATTTATGCCATTAATGTCAAAGGCACCTATTTTGCTTGCCAACAAGCCGCGCAACACATGGCAGATGGGGGACGGATTATCAACTTTTCCTCATCAACTACGGTGATGATGCTGCCAACTTATAGTGCCTATGTAGCAACCAAGGGTGCTGTTGAACAAATCACGCGGGTACTAGCTAAAGAATTGGGTGCAAAGGCGATCGCAGTTAATGTTGTTTCTCCTGGCCCCACCGATACAGAACTATTCCGAGAAGGCAAAACACAAGAACAGATAGACCATTTAGCCCAAATGGCTGCTTTTGGTAAACTGGGAGAGGTGCAAGAAATCGCCGACGTAGTAGCGTTTCTCGCTAGCGACGAAGCCAGGTGGATCACTGGGCAAAACATCCGTGTAAACGGTGGAATCGCGTGAGATGATCAAAGCTCCCTTATACAGCAGTTTGCAAGTAAGTGAGGTACACAATGCAGGACAGAAAATCAGATACAAAGAGTTTCTGCCTGCTGCCTCCTGCCTCAAAACCCATAGCTTTGTACTTCAGGGACTGACAAGAAATAAATTATCCATCTTGTGGGGTGGGCCGGAAAGCCCGCCCTGAATATGGGACGGGTGTTCGCGTAGCGGCACGTAGTGCGGACACCCATCCCACAAGAAAATTTGGGATGTTTTTTTATTAAGAAGTCCCTCATGCAAAAGAAAACTGCTGTATCTCGCCACTGATTCTGAATACAGAATGAGCGTGGGACACTTACGGCGTGATAGTTAAGAGCCGTTAATAAATCGGTGATCTCAAGTTAGAGCATCACAAATTTTATCATAATTCTAATTTATCGTTTTAACAAACAAGAATATTTGATTTTATTCTGCAAGTCGCTTTATCCTGAAATCAGTAGAGATTTGAACTTTGAACAAATACAAACTTGGCTTGCGATTAATACAGCTAAAAGCTGAGTAATTAATTCCCCAAATCTCTAGTGCTATCAAATTTTAGGTGAAAAAGAGGTGCAACATGAATCCGGCAAAATTATCAACCAGCAACGTCAACACCCAAAAACAACTGTTAGAAAAAGCTGAAGCCAACAAATCACCACTTGGTCAGTGAGTAGCTGATGCGATGGCAGCAAAAATGGGATCTTGGTCATTTTTAATTGGGCAGAGTACTGTTTTAGCAGCGTGGGTAGGATTGAACCTCACACCTGGGGTGCCTCACTGGGATCAATCTCCCTTCATTTTGCTCAACTTGGTGTTTTCCTTTGCCTCGGCTTACACTGCACCCATTGTTTTGATGAGTCAAAATCGTCAGTCTGATATAGAGCGAGAAAAGAATATGACCACCTGGTAAATTGTCAAGCTACACAAAATATTGAATTGCTACATGAAAAACTTGACACATTACAAGCTCAAAAAATACAAGAACTGACTCAAATTGTCAAACAGCAGCAGCAAGCGCTCAATGAGATTAAAGCAAGTGTTTTGCCGACAATGAAAGAGCAACAGCAATTTATGAGTGAGATAAAAGTAGGTGTCTTGCCAGGATTCAAAGAGCAAACTAATGAGAAATTGCCCAAAGAAGTTTTAGTATACCTACCTTTCAACTTTGAGAAAGCAAAGAAGGACAATAGCTAAATGCTAGAACAGCAGATTGATTGCCCCGCCAGACCCAAGACAAGTGCAATGATCATGAAACTTTTCCAAATCACTTTAGTGGTCTTAGTACTTTTGATCAACTTAGCAATTGCTTTCCCCTCTTGGGCAGAAAGTGCGCCTTCTTTAACTAGCAATCCTAACTACTTTGAAGTAGGGCAAAAAGTCATTTGGCTTTACAAGCCTCGCGCCGATTCTAGCGATGTTCAAAGAATTGCCGCCGAAGTTGTCAAGTTAAGTTCCAAGCAAGTGCAAATCAAGGTGTACAAACATAACAAGGAATTCGTTAATCGTTGGGTGAATCCAAACAAGCTTGAGAATTCGCAAAAAGTTAAAGAGTCAGTACTCTAAAATTTAGCCAGATGGAAGTAAATCTAGTTTTATTTTTTGTAAATCAAAAAAACTGAACCAATCGGCCCAAGGTTTTCTACATAAGTTTTCTGGTTATAATACAATCCTGGAGACATACCTCCATCAAATAATATTCCTTCTTGAATCTTACCTAAACAGTTATTGCTAGCAATGCCTTCCAGGACATTATCAAACATATTTGGCAGTAACTCTTGATTAAGTTGAGATAATTCAATATTTGAATTAGCTTTCAAGTCATTAACTAATAGTATTACATAGCCTTGATTAGTGATAGCTGCCAGAGAGCGATTAGTCGCATTTTTACAGGCAAATTCTCCCAAATCTTGACAAATATCTTTAAACTTACCCTGACGATAGAATCTGCCATTACCGCCCACTAAATTGTAATTGAGAATATCGCTTTTTCTTCTGCCAGCTTGGATAGTAGCCTGTCGCTGGTTGGGTGTACCTCCTGATATCCCAAAGGAAGAACGTTTATTTTTAAATGCTCCTGAATACTCTACGCCACGAGAAACATTTAAGCCTTGTGGTTTATCATCAGTACCTATATAGTCAGCATTAATTGCGGCAATGGGTAGCTGTCCGTTTAATTTGGCATTCTCATCGCCGATGAGTTCATGAAACTTTTTTGCTACATATTCTTTACGCAGTTTCCCCCTAGCATCTTTGGCGTAGAGTTTATGAGATAGACCAACATTAACTTTGAAATCTAATTCTGCTGATTTGGGATTAAAAATAATCACATTGTTAATACCTCTTTGATTTCTTTTACCTTGATTATTGGTTTTAAAAAAATCAATACTGAACTTGGCATCTTTACCAGGGCAAGTTTTAGATGCTTTTGCGACTGAATTTGCTTCAATCTTTTGACAACCTGATAATAAGCTCGCTGCAATTATCAAGCTAAATAACAAAAATAATTTTTTTGTATACATACTAATGCAAAAAAAACCGCTACAGAATTACTATAGCGGGGAATAATTTAAAATTTCAGTCTGGAGTTAATCTCAGAGCCAAAACTTAAGGGAACCATTCTAAAACAGCTTCTTCTTTGGTGTTAGTATTTCGGGATGGTGTCTCACGATTAAATTTCATCTGAATTGACCGGGTTTGCTCACCATTAGCAGCTACAGCCAAAATCGGATAGTCAATTAAACCATCCTGGAAGGACATCTGGAAGCGGAATGTTCCATCTGGATTTAGCTTAATTGGACGGCCGCCAATGGTTACGGTAGCATCGGGTTCGGTTGCACCGTAGACTATCAACTCAGCATCGGCAATTAACCAGAACTGGCGTGGACGCACTGGTACGGCGGAAGCCGAGAAGCCAACACCTGACATTCCGACACCGGAAGCGGTTAAGCCAGACGCGGTGGGAACTGCCCACATACCCACACCAGATGGGAAAATGTAAGAGCTGATGGCTTGTTCAGGACGCGCTGAAACTTGCTGCGAGCCGAAGATAGAACCAGCAACCCGTAGTACTTCGGCAGATTCTGCTAAACCAAATATTTGGTCGTAGATGGGGTTGCCATTCACAGCATTACCAGCATTACCAGCATTACCATTGGCGGTAACTGCAATCTTCTTGGCAGGGGGAACCAGTTCGTACTGAGTCTGTCCACGCAAATCTTCTTCAAAGTTGACAGTGATGAAGACATCCTCTATCCAGTCAGAAGGATAGACGGGAGGAATGTGTACTTTAGTAGAACGAGCTAGTACTAACCAGCGACCATCAGCAGCACGATAGCCGATATCGATCACATAATCGCGATCGCTAACTGGAACTGGTATATACCATTCTCTGGCTAGTTCATCAGCAGGATATTCTTGAATGCTGTGGGGGCTTTGGTATTCAATATTGATGTCGGTGACATCATAAATCCGTAGTGCCAGTTGTTGTCCCCCTTGTCGGCGCAGTTCCTCTTTGTGTTCATTCGGAACATCCCAGTAAGTGTAAGCCCACTGAGGATCGCGTGGTAAGAGTACAATCCGGCTGTCACCATAGCCAGAGGGCAAATCTGCGAGTCCTTCATCAACATCAGCCAAAGATCCACCTGTACGATCTTCCTGACCTAATTCAAACTTTGCAGCTTCCACGGTTTCCTGTGCCTCCAATGAACGAGATGGACTGAGTAAAGTTTTGCTGCGCTGGACTTCTTGTATTGATGCCAGAAGTTGTGATTTACGCATTCGGCTATAGCGAGAGATGCTATATTCGCTAGCAACTTTGCGTAGTTGGCGTAAGGTCATCTCCTCTAGTGGCGGGCGTTCTTTTACCATTAATTTGGCCTCCAGTAGTTTAAGCGGTAAATGATTTCCCCTGGTTAAAGAATGCTATGTAAAATCTCATCCACTCCAGATGAATTTCTTATCCTGACTCCTGGTTTTGCCCAGTTTTTAAGTTTTTTAGTCTGTTTTTAAATTGAGGCCACTTCCTTTCAATTCCTGGTTATGCCAAAATCAGCATTTCTTTGGGATCGGCGGAGTTCTAGTTTCTTAAGTCAATATTAACCACTAAGCATATCTAGGGATCAAGTGGTTTAAATAGGTTTTTTGCCTGTTTCACGAATTTATCAGCCTTTCTGGGATCATATTGTCATGCTTTCATAACATTAGCAACTAGTTCGATGTTGAGCGATCGCCACAATGTCAAATTTTCATGACATCATGCTATGGATTAGCCACAAACCGCAATCCACTCAAAGGGATTTGGGCATTGGGCATTGGGCATGGGTAATTACTAATTTGTCAAACTTGAGAGTTATAATTTATTAACTCCTAACTAACTCGTAACTCCTAACTCCTAACTTTTAATATTTGATTACCCATGACGAAGGATGAAGTCTTAGCAGCTAATGCAGCTTTTTATCGAGCTTTTGAAAGAAAAGATATTGAGACAATGAGTGCAGTTTGGTCACAAGGAACTGGTAGTTTTTGTATTCATCCTGGAAGTAATATACTGCGAGGCTGGAAAGAGATTCGCACTTCTTGGGAACAGATATTTACAAATACCGCTTATATTGAAATTAACACAGATATAATTGCTACAGAAGTAAGTGATAATATCGCCTACGTTGTGTTGAGAGAAAATGTGTTTCAAGTGGTAGGTGGGAGAAGACTAGAAGCACAATCAACAGCTACAAATGTATTTCAGTTTCTCGGTGGTAAGTGGTATTTAGTTCATCATCATGGTAGCCCAATTTTGCGGTAGATTATAGTGGTTCTCGGCCCTTGTGAGGTACAAGAACCCCACCCCCAACCCCCTCCCCGCAAGCGAGGAGGGGGCTAAGATATACCTCATGTGATTAGGAAACGCTATAACTACTAACCAAACTACTAACCAATGCCCAATGACTAACGACTAATCAAATCTTGAAACCTCTGATCTTCTTGAATATTATCAAAATCAGTATCAGTTTTTGCCATCTCTCGCCATTCAAGATTTAGGTTGATAGCTTGTTGCAAATTCTCTATTGCCAAATTGACATTCCCTAGCAAACCATAACAGCAAGCTTTGTTATACCAAGCTTGGTCTTTGTCGGGTTTGATTTTGGTGGCTTGGTCAAAAGAGGCGATCGCTTCTTCAAATCTTCCCAAATTTCCTAGCGCAACGCCCTGGCTGTACCAAGCTTCGTGTTTGTCGGGTTTGATTTTGAGGGCTTGGTCATAAGAGGCGATCGCTTCTTCTAATCTTCCCAAATTAAATAGCGCATAGCCCCGGTTGTAGCAAGCATCGTGGTAGTCGGATTTGATTTTGAGGGCTTGGTCATAAGAGGCGATCGCTTCTTCTAATCTTCCCAAATTAAATAGCGCATAGCCCCGGTTGTAGCAAGCATCGTGGTCGTCGGGTTTGATTTTGATGGCTTGCTCGTAAGAGGCGATCGCTTCTTCTAATCTTCCCAAATTAAATAGCGCAAAGCCCCGGTTGTTCCAAGCTTCCTCGTAGTCGGGTTTAATTTTGAGAGCTTGGTCATAAGAGACGATCGCTTCTTCTAATCTTCCCAGATTTCGCAGTGCAATACCCCGGTTGTACCAAGCTTGGTGGTCGTCGGGTTTGATTTTGAGGGCTTGGTCATAAGAGACGATCGCTTCTTCTAATCTTCCCAAATTTCCTAACACATAGCCCCGGTTGTTCCAAGCTTCGTGATAGTCGGGTTTAATTTTGAGGGCTTGATCATAAGAGGTGATCGCTTCTTCTAATTTTCCCAAATTAACTAGCGCATTGCCCTGGTTGTTCCAAGCTTCGTAGTCGTCGGGTTTAATTTTGAGGGCTTGGTAACTTTTCTCTGGAATGCGTCGCTGGCGGTGTCGCCAGATGAACCACCATAAAACACCGACGATCGCAGGGAACGCACCTGAGAGCAGGTTATTAATAAACTCTTTGTTGTTGGTGTAGAATTCTACAATTGGCTGAAGAAGGTTAAACACGCAGTTTATTTTGAGCGATCGCTACCTAATTGCTCCTTAATCACAGTGTAGTTCTTCTTAGCATTTGGTATTAAGCCCTTAGCTTGTAAAAATAACTGCTGATTCAGCCGTATTTTCGTATTAGTGTAGCGATCGTAGCTAAGTTTTTGAGCAGAGAACTCGGAACTTGGTGTTCAGAACTCGGAACTTGGTGTTCAGAACTCGGAACTTGGTGTTCAGAACTCGGAACCTTGTGTTCAGAACTCGAAACCTCGTGTTCAGAACTCGGAACTTCGTGTTCATAACTCAAAACTTCGTGTTCATAACTCGAAACCCAAACCAGAAGCGCTATAGTTCTGCCTCCCAACTCCAAAGGACTAATGACTAATGACTAATCAACTCCACTGCATCTCGTCCATCGCAATTTTGTAAGTAAACTTTGACAATTTCTTCTTTAGCAGTAGGCAACTGCTTGCCAATAAAATCTGGGTGAATTGGTAATTCCCGATGACCTCTGTCTACTAACACAGCTAAACGAATCACTTCCGGTCTACCGTACTCGTTTACGGCATTCAAAGCAGCGCGAATCGTCCGTCCTTTGAAAATCACATCATCCACGAGTACAACCGTTTTCCCCGTCAGGTCAAAAGGAATGTTGGTTTTCGCCGGAGTCCGCAAGCCAATTTTGTCGAGGTCATCTCGATAAAATGTAATGTCCAAAGCGCCGACTGACACGGCTACACCTTCCAGCGTCTCAATCTGACGTGCCAACAATTCGGCTAATAACGCACCCCTGGTATAAATACCAAGAAGCACCAGTTGGGACAAATCACGCGTCCTTTCCACAATTTGAGAGGCAAGGCGAGTCAAGGTACGACGGATTTCTTCGGATGAGAGAATTTCAACTACTTTTGCAGACATAGCGAGTGATAAGTTAGGAGTGATGAGTTAAGAGTTAGGAGTTTTTATTCTTAACTCCTGTACAGACGCGATTAATCGCGTCTCTCCTAAATTTATATTTATGATTACCTATTTGGAAGTATTAAGAATATAGCGATCGCTATTCCTAACCATAGCAAAAAACAATATCGAGTCAGCTGCAAAGCATTCTGTATAGAAGTTGCAGTAATGGGATAAATAGCATCTCCTAGCAGTGGTTTGTACTTAGCTACCCCGCGATACCAATTTGTACCCCCCATCTGCACATCCAAAAAAGCAGCATAGGCGCACTCACTCCAGCCAGAATTGGGACTAGGATCGTTAATTGCATCCCGACGGCAAATTCGCCAAACATGCATCGGTTTACCCGATAACAGCGCCAGAGTCACGACTGTTAACCGACAAGGTAGCCAAGTCAAACAATCTTCCAACCGCGCACAAAACCATCCCAAATAAGTATAGGGTGCTTCTCGGTAGCCCACCATTGAATCAAGGGTACTGCTGGCTTTATATGCTAAAGCCAAGGGAGTTGGCCCCACAACTGGCACAAACACACCAACAATTGCATAAAAAAGCGGAGCCATTACCCCATCGGTGGCATTTTCTGCAACCGTTTCTAAAACGGCTCGCAAAATTTCTGCTTGTGAGAGGTTTTGTGTATCTCGACCAACGTAATTACTTAAAATCTTCCGAGCCTTCTCCAAATCTCCCGCTATTAAAGGTTGTAAAACAGCCACTGCTGCTGCTCGCAAACTTCTGCCAGCAAAACAACTAGCCAAAATAATGCTTTCTATTGCAATTCCCAACAACGGATGAACCCATCTGGCACTTTGAATAATCAAAAAGCCAACAAGACCGCTACCAATTATTAGGATAATGCCTAATACTATTCCAGCTAGGCGTTGTGTTAGAGAATTTTGACACAATTGGAGAGAAAATTTGGTCAGACGAGAAATTACCCACCCCATAACTTGCACTGGATGAGGCCAATCCCAAGGATCGCCAATTAAGTAATCTAAAAATGCAGCAATTATTAAGATATAGATATTATTAGTCATAAATTCTACCATTTATTTGTGAGGCTGCGCCAAACCTTCTAACTTCTTATTACTTTGTGTCCTTCTCTACGAGACGCTACGCGAATGCGTCCTTCTCTAACGAGACGCTACGCGAATGCGCTTCGTTTTTGTTTCTTGTACTTAAGTCCTGATATAATTTGGCGCATCTTCATACAGAATTGGTATTACGAGTCAAGGGTCAAGAGGTTGTTTGAAAAGCCTTGGCAACTGGAAGTCGCGGCTACACGAGACTTTACCCACCTTTCCTTGCGGAACGCTACGCCCAAAGCATGAAAAATCAAGGGTTTTTCATGCTTTGGGCGTAGGCGGACGAAAGTTTGTGTAGTAGCGAATTCTATTCGCCCAATACTTTTCAAATATCCTCTAACCTCGACTTTATCCATTTTTTTCGCAATGCGATCGCTATCGCTGAAACCTTTCTGGGACGGTAGTTTTACTTTTTTAACTTCATCGATAATCTGTGACGTGGAAAAAGTATTTGCCAAAAAGCCAGGGTTTTTGCCGGATAAAGAAAACCGAGTTCTTAATTTTGGATAAAGTCGAGCTAACAGTCAAGGGTCAATATTTGGACTATTGACTATTGACTAAACCACAAAACTAGCTTCTTCCCCAAGGGAAGCTTGCCAGCTACGAGCATCATAATAAAGGTCTGCCAGAGTAATACCGTACAAAGCTTCTTTGAGCTTTTGGTTGAGTCTCTGCCAGAGGCTAAATGTTACCCAATCTTCAGCTTGTGCAGGTGCTGGGGTGTGATGGGGTAAATGGCTAGTCTCGCCAACTGCTTCTAAAATTTGTCCTATAGATATTTGTGCAGGCTCTTTTGCCAATTGGTATCCGCCGATGCTACCACGAATTGATTTCACTAACCCAGCACGACGCATTTCTATTAGTAGTTTTTCGAGGTAAGGAGCTGGGATATCTTGGCGTTTGGCGATCGCTCTCACAGATACAGGGCCATATCTTGGCTGTAAACTTAAATCTAGCAACGCCTTTACACTATAGTGTCCTCTGGTAGTTAGTTTCATTTTGGCAAGTTTTGTTGTTTGTCCTTTGTCTTTTGTAAATAACCAATGACTAATGACCAATGACTAAGGATCAGTTTTGCTTATCATTCGGTGACTCAGTTATCATCCTCAGCAACGAGACAACCTTTTGAGCGTTAGTTTAGAAAACTTAAAACTTGTTATAGTCTAGCAGTGATTCACAAACTATATATATAGTTATCAGCATTGCCAGCATTCTCTAAAATAGATTGTCTTGGAAATATTGTTAATCACATAACAATTGTGCCGATGAGTGTAATATACTTGGCTAGGTTGAGATAAAAACTAAAGGATTATGTTCCTATTAGCTCAACGTCAGCTAAAATAAAATCGATTCCAACACTTCAAACATTCGTTTTCGACCTAAGTTGATGCCTAAACTGAAAAAAATTGAACCCCTACTCGGTGATGAACTGCTCAAAAAAGTTAAAGAGCTAGAGAGTGAGAGCAAGGAAGACAAAGCCAAAAAATGCGGCTACTATACCATTACCAAAAATGGTATAGAGCGCGTCAATATGATGAAGTTCTTAAATGCCCTAATTGATGCCGAAGGCATTCAGTTGGACAGTACACCCAGTGCTAATGGGCGTGGTGGACGTAGTGCTAGCTATAGAATTAGTGTGCAATCGAATGGTAACTTACTTATAGGTTCAGCTTACACAAAACAGATGAATCTTAAACCTGGAGATGAGTTTCTGATCACTTTAGGCAAAAAGCACATTCGTCTGAGACAGGTAGATCCAGAAGATCGGGAAGGTGATGAAGCCATAGAAGCCACCGCTTAATAAATGGTCATTAGTCAATTGTCCTTTGTCATTCGTGAAAACCAATGACTATAGATAGTCATTGGTCAATTGTCATTTGTCCTTTGTGAAAACCAATGACTATAAATGGTCATTAGTCAATTGTCATTTGTCCTTTGTGAAAACCAATGACTAATGACCAATACTTCTCTACGAGAGGCTGCGCCAACGGCAACCCTACTTTGACCCTTCTTTACGAGACGCTGCGCGAACGGCGCAGGCTCAGGGCAACGCGTCGCTCAGTACAAGTCAGTACAAGTGACCAATGACCAATGACCAATGACCAATGACCAATGACCAATGACCAATGACTAATGACTAATAACTATATCTGTGGTGGGTAAGACTGGTAAATAGTGGCGAAGTGCCTTCCGCGTAACTGCTAAATTGCAGGTGAATGCAATTTGCTCCCTTTCTAGTAAACCCAAAATGCGATCGGGTTTGTCTCGTGCTACCACTGGTAATTGATGCAAACCTCGAAGATTCATGCGGTCTAAAGCCTCAGATAATAGTTCATCCTGCCATGCGTAGAGGATTTCAGTAGTACAAATATCTATCAGGGTTTGACTGGATAAATCATCTGGAATTTCAGTTAGCGAATTTGGGTAAGTTTGCCAAAGAGCAAGGGCACGGTTAATATCTTCCAGAGAAAGTATACCAACTAATTGCTCTACTTCATCAATTACTAAAGCACTGCGGGCGCGATCGCGTGTCATTTCCACAGCTGCATCTAACACCCCAAGGGTTGCAGGTAACTTTTTTGGACAGGGGTACATGGCATCTTCTACCAAAATTTGCTGCACAATTTCCGCTTGTTCATCTTTCAATTCCGAAAGACCAATTTGTTGTAGGTTAGAGTTAGAGTTAAAAGTTGGTTTAATCATTTCTACTAGCCAAACACTCAAACCCACAGCTGCCATTAACGGTAAAACAATCCGATAGTCGCGGGTTAATTCAAACAGCATTAAAATAGCCGTTAACGGCGCTCTGACACTAGCAGCTAGTACTGCTGCCATTCCTACCATTGCGTAAGCTGGGGGAGCCGCCATTTGATCGCAAATAGCCGGGAATGCCACAGCCAAAATTTTGGCGTAAGCTGAACCAAAAGAAGCACCTAAAAACATTGCTGGTGCAAACAAACCGCCGATGAAACCACTACCTGCACTAATTGCAGTTATCAGTAGCTTCACCACCAACAGCACCACCAACAGGTAGAGGGGAAACTCCACATCCTGAAGCATCGCTTCAACAGTTTCATAACCCACGCCCAGAATTTGCGGGAAGTGCAAAGCAACTGCACCAATTATTACACCGCCAATAATTGGATGAATCGGCTGAGGAATTCGTCCCAAAAAGTCAAAACCTGGAACCTTCCCAGCAAAGCAAGCTTTTGCTAAACGAATTGATTGAGTATAAGCCAGAGAAACTAGGCTGGCCCCTAAACCTAAGCCAAGGTAAAGGGGTAATTCCAAAGGACTACGGACTTGGTAAGCAGGTAAATCAAAAGCAGGTTGTGTCCCCAAACCAATTTGGGCAATTAATGCTGCTACCACCGCCGCTAGCAGCACCACACTCACAGCAGAGGTAGCGAAAGATGTCGCTCCCATCACCACCTCTAGGGCAAAAAACACTCCAGCGATGGGAGCATTAAATCCAGCCGCAAGTCCAGCCGCCGCGCCAGCACCCAACAGCAAACGTTGTCGTTCTTGAGATACATTTAAGATCACAGAAAACAACATCCCAAAATTTGCACCAATTTCCACACTCGGCCCCTCTGGCCCCAAAGAAGCACCGCTCCCCAAAGAAACAGATGCGGCCAGCATCTTCGTAACTGGTCGTAGTGGTCGCCTAATCTCTGTTCCCTGAGAGGCGGCGATTAAAGATGAAAGTCCCGGGCCAAAGTCTTGAGTGCGCCAGCGCATCAAGCCAACGATTAATCCGCCAAGGGTGGGAACGCAGGCTAAAGTCCAAGCACCCCAGACGCCGATTTGACCCATTAAATTTTCCAGCATTAGCTGGTGAATCAACTGGATTAAATAGTGAAAGGTGACTACACCCATACCAGTACCACCGCCAATGAGCATGGCTAAAAACAGCACGACGGTTTCTGGGGATGGTTGAAAACGATTAATTAGGTGAGCTAAAGGAGCGGAAGGTGTAGGAAAGGCAGGTTGTTCCGTTACCTTCCTCAGTTGAGTGGGAGGCAAGAGAGTCATTGAGAGGCGGGGTAAATGTAAGAAAAAATTTAAATTTTTATCTGTTACTTCTCATTGTGAGCCATTATTTAGCAACCAGACAAGTAGACTTTATTTGCTTGATTTATAAAGCTTTAGTAAAAAATGTCATTGTGCAAAATTTTTGTGAGGAGAATGGTTAAATAGGAGACAATTATTATTTAAGGGTCAACGAGCGCTAGTGGGGTGCGAGTGGGCGCCAACGCTATTCTTTCTAGAGACAACAGAGTTTTTGTGGGCTGGGTGGACGCACCCGCAAACATTAACTAGGAGTCATCTTTGCCTAAATCTAGCTATACTCGTGTTGCGACCATTGAGCCATCCTTGGTAGTAATACAATGTATGTATGATTTATGGCTGATGTCAGACCATACTTGGAAGTCTGCTAAGTATTGATCCCAATTCAATATAGCTATTGTTATAGAGCGAGTAAATGGACTAGGCGGACGAGGTAAATGAATATACACACCTTTGATAATCATTATGTTACTTGCCCAATTTGCCAAAGAAATGCTACGCCCAAACCTGTTAAAACGCGCATGGGGTTGTTTTGCTGTCCCTATTGCCAGGAACGGCTAGTAGTTTGCCAAAGCGGTCATTATGTCCGCGATCCGTTTACTTGGAGACAATTGATGATTTCTTCGGCGCTACGTCGTCAAAGCCGACCTTTAGCGAGGATTATCAGAGATTTTGTCCTGCTGAAGCGCCCGATGATCGCCCTGGCTGTAGGAAGTGCCATTTTCTTTAGTGCGATCGCTCTGACTCAGGAAAAGACAAACTACGATCGCCAAATCTTTCCCACAACAGAGAAAGTTAATCAACCAGGAAAATCTCAGTAAATGGATTACTTTGGTATAAATCAAATTTTACTTTGATTTTTGTAATATTATAAGTAAATACTCCTGTAAAACCGTGTCTTATTCGCCCCAAATAGGACACGGTTTTACATTATGTCCGCTTAAAGGTAGCGATGATTTCTTCGTATTTTGGCAGCCAATTCACATCTGTTGCGTGGAGCAACTAATTTGAGTTATCGGGTGAACTGCAAGCCCTATTTATTGACCATCTTTTAGCTTTAATGCTCTTTTGGGAAAAGTAATCAAATTTAACCCAGGTTTGTGGTCAGGGATTTTCAACAAATAAATTATCCAATCTTGTGATATAGAGAGAAGTCCCTTGCGCTGCGCCGTACCCCTGCAAGCTTACGCATAAAGTCATCAGAACTTCTTCTATGGTCGCCGCGCAAGGGACGGAGCGTCTCGCCCGTCCGATAAACTGGCTCGGCTTCTAGCCCAACCCACAAAAAATAGTTGGATATTTTTTTTACTTGCAAGTCCCTTAATTAGGAAATCCGGATTTTTTCTTGATTACAGACTACTATTTTTAGTCGCATAAACGCATAATAGAAATGTGACTGATCTGTTCGCCCCTTTACAATCTCTCAAACAAGGTGACTGGTTCAAGCTGATCTGCGGAGCCAGCTTCCAGCATTTGCCGGCAGTCAGAAGTTTAACGTTGGCCTATACTTTGGCGGGCGCTGACTGCATAGATGTCGCAGCTGATCCAGCGGTGATTGCAGCGGCGCAAGCAGCGCTACAAGTAGCCAGAACTCTTGCTAAGGATGCCCAAAAGCGAGGATTTGGCTACAAAGGCAACTCACCCTTTTTGATGGTCAGCCTGAACGATGGAGAAGATCCCCATTTTCGGAAAGCAGAATTTAATCCTACTGAGTGTCCTACAGACTGCCCTAGACCCTGTGAACGGATTTGTCCGGCACAAGCAATCGTGTTTAACAGTATAAAAGAAGACTTTTCGGGAGTTTTATCACAAAAGTGCTATGGCTGCGGTCGTTGTATACCAGTTTGTCCATATGGTATAATTTATACAAGTTCATATATGTCAACGCCGGGAGCGATCGCGCCATTGGTAATGTCAACGGGAGTAGATGCCGTAGAAATCCATACAAAAGTGGGGCGGTTGGCAGAATTTGAGCAATTATGGCAAGCAATTTCACCGTGGGCCGATCAACTAAAGTTACTAGCCATCAGTTGTCCGGATGGCGAGGGGATGACTGACTACCTAAGAGCAGTGTATGACCTGATTGCCCCGCTCAAGAGTGCTTTAATTTGGCAAACCGACGGTCGTCCGATGAGTGGTGATATTGGCGATGGTACTACAATAGCTGCGGTGAAATTAGGGCAAAAAGTTTTGGCAGCTAAGTTACCGGGATATGTGCAGTTAGCAGGCGGCACTAATAGCTATACCGTTGCTAAGTTAAAGGCAATGGGACTACTCAAAGAGGCAGAGGGGCAGGAGGCTGGGGGCAGAGGAGAAGGATTTTTCCCCCTGCTGCCTGCTGCCTGCCCCCCCTCCTCCATTGCCGGGGTCGCCTACGGTAGCTACGCCCGTGTACTGCTGTCACCAATTCTCGAAGAGTTAGAGAATAAGGAGGTAAGTAACACCAATGTGAAGGCGAATGTTCGCCTAGAAGAAGATGACGTATTACTTTGGCAAGCTGTAGAACTTGCCCATTCTCTCGTTTCCCAGATCAAGTCACAGCAGGAGCGTTAATCGCTCGTTACGGAAAATTACCCACGGCGAGTTCTCCTGCACGCAAATGTCCTCGCTATCTCTAAAAACGTCACCATAGAAAGCATGACGATTACAGACGATCTCCAAAAGTTATTAGACATTTTGCCCGAAGACCTGCGACAAGCACTAGAGAGCCATCCCAAACGAGATAGTTTAGTAGAAGTGGTTTTAGATTTGGGTCGTCGCCCAGAGGCTCGCTTTCCCAATCAAGCTGAGTATTTGAGCGAAGTACCCGTTACTCAAGAACAGATAGATGATTGCATTCAACGAGTCGGAATCTTTGGCGGAGATAATCGGGCAGGAATTGAGCAAACTTTGCATCGGATCAGCGCCATCCGCAACCGCACGGGTAAGATTATTGGCTTGACCTGTCGCGTTGGTCGGGCGGTATTCGGAACCATTGGCATGATCCGCGATTTGGTAGAAACTGGTAAATCGATTCTCATGCTGGGGCGTCCAGGCGTGGGCAAAACTACTGCCTTACGGGAAATTGCCCGTGTTTTGGCGGATGATCTGCATAAGCGAGTGGTGATTATTGACACCTCCAACGAAATCGCTGGGGATGGTGATGTTGCCCACCCCGCCATTGGTCGCGCTCGGCGGATGCAAGTGGCTCATCCAAATCAACAGCATCAGGTGATGATTGAGGCAGTGGAAAACCATATGCCAGAAGTTATCGTCATTGATGAAATTGGCACGGAACTGGAAGCTTTAGCGGCTCGTACCATTGCGGAACGGGGTGTACAGTTGGTAGGTACTGCCCACGGGAATCAGATCGAAAATCTGATTAAAAACCCTACTCTTGCTGATTTAGTTGGGGGTATCCAAGCTGTGACACTGGGAGACGATGAAGCTAGACGGCGAGGCTCTCAAAAGACTGTTTTGGAGCGTAAAGCCCCTCCTACCTTTGAAATTGCGGTGGAAATGTTGGAACGCCAACGCTGGACAGTACACGAAAGTGTTGCTGATACAGTAGATAATCTGTTGCGGGGGCGTCAGCCTACCCCACAAACGAGAACCGTTGATGACCACGGGAAAATCGGTGTTACACGCCAGTTAGCTGTTGTCAATGGTCGTGGTGGACAGCTAGGGACGGTGGAAGAATCTTTCCCACCGGCGCGACCGTCTAATGGCTCTAATGGCTGGCGTTCATCTGGACAAATGGTAGCACTACCGCAATTGCCAGTAGAGCGGGTGACTGGACGCAGTGAGTTTGATCGTTTGCTGGATGAATCCTTCAATTATTCTGAGAGCATTGATTTGGGTGCTGCTACCAGACAGCCAGGGCCGAATGGTGAAGATTTGCCATTGCACGTTTACCCCTATGGCGTTAGCCGCCACCAACTGGAACAGGTAATTAGTGTACTAACTTTACCCGTGGTATTGACAAAAGATATAGATAGTGCTGATGCAATTTTAGCACTGCGATCGCACGTCAAAAACCACGCCAAATTACGCCAAATGGCCAAAGCCCGTCATGTACCGATCCACATGATTAAGTCCAGCACCATTCCCCAAATTACCCGTGGTTTGCGGCGGTTGCTGAACATCGACGACCCGGAGATGGCCGATGACCGAGAACTGCAACTGTTTTTGCACAATGGTAGCGATGATGAGATGGACGCCTTGGAAGAAGCTAGACTTGCTGTTGAGCAAATTGTGATTCCTAAAGGACAGCCAGTCGAGTTATTGCCGCGTTCTCCCCAAGTCCGCAAAATGCAACATGAGTTGATAGAACATTATCGCCTCAAGTCGCATAGTTTTGGCGAAGAACCAAATAGAAGATTGCGGATTTATCCAGCGTAACCTCACCCCAACCCCTCTCCGAATTGGAGAGGGGATGTCACTAAAAGACACTTAACTTAATGTCCTATAGAGAGTTTTCTTTAAGAAAAGTAAAACAAGACTTTAATCTCACCTTGGTAGAAGGTGGGCGATTTTTACCTCCTATAGAACCAATTTCACCTAGTCCCCTACTGGCTGATTTTTTAGCAGAAAGTATCCAGCTAGCAATTGCAATGGGTTCTGAGAAAGCTAGATCAGAATTGATTATCAGCCCAATATTGTTTGAAGTCAGAAAAATTCTCAACAGACAAATCAGTTTCTTTTCTGGAGAAGAATTTAATGTTGAACCAGAAGTTGGACTGGCGGGATTTTGCGACTTTCTGATTAGCCTTTCACCAGAACAGTTATTTATTGAAGCCCCAGCAGTGGTGATAGTGGAAGCCAAAAAGGAAAATCTTAAAGGTGGTTTGGGACAATGTATCGCAGAAATGATCGCCGCCCAAAGGTTTAATGCCAAATACGAAAAACCTATTGCTACTATCTACGGTAGTGTTACTAGTGGTAATTTATGGACTTTCCTCAAGTTGGAGGACAGCACTGTAACTATTGATTTAACTGAATATTTAATCCCGCCAGTAGAGCAAGTCTTAGGTATTTTGGTGTGGATGATTCAGTCACAATCAACTTAAGTTTAGGTTTCGTTGACTCACATCTTGCACCTAGCCCTAGCGATTAGAAATCGCGGCTATACAAACGAAGTCCGCCTACGCGGACTAACGCAAATCAAGGCTTTTCAACCTGCGGAGGCAGGTAAAGTCTCGTGTAGCCGCGACTTCTAGTCGCCTGGTGCAAGATATGAGTTGAGATCTGCTGTCACAGCTATCCATACCAGACTTGTCCTAACCAGGATGTCCGCTGCTGTAACTACAAATTACCTCATCGGCAATCTACGGGTACGTACAGCAGTATCTTCTATAGTCACAGCACCACCTTCCCTAAGTATTTGTTCTACTTGAGGAATTGTGTTCATGAGCCTTTTAGTAATGATATCTGTGTCAGTTAATGATAATCTCAAGGTGACTAAGCTTGGTTGATTGTAACCTCCCAAGGCTAGCAGCATAGAAAAGTCTAAATCTTGAGTTACAACAACTCTATTTTCCTGGCGGGCAAATTCTAAGATTTCCAAATCGGATGTAGTTGCAGGCAAAACATCAGAGACTCGAATAATATCCCATCCTTCCCCTTGCAACACAGCTACAGTCTGAGGTGAAATGTTCATGTCTGCTAGTAGCCTGATATCAGTCACAGGTGTTCCTCAAGCAGTTGGGACTATCTGAATTTGATCGGAAACAACCCAAGCGGCGTATTTGAGTGCCTGTTGAATATCTTCAGCTTCTAGTTCTGGATAGGCTTGTAATACCTCTGCCACGGACTTACTATTTGCTAGCATCTTGAGGATGACACTAACAGTGATTCGCATACCCCGAATTGTCGGTTGCCCCAAGCAAATATTAGGATTAAGCGTGATGCGATCAAGTTTTTCCATGTTTCTCTGCGTGCAGCTGCCTTGCAGTTCAATTATAGTGCGTACACGCGCTAATTTATCTAGTTTAACCTGACCCCTTACCCCTGTTTGAAGTGATGAAGAGGAGAATTATATCGCAATCCTAAATCACACGATCTGAGTCGAAAACCGCTACAAAATATAAATTGAGATCACAACGTCTGAGTGAGAATTTTGCTATATTTGCTACTTTGAAACATGATGCAAATAATTGAAATTTCTCCATTCCAAGCATTTCGCCGCAGTGTGGCAACAGTGATGCAGGTAGTTCCAAAGGAGCTACGCTATGTGACAATTCTGGCATTAGTGGGTGGTGCAGGCCCAGCGATCGCCATTTGGCTCAACAAGGTGATCATTGATGAAATTACCCGCTTATTGAGCATCGGGACAACGGAGAATGCGATCGCCCTGATACTTTCCCAACCACTGCTACTCTCCAGTATTGCAGGTTCCCTGCTAGTGAATTTGGTAAGTGATGCGATCGCAAACATCAATCCCTTTGTATATACTTCTCTGCGTGATCGCATTTCCGGTTTTGTCCAAGGACAGGTGATTGAAAAGATTGCCACTTTTGAAGATATTGCTCTGTTTGAAACACCCGATTTGCTCAATTTGGTGCAGTTGACCGAAAAGGGAGTGCAACGACTACCAGAGCTTTGTATGAGGCTTGTGACGATGTTAGAGGGAGTTTTTATCTTCATTCCAGCCATACTGCTTTTGGTGTCTCTTGCTTGGTGGGTACCCCTAATTTTGTTTAGCTGCATTACCCCTGTGATGTATGTGCAGATCAAATACCGTAAGCAAGTTTGGGGAGTAGAAAGAACCCAAGCGAGTGTTCTTCGTGAAATGAATTTATACAAAACGGTTTTAACCGGGGAGACATACGCCAAAGAAATACGCTTGTTTAGCTTGCAAACCTTACTATTAGAACGCTGGCACGGACTTTACCGGACTATTTTTCGGGCAATGGAACAAATCCGCCGTCGGGGGACAACAGCCGTTATTGGCTGGTCTTTATTGAGTGGTTTAGGTTTGGCGTTACCATATATATACGTAGTCCAGGGAGTGATCGGTGGAACCCATACTTTGGGGGATTTGGCGCTTTACACCGGGGTAATTTTGCAAGTGCATCGGAGTTTGGAGAATCTGATGTCTGGCGGGTCAGAGTTGTATAATATTGCACTGGCAACGACACCTATTTTCCAGCTTTTGGAGTTAGAGCCGCAGTTATCCCGTTCTCATCTAGAGTTGCAATCAAAGTCAGTAACAAAGGTATCGGGAGGAGTTAGGGAATCGGCTGTTAATAATCGGAACTTTGAAAAAAATGGGAATCATCAGCAAGTTTTATCAGGTCTAAATGCAACTGATTATGAAGCATCGCAGACAGGTATTTACATCGAAAATCTGTCGTTTAGCTATCCCAACAGCGATGTCTACGGCGGTAAACCACGCTCAATCCTGAAAAACATCAACCTGACGATTCACCCCAACGAGATGATTGTATTAGTGGGTGAGAATGGTGCTGGTAAGACTACATTAGCAAAGTTATTGTGTCGCCTCTATGATCCTAACCAAGGTGCGATTATTTGGAATGGGCAGGATTTGCGATCGCTCCCATTAGAAGATTTGCGATCGCGGATTGATGTAGTTATGCAAGATTACGCTCGCTTTCCAACTACCGTGCGGGAGAATGTTGCTTTTGGGGATTTAGCGAAAATGCAGGATGACGAGGCGATCGCTTCGGTGATCGGCGAGGCTGGTTTGGTTGGAGTAATTGAGAAGCTAGATCACGGTTTAGAAACCCTTTTAGGCAAACAGCTAGAAGGTGGTATTGATTTATCAGGGGGACAATGGCAAAGATTAGCGATCGCTCGTGCTTTGTTGCGACTGTCTCCAGCCGAACTAGTCATACTTGACGAGCCAACAGCGAACCTTGATCCGAAAACAGAACATGAGATTTACAACATTTTGCACAGCTTGGCGAAGGGGAGAATAGCCGTTGTAGTCAGCCATCGCCTCGCCTTGGCAAAACTAGCAGACCGAGTAGTAGTATTAGAACACGGTCAAATTATCGAGGTAGGCACTCATGACGAACTCATGGCACTAGGCGGACAGTATCACTTGATGTTTACTCGTCAAGCTAGTAGTTACAACTGAGTAGAGAATCGGGGGAGAGGTTAGCGATCGCAGAGGCGGCGATCAAAGCTGTGGGAGAGGCTTAAGAAGATTTTGCCCTATAGCTTCCTTCGTTCAACATTACATCTTATACTTTTCAGACTTCCTCCTCAGTAATTTCACTTTCTATATTACAAAAACTTGTAAATAAAAACCGTGTTGACTCTGAAGCCAAGAATGATGTTTCTGTTGAATTATTGAGGTATGCAAGCTAGCTATTTGCCTGTTAAAAGTATTAACAAAAAAAATGACAACTGACTTTAATCAAAATCAAACCCCAAATTCTCCTTGGAATCCTTTCCTCCCCACTAAAAGAGATATAAGCAGAACTGAAGAACTAGCACAAAAAAGCCCTATCGTTGCTGGTGTGTTAACATTTTTTCTTCCCCTTGCTTGCATGATTTATCTCAACAGAGGAGTAAATAATCTAAAAATTTTTGGATATATATTTGTCACTGCTTTTATAGTAGGTATAGTTTCATACGAAGGTAAAGCTAGTGGAAAAACGCAAGGAATAGGTAATCTAGTTGGATTATGTGGTCAAGTAGCTATAATTACCGAGAATGTCAAAGCAGTTACTCTAGCCCGTAAGCGATTAGCTTCTCAGCAGTCTTAATAATTACTAAATATTAAGTCCTGTCCCTCAGCAGAAAATTACAAACAAGCTTTTACTATTTAGTATATAAGTCTGCTACTAGACAAAAAAGCCTGCTTTTGCAGGCTCAGATATATTTCACACAAACGCGAAACACTATTCTGGTAATTTATATTGCCCAACAATACGCTTGGCAAACTCTGGAACGTGGGCTTCTAATTTCTCTGGATGATTCCGCTTCACATATAAGTAATTCCGAGTAAAGTGAGAATCAATCGAAAACCGCGCATATTCTAAACCCTTGGGGCCGATTTTTTCGATGACCACACCCATGAGTTTTGCTGCCCACATCGGTAGGGTAACGCCTTTATCGTAAGCGGGAATACTTTGCTGTACAGCTTCTTTACGGTTGCCTTTAGACATCACTGGTTGGGTGTCTAACTGGTCTTTCACCAAATCCAGCATTTCCTTACCAGTGTCATTTCTAACTACAATCCATTGCCAGCCGAAGGGTGCGCCCATGTAGCCAACAACTAAATCGGCTAGGGAGTTGACGTAATCAAAGCAACTCATACAAGATGGGGCAAAGACATCTTTGAGTTTGTTGGTCTTCAAGCCAAAGAAAGGCACAGTTTCAGATGAGCCATCCTCATGTTTGAAGTGAACCCGGAAGTCTTGCATGAATTCGTAATGCACGACTGTCTCAGGCGATCGGCTGGTGGTTTCTAAGAATTTTTGCAGTCCGGCGCGGTTAACATTATCTACGCAGGGCGTACCCAAAACATACAGCTTTTCTAAGCCAAGTTGTTTTTCTACTGCTCGTAATGCCTGAATTTGGCAACCAACACCAATCACTAATAGCCGTTTCATCCCCGATTTTTCCACCTGTTCCAATACGGAAAGGTTCGGGGAAAGTGTTGGTTTATTTACCCGTGCTGCTAGTATTTCTTCTGGAGTCCGGGCGATGATGGGCATGGGTTGAAAGCGGTCTTCTTTGGTGTTTTGCACGCAGACGACACCTTCAACTAAGCCGCGATTGAGCATTTCAATGGCAATGCTGCTAACAATACCCGTCCATTGTGCGCCTTCGATTGGTTGCTGTTTCCGCGCCGCTATCATGTCTTGGTGAACACCAAAATAGAGTTCATCAGGGTTTTCGAGATGGCGCGATCGCGTGTGCGTTTCTGTTTCAAGTTCGCCTATTTGCTGATTAATAAAAGCGCAGGCTTCCTTGACATAGTGAATATAGTATGTATCGCATAGTCCGCACTCGCTACAGAGTTCTTTAGCAGGGCGGCGGCTGGTAGGTTTGATAGCTCTGGCTTTTTTGTGCTTGCTAGAATCAACTGAGGTCATATAAATTTTTTGTTTTATTTCAGGAATCGCTTTTATTACAATACCTTCACTGGCTATGAACTTCACGATAGAAATTGAACAAGAAGAGGATGGACGCTTTTTAGCTGAAGTGATTGGTTTTTCTGGTGTACTGGCTTATGGACAGACACGAGAAGAAGCAGTTGCTAGAGTTCAAGCATTAGCTCTGCGTGTATTAGCAGATAAGCTGGAACATGGAGAAGTAACTCCAGAGCTAGTCAGCGTTTCATTTGCCGCAGCATGAGTGAGTGGTCTAGCACAAAAGCAAAGCGTGTCCTAGCTGCTTTGCTGCGTATTGGTTGGGAGATTAAACGCCAGTCAGGTTCGCATAAAATTCTGACACGCCCTGATTGGGCTGATTTTGTGTTTGCCTTTCACGATGGTCAAGAGATTGGGCCTCGGATGTTAGCAAGAATTGCCAAAGTGACAGGTTTAACACCTGAAGATTTGTGATCACAGTTTGAATTTTATCTAAATAAGCTTGGTTAATTTGAGTAGCGCTCTAACGATTTCACCTGCTCCGGCTCAGGCAGCAACAGGAAATGTGATAATTTTCAACTGTGAGTCAGGCAGTGACTGTGGAAATCTTGCGGCATTTGCTGCGGGAGTGTTTTCGGGCAGCGCGGTAACGCTGATGGCTACGGGACATGCGGCAGTTCTCGCAGGGGCTGGGACTGCGGTTGGTTCAGCCGTAGCAGGGGCAGCGATTGGAACTTTAACTGCGGTTGGATGAGCTGTAGCAGCTCCGGTATTACTTCCATTAGCCGCAACAGCAACAGTTGGCTATGTTGGATACAGCGCATGGAAAACTCTTAACCACAGTGAACCAAACCCTTGAATTTATTTGATTACAAGAGTTGTGCAAGATTAAATTTAAACTTTGCACAAGACCTCTGGGACAAATATTATTTTTAGCCCTTTGGTAAACTTATCGAAGGGCTTTTACTGTTTAAAAACCTGCCGCACCTCTTCTCTCTTCCTCAGTGTTCTCTGCGCCTCTGTGGTTCGTTTCTCCTCAATCTCCACAAATAACCATTAGAGAAACTTAAACGCGTAGGCGCAGCCCGCCTTCGGCATCGCTCTTAAATCCATCCAGAACAGAGGTGCTTGAAAGGTAGATTAGAAGCTGATTTCAGCAGATTGTCTTCCCATGACTATGATATAATTGGACGAGAGTAACTGTTCAAAATTTCAGTTAATAGTTTTTTGTAGCGAGTGAAGAATGAACATTGCTGTAAAGATTTAAGTCTTTTCTCAAAATGAATTCATACACTGAAACAGAATTCTTTGTTGGTGCTATTCCGTACCAAATGTACGTTCAATATTACCGGCCGAGTCAAGACCAAAATTCAGTTCCTATTGTGCTTTTACATGGCGCCTTTCATACAGGTACTTGCTTTGTCAAAACACCTGATAATCGCCAAGGTTGGGCAGCATATCTGGCAGAAAAAGGCTGCCCAACCTATATTGTTGACTGGCCAGGGCATGGTCGGTCGGGCTTTGTGCCAGACTTGGCTGTGATGTCATATCAACGGGTAATCAATGCTACAGTCGCGCTACTCCAACAGATTGGCCCGGCTGTGATTCTTACCCACAGTATGTCTGGTGTCGTTGGTTGGCAGACGGCACAAACTCATCCCAAACTTGTTAAAGCTATTATAGGCATTGCACCAGGGCCACCAGCCAATCTATTACCAGTTATCACAAAAAACTCTTCTTTGGCTTTTCCCGAAGACCGTCCACGTATCCAGTCGCGTGAAGATACTAAAAAGTACTTCACCAACTCAGATACTTTTCCGCAACAGGCATTTGAAAATTACTTTTGCAGTTTGGTCGCTGAGAGTGCGCGGATTAGCAACGAACGCAGAAATGTTGAAGGACGAGGGCTTTATATTTGCGACCCTCAGATACTATTTGATATTCCCATATGTGTGATTACGGGCGACCAAGACCCGCGCCATTCTCGTGAGATAGATGCAGAAACTGCAAAATACTTCCGGGGTGATTTTATTTGGCTTCCTGAAGTTGGACTCCCTGGCCACGGTCATCTGCAAATGCTTGAACACGGGAACTTAGCGATCGCTGACCTGTTTATCAATTGGCTGCATAGCAAAGGTCTATAGTTGAAGGCATGATGCAGAGAATTTTTTCAAATATTAGGACTTACGCAAAACCACACGCTGTAGGGGCAATTCATGAATTGCCCCTACCAGAAAATGACTCTTTTCGGCTATTGTTTGCGTAAGTCCTGAAATAAATAGCCAATTTCCTAGTTTGTTCCTGTTCAAAAACAAAAACCAGTGACACAAAACTCTAAAACAGGCGCAGCATTTATTGCAGGCGGAACAATAGCCGGTGCTGGTGTTTCCGCAACGGTAGGCGGGATGGGACTAGCAGGCGGATTTGGCGCTGTTGGCATTGGTACAATTCCTGTAGTCGGTGCTGGTGCTGTGGTTGGTGCAGCTGCTTATGGCGCTTTTAAAGCGATCGCAGAGGGAGATGCTGCTGCGATCGCTACAATGGGAGTTGGTGCAGTCGGCGGTGCTGGTGTTTATAGCGTCGTCGGTGGTATGGGTTTAGTTGCACCTAAAGTAGGGCTGGCATTTGGTATTGGTGCAGTACCGATGGTAGGAATTGGTTCAGTGGTGGGACTCGCCGCCTATGGTATTGCCAAACTGTTAGATGAATCTGGAATTAGGGAAACTCCAGCACAGCTTTTTGAGCGAATGGAAGAGAAAGTTTTGCTGATGGATGCCTATTCAGAAGCATTGATGGAATTAGATGCATTTTTATCTGGTGAGGATCTCAACCAAAAATTTGCTGTTTTGGAAGTCGAGGATGAGTTACGATCGCTCAAGGCTGAATTCAAGAAAAAATCAGAATTTGTTACCCCTAAACCTTCTACTCGCAATATTGAACCAGAAATAATATCTCTGACAACCCAGCTACCTGAAATCTGGAGATGTGTACGCATACTCAAGGCTCACTTAGCGGCAGTTAATGCGATCGCTATCAGTCCTGATGGTACTACCTTGATTAGTGGCAGTGATGACAGACAAGTTAATTTGTGGAACTTGAAAACAGGTAAATGGCTTTACACGTTCTCTGGACAAGCAGAGGCAGTTTTATCTGTTGCTATCAGCCCTGATGGACAGCAGATTACAAGTGGTAGTGTCGATTGCAAAATCAGCAGTTGGCAGATGGACACAAAAAAGTTTCTCTATACATTCTTTTATTTAAACTCTCCCTACAGTCATAATGGTTTTGTTAACTCAGTTGCCTACAGTCCTGATGGGGCAATTCTTGTTAGTGGTGCTGCTGATAAGACGATTAGAATTTGGGGAGGCAACACGGGAACAGTAAAACGCACCTTAAATGGACACTCAGATGCAGTTTTGTCTGTCACCATCAGTCCCGATGGTAAAATCCTTGCAAGCAGTAGCGCTGATCAAACTATTAGGCTTTGGGATGTCAAAACTTGGCAACAGCGCTATATTCTCACTGAACATTTGGGAGCAGTAAATACAGTTGCCATCAGTATTAACAGTCAAACTCTTATTAGTGGTAGCACAGATGCCACAATAAAGCTGTGGAATCTCCATACTGGAGAATTACTCAGTACTCTAGTTGGACACTCAGCGGCGGTTTTGTCTGTTGCCATCAGCCCCGATGGAAAAATCCTCGCCAGTGCCAGCAGAGACGGTATTATCAAACTTTGGAACCTAGATACTGGGGAACTACTACAAAATCTTTCTGGGCGTAATCCTGTTGCTTTCAGTGCTGATGGCAAAACGCTGGTAAGTGGCGGTAATGGTGGAAACATCAAGGTTTGGAGTCAAATGCAAAGCTTTGATAAATTTACTCTCGACTCTGTATTATCTGGGAAATGGTGGGAAGTCTTGGACGTAAATCAGAGTTATCATCCCAAAGATGTCAAACTTGCCTACCTTCGATTAGCAAGATTGTATCATCCTGATGTAAACACTTCTGCAATCGCAAAAGCCTCAATGCAAGCAATTAATCAAGCTTATAAAGAATTCCAGGAGCAGTTAAACGCTCACAAATATATTAGCTTTGATAAATAAGTTACCAACTAAATTAAACTCATAGCACAATCTCTGATGACAAGCTACTCCCATTAGGGTAAAATATATAACTCTTCAGAAGTATTTATATCTTAAATTTTTCAAGCATTTATCTTGCATATTCTGATAAAAAGTTATAAATTATTAGATTATGGGGGAAATCTGACATCTTAGTGTCAAAAACTAATCCTGCTCAAGTAAATATACTGCAACCAGTTTGAACTTCACGCAAACCCTAAACAGCACTGAAGATATGTTTTTGTTTGGTAAAGCAAAGATTCCAAACATGAAAGGGAATAATAAATAATCTAAAAATATATCTTGTGTGACTGTTTTGAAGAATCATGTTACTGCTTGCGGTGAAGAACAACAAAATTAACCAAAAAAGTAATCGATTCTAAGCAAATTAACTAGCAATAAAGTGCATAAATGTCAGCAGATTTATTTATTGTTAGTTGATTAATCTTTATCGCAATTATATTTGCTATTCAAAGAATCGTTTTTGCTATGCTGAGAATAGCAAAAATAATAAATGAAGACGCATCTACGACAAATTCACAACCCAAATGGAGTTATTCTGGCGATGCACTTAAACGAATTGGAAACTACTGAAAATTTAAAAGAAGTGGAAGACGCTTGGCGAGCGCTAGAAAAATCAATTCTCTACTATCAAGGACGCCCCGTTGGGACGGTAGCCGCTTATGATGCATCTGTAGAGGCGCTCAATTATGATCAGTGCTTTGTCCGGGATTTTGTCTCTTCAGGTCTAATTTTTCTGATCAAAGGTAGAACAGATATTGTTCGCAATTTCTTAGAAGAAACCTTAAAATTACAGCCTAAAGAAAGGGCATTAGATGCCTATAAGCCTGGACGAGGATTAATCCCAGCTAGCTTTAAAGTTGTATCAGAAAATGGGCAAGAATATTTAGAAGCAGACTTTGGTGAACATGCGATCGCTAGAGTTACACCTGTAGATTCTTGCCTATGGTGGATTATTTTGTTGCGTGCTTATGTAGTCGCCACAGATGATTTTTCTCTAGCCTATAAACCTGAATTCCAAAATGGTATCAGGTTAATCATGGAAATCTGCTTGGCGAATCGTTTTGATATGTACCCAACGCTGTTGGTTCCAGATGGTGCTTGTATGATTGACCGTCGTATGGGTATTTATGGGCATCCTCTAGAGCTACAAGTTCTTTTTTACACGGCATTGCGTGCATCTCGTGAACTGCTAATTTGTCAAGGGAATTCCGATATTGTTGAAGCGATTGATAATCGGTTGCCTCTTTTATGCGCTCATATTCGCCAGCATTATTGGATAGATATTAATCGCTTGAATGCAATTTATCGCTTCAAAAGTGAAGAATATGGCAAGACTGCTGTTAATCTGTTCAATATATATGTAGATTCTCTTCCTTATTATGAATTAGATAAGTGGCTGCCCAAAAAAGGTGGTTATCTAGCAGGTAATGTTGGCCCGTCGCAGCTAGATACTCGCTTCTTTTCCCTCGGAAACTTAATGGCAATCATTTCCGACTTAGCCACCGAAGAACAGTCACAAGCGATTATGACTCTGATTGAGGAACGATGGGATGACTTAGTAGGAGATATGCCAATGAAAATTTGTTTCCCAGCTTTGCAAAATGAAGAGTACAGAATTGTAACTGGATGTGACCCCAAAAATATACCTTGGTCGTATCATAATGCTGGTAGTTGGCCAGTTTTAATGTGGATGTTAGCGGCGGCGGCGGTGAAAACTAACAAAACAAGTTTGGCACAAAAGGCGATTGAAATTGCCCAACCACGCCTCATTGATGATGAATGGCCAGAATATTACGATGGTAAGAAAGGGCGACTGATTGGGAAACAAGCTAGGAAATATCAAACTTGGACAATTACTGGTTTCTTATTAGCAAAAGAACTGATGGCAAACCCCACTTATTTACCATTAATCAGCTTTGGAAAATTACCAGCAGAACAAGTTTCTAGAGCATGTGAGTTTGAAATCGCCACTGTAGATCCGTATCTGACTCGATAGGGAAGTTAAGAGAGACGCGATTAATCGCGTCTGTACAGGAGTTGGGAGTTAGAATACAAAAGCCTCCTGACTCCTGAATCATATTTCCATGACAAACCCCCGTCAAATAGCTTTTATCGCCCTGCGAGATGTTCATAAGGGGGCTTATGCTGATGTTGCCCTAGATAGAGTGCTGCAAAAAGTTAATTTGGCTGATTGCGATCGCCGCTTGGTGACAGAATTGGTTTATGGCAGCGTCAGAAGGCAGCGCACTCTTGATACTCTCATTGATCAAATCGCCAAAAAAAAATCTGAACAACAACCCCAAGACCTTCGCACCATCTTACATCTGGGTTTCTACCAACTGCGTTATCAACAGCGTATTCCCGCCTCAGCTGCTGTTAATACCACCGTCCAACTCGCTAAAGAAAACGGTTTTTCTGGACTTACGGGTTTTGTTAACGGTTTATTACGCCAGTACATCCGCCTTGCAGAGAAGATAAAGAAAGATCCGTTACAACTTCCAGAAAACCCAGTGGAACGCTTGGGGATTTTACACAGCTTTCCTGACTGGATGATTCAAGTTTGGTTAGAACAATTGGATTTTACCCAGACAGAACAACTGTGTGAATGGATGAACCAATCACCAACAATCGACTTACGAATCAACCCACTTTGCACTTCCATCGAAGAAGTTGAGGCGGCTTTACAATCTGTTGGTATTTTGGTGAGACGGATTCCTCATTTACCCCAAGCTTTACGATTGATTGGTAGTACTGGGTCAATTCAAAAACTACCTGGTTTCAAAGAGGGTTGGTGGACTGTACAAGATAGTAGCGCTCAATTGGTAAGTCATTTGCTTGACCCCCAACCAGGTGAGGTGGTAATTGATGCCTGTGCTGCACCAGGGGGTAAAACAACCCACATCGCTGAATTAATGGCGGATAAAGGGAAAATTTGGGCTTGCGATCGCACTCCTTCTCGTCTTCGTAAACTCCAAGAAAATTCTCAACGGCTGAATTTACAATCTATTCAAGTTTACACTGGCGACAGTCGTCATTTTACCCAATTTCAAAACACCGCAGATCGTGTATTACTCGATGCTCCGTGTTCTGGTTTGGGAACTATGCACCGTCATGCTGATGCGCGTTGGCGACAGACACCAGAATCTGTCCGAGAACTTTCGGTGCTGCAAAAAGAATTGATTACACATACATCTACTTTTGTCAAGCCTGATGGTGTACTAGTTTATGCCACCTGTACATTGCATCCAGCAGAAAATGAACAAGTGATTTCGGCATTTTTAGCTGAGTCACCTGATTGGCAAATTGAGTCTCCCAGCGGCGTTGAGTTACCTGATTCTGCCCATACTACGCCTCAAGGTTGGTTTAAAGTCTGGCCCCATCGACAGGACATGGATGGCTTTTTTATGGTGCGCTTAAGAAAAACCAATAATTCCGAGTGAATACTGTTTGGGATTGTACGATTTGGTGGAGGCCTGAATCTACCAGAGGAGGCAGCAATGGTTACCCCTGACAATGTGAAAAACTTAGTTAAAATCCTGATTGGAGCAGCCTGGATCGATGGCAGAATCCAACCAGAAGAACGGCAATATCTGCGCGAAATAGCTCAAGCAAAAGGTTTGGCTAACGATCCAGAAATTAAGCCTTGGCTGTATGAATTAGTTCCTGTAGAACCAAAAGAGTGCTATGCCTGGGTGCGGGAGTATTTAGGCGATCGCCCCAGTCTTGAAGATTGTGAAAATCTGATTGAAGCCATCAGTGGCTTAATTTATAGCGATGGTGAAGTTGCCGTCGAAGAAGCCAGACTCCTGACCCAATTGCAGGATATAGCGAAGCCGAATGACTCAAGTCAACCAGCTCACAATCTGCTTCTCAAACAAATTCAAAAGCTTTATCGCCGTTGGGTTGAAGTGCAAAACTAACAGGGAGTTATGAGTTTACAAGACGCGAAGAATCGCGTCTTTAGATGATTTTTAAGTTTGGCAATTAAACTCAGCACTCATCACTCATCACTACTTTGACTTCGGTTCGCCCAGACCCGGAGTTTCTTCTTTATCAACTTTAGGCACAAAATCAGGACGCTCTTTGCTTTCCCAACCTGCGGGGCGTTTCGAGTTGTACCAAGCTATTGAACCAATGGTGACAGCAGCAATAAAACCAACGACATACACAAAGGTGAAAGCGAAGGGAAAATGAGGAGCAGCATCTATGGCTGGTGCTGCTATTTGCATCAATAAATCCATGAGTATATTCTCCAAGGTTATGCAACAGTATTTAATACGCTATAAAATGAGCGTATCACCTAACATCCCCCCGTAGTTTAGTTTAAGCAACTTGATATTGCACAGGAAAGAGCAGAGGGGTAGAGGAGTAGGGGGAGATGAGGGAGATGAGGGAGAATTATTGAACAAGTTTTTTCCCATGCCCAATGCTTAAATCCCCGTCTGAAAATGTCTTTAATTTTCAATTAGCTAGTGTGCTAGCATAACAGCAGATTCACTTTTTTCATCATGGAAACTCGAATTAACAAACGCACCCACAGCGATTACACCCAAAGTGCTGCCTATCTACCCAAGGATTTAGTTAAAAATTTCAAACATCTAGTTCTTGAATTAGAAATAGGTCACAGCGAGGCAATGGAAGAAGCTGTCAGGATGTGGTGTGATGCAGCTATCAAAAAGGTAAGTCAACCTTGATAAGGTATCCTACACCCAAACAAAATCTGATTTGTTTTATCCTCTGCCAAAATCTCACAACATTTCTACTACCTATCTTTATAGTGAGATTAGATGAACGAACAGCAGACGTCTATATCTTGGCTGGAGAAGAAACAGGTATTGTAATTAACCGAAATGGTGAATGGAGATACGACGAATGACCAAGCCTAAGTTTGCAGCAATGAGTAAAATAGAGTTAAAACGTTATTTATTAGAGAATCGTAATGATACAGAAGCTTTTCACGCTCTAATGGATAAAATTAACGCTGAACCTAACCCGAAGTTTTATACCATAGATGAAATTGGTGAACTACAAAAATTAATAGAAGCAAAACGGACACGAGAAAATCTATAAAAATTACCTTCCGTTTCTACAGGCGTTGAACCCTGGTAAATTGCAAAAGGTATTGATTTTGAATTTTGTTAGCGCAGCGTAAAGCCTTCTCTTCTCCCTTCTCTACGAGACGCTCCGCGAAGGCGCTAGCCTCTCCCAATGTGAGAAGGGGAAACGCACTCGCGTCCCTTGAGGCTTGTCTGCGACACGCTCCCGCGTTCGCCAACGGCATAGCTATCTCTACGAGACGCTACGCGTAGCTTGCTTCCCCGTAGGGGTACGCTTAGAGCGAGTCCGCGTACTCTTACAGAGAAGCAAGCTACGCTTTTAGCGTCTCGTAGAGAGTGTCATTTTGAATTGTTATTGCTGAGGAGGTCTAAGTCTATCCCGCCAGGATGGCTGTGGTGATGAAGAACCGGAACTATTTGCGGGAGGTAACTCTCGCCGAGTTCTTTGAGGCGGGGGAGAATCAGATTCTACTCTTCTAGTTCGCCGCCGTGAAGTAGATGATTCTGAAGAAGAGTTACTGGAACTTGATTCTTCGTTGCGATCGCGCCTTCTCCGTCTTGAGGTAGAATCGCCAGATTGCTGTTCTTCTTGAGAATAGCTCCTCCTGCTTCTACGTCTACTGGATGAACTACTATCTTCAGAATTAGAATTTCTAGAACTTTCCTCTTCTGAGTTATCATCAGAGTCAATAGAACGATTCAGCACTTGTTTGGGTTTGATGGACTGGGCTTTGATGGTGCTTTTACGACCTTCTAACTTGGGTCGTTTGGGAAACTTTTCTACGGGCATCCCCTCTGCCGCTTTTGCCATAAACTCGTGCCAGGTGTAAGCTGCACTACCACTACTGCCGTCTGTGGGGTGGTTGTCATCGTTACCTAACCAAACTCCTGTCACCATTTGGGGAATGTAGCCAATAAACCACAAATCGCGGGCTTCGTCGGAGGTGCCGGTCTTGCCAGCAACTGGTCTATTATCTAATTGAGCAGCACCACCAGTCCCCGCTTCTACGACGTTGCGTAGCATCCAAGTCATGATGGCGGCACTGTCAGCGTCAAGGGCCCGTTTTGACTTGAAATTAGCTGACCAGATCACTTTGCCTTGGCGGTTGAGGATGCGGGTAATGCCATGAGGCTCTGTATGCAATCCCAGAGTAGCAAAACTGCCGTAAGCACTGGTCAATTCCAGTAGATTCACTTCATTCGAGCCGAGAGCTAGCGAATAGGTGGGCTTGAGTTCAGATTTTATCCCCATATCATGGGCAAGTTTAATCGTTGGCGTAAATCCGACATCAATCAACACCTTTACCGCAATAATATTAACAGAGCGGGTGAGGGCATCTCGCATGTTCATTGAACCGTGGAACTTTTCACTATAGTTTTTCGGTTCATAGCCGTCTACGACAAAGGGCGCATCTTCGTAGCTATCGTAGGGGCTTTTACCGCTAGCGATCGCAGTGGCATATACAAACCCTTTAAATGTCGATCCTGGCTGCCGTTGTGCCTGAGTAACCCGATTAAACTGGTTTTTACCAAAGTCTTTTCCCCCAACCATTGCCTTAATTTCACCGCTACGCGGGTCAATGGCCACCATTGCTGCTTGCTTAAAGTTTTCCCAGCGTCCTTGATTTCGCAGCGTTTTGGCAACTGCCTCTTCTGCCACCTTCTGCCAAATTGGATTCAGGGTGGTTTCCACCACTAGACCCCCACTTTTTAGCACATTAGGAGAAACGTACTTCGGCAATTCCTTTTGGATGTAGCTGGTAAAGTAGGGTGATTCTACTTGTACTCGCTTAGGTAAACTGCTTTTCAGGGATAGTGGCTCCTGAAGCGCTGCCTGTCTTTGTTCTGGTGTAATAACTCCATCTTCTTGCATCCGTAGTAATACTAAGTCCCGCCGCCGTTTTGCCGCTGTGGGATTTTTGTCTGGGGCGTATAAGCTAGGAGCAGGAGCTAATCCAGCAATCGTTGCCATTTCTGCTAGGGAAAGCTGATCTGGTGATTTACTAAAGTATACCCAGGCTGCATCTGTCACACCATAAGCTCCAGATCCCAAATAAACCAGATTCAGGTAACGCTCTAGAATCTGATCTTTGGTTAATTCATTCTCCATTTTTTGTGCAAGGCGGACTTCCTTGAGTTTGCGCCAGATTGTCTGTTCTTGTTTCAAAAAGAGAATCCGCACTAGCTGTTGGGTAATAGTGCTACCACCTTCGACCACACCTTGCGATCGCAAATTATTTAAACCCGCTCTGACAATTCCTTGAGGATCAACTCCGTTGTGTTGTTTAAATCTTCTATCTTCTGAGGCAATGAAAGCTTTTTTTAAATTATCTGGTATTTGTTCCAGCTTTAGCTGTTCTCTGGTCGCTTCACCTTGTTGTTGTAATATGGTGCCATCAGCAGCTTTGATGGTCAGTGTTTGCTCTCTCAGCACGGCATTCAACTCCGCCTGATCTGGCAAAGTCCGATCTATTAAACTGACGCCGTAGATCAAAGCCACTATTCCACCACCCACACCCAAGCCTGCCCAAAACCAAATGCGACGATAGAGTGGTTTACCGCCAGTTGCTTGATTGGCCCTCTTCATAGATGGGAAAATTTTCATTTTGCTCAGTAACTGCCTCGCCTGCGCCAGATGTGCTGGTGGTAAGCTCTCATTCCTTCCTCCTTGTCTAGAGTCACTCAAATTAGTTGGTCTTCGCTTGAACCAGGAGGTTAGCTTCCCCACGTCAGTACCTCGCTCAAAGTAGTAACTATATAACCACCATCAATCAGCTTTGGGGTTATAGCACCACCTTTGGTGTTAGTATAGTATCCTATAAATAATTAACTAAATTCACCAGAAAATAATGTTTTTTAGATTTAGTTAATTGAGTGTTGTAAAACTACTGCAATTCTCATAATTTTTGGAAATATAAAAACTATTGACATTTTCTGAAAGAGGTGCAGCGAAGTATCCGCAAAGACAGCCCGAAAACAGCTTACTTAAGGAGAGTGCGATGCCTGGGGCTGGCTACGCCGAAGCAAAGCTCAGACGAAGCGCCGTTGCCTTTGGTAGTAATATCGGCGATTCACTGACAATTTTAGAAGCAGCTATAGAGACTTTAGCCCAAACGCCAGGTATTCTCTTAGAAGCCAGATCCAATTGGTACCAAACCAAAGCCGTGGGGCCACCACAGCCAGATTACCTAAATGGCTGCGTCACATTGCAGGTAGAAATCACAGCCCAGCAGTTATTAGAAATTTTGTTAGGAATTGAACAAAAATTTGGGCGTGTGCGTCAGGAACGCTGGGGGCCACGAATCCTGGATTTGGATTTGTTATTATATGATGACTTTATTATCGATACACCAAACCTCCAGATTCCTCATCCACGAATGCGGGATCGGGCCTTTGTGTTAGTACCACTGGCAGAAATTGCCTCAGATTGGATAGAACCAGTTTCTGGGTGTGTTATTAAAGAACTGCTGATAGATGTAGACTGTTCTGGTGTACATTTATTGATGGGCAATTAAAAATACCATCCTTAAACGCAGAAGAACACTGATTTCACCTCTGTATTCACAGATAATCAGATTTTACTATGCCATTAGGTAGAGAATTACCACAACTGCTGAAACAACGCTTGTTTTATAAAGGACGCAAGTTTGATTTTGAAGTAAATCGCTTGCGTTTGCCGAATAAATCGGAAGGAGAATGGGAATGTATTCGTCACCCTGGTGGTGCCCTAGCTGTGCCAGTGACGCCAGAGGGTAAACTTGTACTCGTGCGCCAGTACCGTTTTGCAATTCAGGGACGGATATTAGAATTTCCGGCGGGAACTGTGGAACCAAATGAAGATCCCTTAGAGACAATACAGCGGGAAATTGAAGAAGAAACGGGCTATAGTGCCCAAAAATGGGATAAACTAGGCGAATTTTTCCTAGCTCCCGGCTATTCTGATGAAATTATTTATGCGTTTCTGGCGCGAGATTTGGAAAAGCTGGAGACACCACCACCACAAGATGCAGACGAGGATATCGAAACTGTGTTTTTGACTCCCGAAGAATTAGAGAAAGCTATTCTGGAAGGAGAGCCGGTAGATGCTAAATCAGTTTCTAGCTTTTTTCTGGCGCGTCCGTTTTTAGTTTAGTACCCTTATGCTGCTAGAGTTAGCGATTGCAGATGCCTACGGCGCAGGTTTTGAATATGCTGACGAGATGATCGTTAACAACGATTTGAGTCGATACGTTGAACATCCGCGTTTTCGACTCATTCCTGGCAGCTATACCGACGATACAAAATAGAGCGATAAATCGCTCACTACGAACAAAAGTTTTATCTTAATATTAACTCAGCTAAAATCTTGTTGAGCCTGTTGTTAGGCACACAAGGGACAACCACTAGTGAGAAAAATGTACATAGCAGAAAGATTAGTCCTTGAGACAACTAGATAAACTAGCCTACAAGAGCCACTCCGTTGCGCCGATTCCGAGCCACGAGTTATTAAATATTATCTATGTGGAAGTATACTAAAATACCCAGGTTGTGATATTGATAATTTTGATAGAAATTAAAAGATGAATTAGGTAAGAGCTTTTAGAGGAAGTAGTTTTCATGCAAGATCCTGAGTTGGAAAAAAAGATTGAATATACAAAAATTATGTTAGAAGAGTACAGGACTCTTCGTAGTGAAATTATTAATAAACAGTCTCTAATTAACAATATTGTAAATTTTAGTTTTGCAATAATTGGTGCAAATTTAGTTTCTATAGCTAATGTAGTGGTGAAGCAAAAAACAAATAATGAATGTGAAGAATTTATCGTAATAGCAACTGCACTCTTTATACCCTTTATATGTGGGTTTGCTATTATTCAATATTACCTTGAATTTATTTATACGGCTAGAATTTCTAGATATATTGTTGCTATTGAAGATAATATCAACACGATGTTTGGAAAACAGCTCTTATTCTGGGAAAGTGGTATTCGCGAATGGGAGAGTTATCAGGTTCCTCAAGATATATACGACAAAATAAAACAACTTCGTGAATTTATGTGGATTAAAGACAAATTCGTTAAAAAGCTATTAATACTGCCAACAACTTTTTGCATAATAGCTGCTGGCTCGGGAATATCTAGTATGATTTATAGTATTACCCATTGTCAAAATAATAACCTTTATATTTACCATTTTATATTTATTTTATTTGCTATTGTTCTAGGCTTATTATGGCGTCAGCTTGCTAAAATAGTTAACGAAATGCACTGGTCAACCATGAACAACTCTTAAAAATTTAATAGATGATAGTAGGAAATCTGACAAAGGATAAGTTCTTTGCTAATACATTAAAAAAAATAATAAAATCTTAACAGAACATGGAAATAACAGATATTTATCCATTTCAGGAAATAGATCCTAACTTGTACACAATTTATGTGAAGGAAAGCTGGTATGTGTGTGAAAAGGATACATTTAAAAATATCAAAAGCTTACTAAGCTATTTTCCTTGTGTTATCATTACTTCAAAAAATGAAGACGTCTTTGATATTAGATACATTGATGGAATTTTAGGGGCGTTTTATCCCCAAATGTTTCGCGAGCCTATTGAGTTTAAGTTAAAGGATACTTGGCAATCTGTTATTAACAACTATCAAACGCGTTTTGTAATTTCAACGGTGGGAGAAGAAAGCTATGCAGTAGCTAAACGTGACAAAAATGCTCTTCCGCCTCATACAGACGGTCTTGAATATTGCTACACAGAAAAGTTTTTGTCTATCTTACATCTTCATAGACCTAAAAGTCCTCAAGGTATAAACTATGTGGTTGACATGAGTTATATTGCCCACTTGATGGCAGAGAAATATGAAGAAGAGTTTGATGCTCTCTGTGATCCGAAAAGGACAAAATTCTTAATACAGTTTACTGGTGAAACTCAAAAACATCCGGTTTTCTCATTTAGTGAAAAGGACTTTTTAGAAGTTTACTATCACGATCCTTCGTGGATTAAGATGCCGCCAAACGATCATGTTGTTTCAAGTGGAATGATGAGGATTAAAGAATTAAGCTATCGAGATAATTTAAGAATTCCGATTTCTCTTGAGCCAAACAGTGTTGCGATCATAAAAAATTCGCATTTGCATGGCCGTCAAGCCTTTCCTGTAGGCGAAAGGCTAACAGTATTTACTCAGCATTTAGGTCTCCCTACTGTAAGAGTTTTTAACAAAGAGACTAAACAGCGTGAAGAAGCAGAAGGAATATCTCCTGGCATAATTCCAGTATTAGGTTCAACACTAGAACAAAAGTATCTAAAAAATTCAAAAAAGTCTTGCTCGTTGAGTTTAAATGAAAAAACTATACTGTACTCAACACAGTCTTGTAATCTATAAGTATAAGTTATAATACCAATTCTCTATAAAGTTGCACTTAATAACGAGAAGCGCTATTTGTTACCTTGGCTAGAGTGACATGAAAATTGACTTAGAGCCAAAGTTATAAGAGCATGACAGGAAGAAGCCCACAACTCCTAAATATGTGTCTCTATGCCAGACGCATACATGTTTCACACAAATGACAAAAAATACAACTTTTAACAGTGCCGGTAAACTGACTGCTCTTTTGTTCTTGATAACTCTCTTCCTCACGCCTTGTGTGATTGTAAGTGCAGGAGAACGTGGTGTATTGATGAAATTTGGCGAAGTCCAAAACCAAATATTAGGAGAAGGACTTCACTTAATTATTCCTGTAGTCAATACTGTGAAAAAGTTGAGTATTCGAGTCCAAAAAGAGGAAATTTCGGCTGAGGCTTCATCCAAAGATTTACAAAATGTTTTCACTGATGTAGCTCTCAACTGGCATATTATTCCCCAGGAAGCAAATACCATTTTTCAAGAAATTGGAGATGAACAAGATGTAGTTATTCGGATTATTAACCCAGCAGTTGAAGAAGTGCTAAAAGCAGTAATGGCAAAGTATACTGCTGAAGAAATTATTACTAAACGAGGAGAAGTCAAAGGTGGAGTAGATGATGCATTGTCCACACGACTGGGTAGCTATCACGTTGCAGTTGATGATATTTCTCTAGTTCATGTCCATTTTTCAGAACGATTTGGTGAGGCGGTGGAGGCGAAGCAGATTGCTGAACAAGAAGCAAAACAAGCAGAGTTTATCGCGCTGAAAGCAACAAAAGAGGCTGAGGCAAAAGTTAATTTAGCCAAAGGAGAGGCTGAGGCGCACAGATTATTACGTGATGGTTTAACTCCAGAAATCCTGCAAAGACAAGCAATAGAAAAATGGAATGGTAAGCTGCCATTAATTGTAAGTAAGGAGGCTCCAAAATTGTTTAATTTAAGTGAAATTTTAAAATTTGATAAAAATTGAGATTCTTTTTCACTAAATATCTGCGACATAGTAGGGGCGCACAGATGTCATACGTCTCAACTTAAGCCAAAACCCTTTTCAAACCTCCTTTCCAGCCTCTGGCTGGAAATGCTGCTCATTGCGGCTCTTGCCGCAAGTCTTGAGGCGGAGCCTCAATGAGGGGTATTCCCAGTCTCTGACTGAGAACAAGATAATGTTTCAAGACATTCTCCCTTACTAACTTTCACATTAAGTTGAGCAAATGCACAGATGTGCGCCCCTACAATCGATTCATTTGTAAAAACGTGATCAACTAAATTAACCGTTGGAGAATAAAATGGGAGAATCGAGAATCTTCAACTGGATCAATAGGATAATCAACAGAGTATAAACTGTTGAAGAAATTAGACCCGTGAATAATTCTTTTTTGAGGTTATGCTCTTGAGGTTCTTTTTGAAAAATGTCCTTAGAACCGAATTGCATCAAGAGAATTCCCACAATATTAGAAAGCCAGTATCCGATAATTGAACAAGGTAGAAGTAATTTTGGGGAAAGTAAACTACATGCATACCCAAAACCATAAGCTATTGGCAGATTGAATAGTAGGTCATTCCACCAACATAGTGGTGACAATAAATATCCCAGTACCAGAAAAAATCCACCTCTGAGTTTTTTGAAAATGTCTTTTTTGAACTCTTCGGGAGTAGACTGTTGTAATTGCTCTAGTGCTGTGTCTCCTGTTACATTCAACTCTTGACTAACATTTTGGACGCTTTCCATAAAAACCCACTATTCCTCTCGTCTTAGTGTAGTTTAATATATAAACTAAATCAAAGCTAGTACAAGAGTGATAACATTTTGGTTTTTTGATGCTGAGAGTTTTACCACTGCATAGTTTCAGCAAAATAGTAAAAACCAAAATTGAGGTTTAAATCAGCTGCAACTTAAGAATATCTGATTTCTACCAGAGATGGATGAGTCAGTTCGCTTCTTGCAGAATCTGGGTTTGTCCTTCGGTATCTGAGCGAAATAGAAAGATTTATACACAATTGAGACAATCAACGCTATTTGTCGCTCAATAGGTTTCAAAATTAGAATATATCTTTCTAAATCATAGCACACGATGAGATCCAACACCGATACTGTAATAGCCAGAGCCTCATTAGATTGGGGTGGGTGGATGTGGAGTTGCAAAATTTTTATGTTTTTGCATATAGCTGGGGCAGAAATTTGAACTAATAATAGCTACAATAAAATTACTGAGGCATCTTAATCGGAAAATGACAGATTTAACTCCAAGTAGCACATTTTTAATAGCAGGGATTGTTTTTATAACGATTGCTGTCATCGGGCAATCTAAATTAGGTTTTCTTGAAATTAATCCCGGTTGTTTTGGGAGATTTCTGGCTCTATTTATTGGTATTTCGAGCCTATTATATGCTTTGGGATTACTCAATCTTTCAGCCGAAACCCTTGACTTATTAAGAATTTCTCTGACAGAACAAATTAAACAGAGTATAAGTTCAATTAATGACCTTTTTCAAGGATTGTAGTAATTAAATTTAGGTCGGGCAATTACAACCATAACCCTTGTTTCCAGCCAGGGTTGGGAAATGCTGCTCTGCCGCAAGTAAGGGAGGCGGCAGCCCCAATGAGGGGCATTCCCAGTCTGAGACTGGGAACGAGGTACGAGGTAAATGAGGTAATGTCTCAAAACATTCTTGCTTACTGGCTTTCAGGTTAAGTTGACACCAATGAGCAATGTTCCCTACGAATGCGCTGTATTCTATGCAATTGAGAACCGCTATATATGAATGCTCTCGTTAGCTATATTTACTTGATTTGTTGCAGATTCTTTATTGTGAAGAAGATTTCATCATCAGCTATTCGACTATCATAATCAATGTTAATTTGAGTTGGGTAGCCGATTCTCAGATCATATTGTACAGTCAGATTTGCCGCTTTCCGAATGAGCGCATTTCTAATGATATTAAAGAGTTTAGGAATAGTATTGTATTTTTGAAACAATTGTGCATCTACTGGTTTACCAGTCTCTTTAGAAGTGATAGAAGTTGTGACACCGTTCCGTACTTGAATAATCACTAGTTCTGTGGCTTTGGGTAAACAATTGCAACTTCTAGTGAATTCATAGCTATAATTAGAGATTCTTTGCTGTCTCCATAATCGGTAATTAATCTTAAATTGTTCAAAGGTGGAACTAGTAAATGTTGGTGTTTGCGCTACCTGTATAGGAGGTTGAGGCATAACAGGTGCATTCAAACCCAAAGACACCACTAAAATGGCACTAATTGCGATTGGCAAGCGCATATAAATCCATCCTTAACTCCAATTGCTCACTTTAACGTGCGAAATTATTTGTGACACTCACTTTTTTTGGTAGTACAGATTTCCCATTCGTTTCGCTACCGCCCCTATTATGAAGAGGAGAAATGAAGGTGATCTTGTGTCCATAATCTGTATATGTAAATCTATCTTATTAGTGATGGACACGGCAACAAGCCTTCATATCATTTATCATTAAAATCTCTCCGTGTCTCCGTGTGTGCGTCAGCCTAAATAATAAGTCTTTAAGCGGACATATTATCACTCCTCAGTTATCAACTTTCTTTCTTCAGGGAGTAAGGTAGTTTCATCTTCAGGGCGATCGCCATCTACGGATTTGGCTTTAGTTCTATACGGTTTGATAATTAGACTGACACCAATTGTCCAACCTAATGCAACCATCCAACCCGCGAGAATGTCACTGGGAAAATGAACCCCCAGATAGAGACGACACCAGGCAATAGCTATTACATATAAGCTGCCGAACATGAGAACCAACCAGCGCCAAGAGCTAGCCCAAGTTAAGAATAGCAAAATTGCTACCAGAGTTATACTCGTCATGGCATGTGCGCTGGGAAATGCAAAACTAGACTCAGGCGCAATGGACTGCCACAATTGTGGACGCACTCGATGCATTAATTCCTTTGCTAGGCGGTTGATGATGATGCTTCCGACTGAGGCGGTGAGTAAATAAGCTAGCGATCGCCAGCGTTTTTGAAGTAATAATATAAGTGCGATCGCACCTAAAATCGGTATCGCTGTCCAAGGCAACCCAATTATAGCTAGCGCCACTGCTAAAACATCCAGTTGTGGGTTGACTGTAGAATGGACTCCTAACAGAATAGGCACATCCCACGGTAAGCCAGCTTGATTCTGCCATATCTTCACTGTCAGGATTTCAAACGCCTGCAAAGGTAAATATACTCCGATCAAGAGGAGTAATAGCGATCGCCAACGGGCAATCAACAGGTTTTTGAGAAAAGAAACAGGCGACTGACTCTCTTTATTGGCTGTTTTCACTTTTTCCATATCTAAGTTAAAAAGACTGATCAACGACTTCAGTGATTACAAATTACTGGAATCTTGAGAAGTTCCACAATGTTTACAGTACGACAAATGTTTATAAGTAAGATTATGACAGTTTTGGCATTCAATATATTGATCATAACCACAGTGCGGACAGTAAGTATCAAGATGTTGAATTTTCTTAGCGCAATTGACACAGCGTGATTTTTGAACTCTGCTAGCTGCTTGGACTTTAGCATTAAAGACAAATTTTTGAAAAAACTGGATAATTCCAAAACCAATAATTGGAATCAGTAAGATATAAACATAATTGATCAGAAAAAGTAAACCAACAAAAATGACGCTAATGATATCAAAGATAAATTTAAATATTGCACCTATTTGAAGAAATTCAAATATTTTAATGATTAGCGGGATAAAAAAGATAACTAGCAAATGCCAGCTAATTAGCGAGATTAGTCCATATCCTCTTCTTTGGGCAAATTTGTGAACTGATAAGGCAACAATAATCAGAGGTAGAAGAAAGAGAGCCTGAAAAGCAAGCTGGATACTTGGATACCAAAATGATGCCTGATGATAGCCTTTATCAACTTCTCGGAATTGATTGTTATCTTTAAGAAAGGCTATAAAACTAATGCTTTCCGGTTTGGCAAGTAGTTCATTTTTAAGAGTAGAAATTTCTTGTTTAAAGGTAGAAATTTGGCGATTATTTTGTTGTAATGCCTGTTTAGCTTTTTCAGCACTGACTTGATTAATTGATTGTTCACGACCCTGACCGGCAATTTTTTCTAACAGCGTTGAGTCATATTGGGCTTGAATAGTGCGATTTTCTTGTTCAAAGGTGCTGATTTTCGCTTGTTCCTGATCAATATTTCTGATGAGTTGCTGCTTTTCAGGATTGTTAATTTTATCTTTGTAGTCGGCATATTGCAAACATGTTTTAGAAACCTTACCCAGATGTCCTACTTCGGCTTGTTGATAGTTTCGCTGAAAACTGAGTTGATTGTTCGTGTCAGATGGCAATGAAAGTCTAACAATTTCATAGTCTTTATCTTTAGTGGTTTTTGTCCGGTAATCTTGCCACTCTGAATAACATGGATAAGCCTCGGTCGGACTGATATGCCATCTGCTAATATCATCGAGTCCCGTAAAAACATTAAACAAGATAAAAATATCAATCAAAATAATCACAATCAAACTCACTTTATTCAGTGGTTCGTTGTTGATTGTCCTTGATTTACTAAAAAATTGACTCAAAAGACGGCGAATTCTGGCAAACATATTGTCTTTTAAATAAATGTAAATTCAATCCGAATTAATTTTATATGATCAGTAGTGAGTAGCTGGGCAAAAATACATCTATTCATCTGAAGATTTGTTAACTCCTGACTTTTGAGAAAAAATATCCCCGACTTCTTTGAGAAGTCGGGGATCTGTGGCTTTCAATTCTTACAAATCAGGCTGCGGGAAAAAATAGCATGACTTTGGTGACGGCTGTGTGCGCCAACTGAAAGCTATTTAGCAGCGAAGTAGGCTTCTAATGCCTCAGAACCACCAATTAATTTACCATCGATAAACACTTGGGGAACTGTTGTCGCACCTGTAACTGCTTTTAACGATCGCGTGGTGATATCCTTACCCAAGGTAATTTCTTCATAGTTGATGCCATGTTCTTTGAGCATCGCTTTAGCACGGGCACAGAAGGGACAACCAACTTTCGCAAACAGGGAAACTACTTCGGGCTTCACTGCTTGAGGGTTGATGTATCTGAGCATTGTTTCGGCATCGGATACCTTAAAAGGATCTCCTGGCTCGTCTGGCTCAATAAACATCTGGTTAATTACACCATCTTTCACCAGCATAGAATAGCGCCATGATCGCTTCCCAAACCCCAAGTCTGATTTATCTACCAGCAGACCCATACCTTCAGTAAATTCACCATTACCATCGGGAATTAGTGTGATATTTTCTGCCTCTTGATCCTTTGCCCATTCGTTCATCACGAAGGCATCATTGACAGAAATACAGATAATGTCATCGACACCATTTTCTTTGAAAACCTTAGCCAACTCGTTGTAACCAGGCAGATGAGTTGATGAACAAGTTGGAGTATAAGCACCCGGTAAGGAGAAGACAACCACTGTCTTATCAGCAAACAATTCATCGGTTGTCACATCCACCCAGTCGTTAGTATTGCGAGTATGGAAAGTGACATTGGGTACTCTTTGTCCACGGCGATTGGAAAACATAATTTTGCTTGCCTTTAGTAATCAACTCCAGTCATAACCTATCATGGGAGAACTGGTATAATCTAATTATCAATCAGCTAATAAACTTCATTAATAAAGGTCGCGATCGCTGCAACAAATTCAGCAGTTGATTCATAAGGTAAAACATTACGCCCATTTATTTTTAGACCTCGACCTTGAGGCAAACAGGCAAGATAGTGAGCCAATCGTCCATCTGGTGTTTCTTTTTTACCGTCTTGGCTAATACTCGATGCAGTTTCCCCCATAACCGCTAATGTTGGTTGCTGAATAGAGGCGATAAAACTAGTATAATCCTGTCGCCAAAACCCTGCTAAAAAAGAAAACACTGCATGGCGGCTAGCAGGATTTTCTGCACCTGCAAGCAATGTATTCAACCACTCTGCATCCACAGCATTATCAGAAGCAAAGAGTTGGCGAGTCGAGAAAGAATGTAAAAACTTTGGGGTGCGTGCATAGCGATAAAAAGCACTTCCAAAAGGCGAATCTAATAGATTCCAAATAAATTTTTGCTGCCATTCTGGTGATTTCTTTGTCATCAAAGCCCACGCTGGCGGCCCAGAAAGTACTAGTCCGGCAATTAAATTTGATTCCTTTTGGACTAATGCGATCGCAACTGGTAATAAAGCACCTTGTACAACTACAATAACAGGCTTTTGCACTACTGTTTGTAAAAAGTACTGCAACTGTTCTGCCCAATCACTAGGAGTGTAAGCCACATGAGGCATATCACTTTCGCCACATCCTAGTAAATCAGGGTTGTAAATTGAATTACGCTGACCTGTATTATACCATTCGCGACAAAATCGCTGCCAAAATTGCCGCGACAATCCCACGCCAATAGGATGAATTAACAGTAAAGGAATACCATCAGGTGTTATATTAATTTGTTGATGAATTTCGTAGGCGCAACGATAATTCTGCCAAGTGTAAAACTGGCTAGGAGATGCTGTCAAATTGGATGTGTTAGTTACAGCAGATGGTTGCATAATTCCTAGTTTTTAATACTTGCTAAAAAATTCTCTGTGGATGAATTAACTGGTATCCAGCCTCTTTCAGCTTTTCATTCGACACCCAAGCATTATATGGGCGGGTACTCTTGATAGAAGTATCCCATTTAACTTTCGGTAAATTATGTTTTTCAAATAAGCTATCTAGCAAGTCTCGGCTGGTGAGATGTGCATCATCTACCAGATTGTAAATTCCTTGCAAACGACGGTGACGGGCAAATTCTATCGCACCAACAATATCATCTAGATGAATCCAATTTGTGATATCCTCGCCATTGCCAGGACGGGTTGCACCAGAATATTTGCTAAATATTTTCAACAGTTCCCGGCCAGTCCCATAAATCCCTCCTAAGCGGAAGATACAAACGCGGAGATTTTCGTTAGATGCTGATAGCAACACATCCTCTGTTTTTCGGAGAATTTGTGCATTTAAATTAGCGGGTGCAAGCGGTGTTTCTTCATCTACCCATACACCATTTCTGTCACCATACACTGCATAACTCCCTGTATATATTAATTGTTTCACACTCTGAATCTGCTGCAAGGATGAAACTAAACTTTGGGCAGTTTGTAGATAAGTTTCTTCATAAGCTTCCCCACCTTTTGCACCAACACTCAAAAGTACAACATCTTGATTGTGCAAAACTGATTTTAGACTATCTAGGTCATTCCCGCAGGTAACTACAACTCTTTGGGATACTGATTGTAGTGCAGGGACACGCTCAGGGGAAGTTGTGGTTACACTGACAACAAAACTCATTTTTTGCTGCCAATATTGAGCAACCTTATAACCAACATAACCACAACCAATGATTGCAACGTTCATGACAAATTAGACACAAATAAATTAAACTACTAATTGAGAATATTATCTCAACTAAGGGACTGGACGTAAATAAATTTAACAGTCCAGAGCTAACAGTCAATAGTTAATAGCACAGAAAGTTTTACCTAATGACTATTTTGCTAATTCTTTCTCAATTATGGCAATTATCTCTGGTGAATTGGGCTGGACACTACTATTAAATCTAGCTATCACTTCACCTTGTTTATTAACTAAAAATTTTTCAAAGTTCCAAGCAATAGTTCCTGTTGGCTCAACAGCTTTGGTAAGTCGCTCATAAAGTGGATGCTGCTGTGAGCCTTTAGCATGAACTTTATCGAATAGTTCAAAGGTAACACCATATTTACTCGTGCAGAATTGCACAATTTCTTCATTGCTTCCTGGTTCCTGCGCTCCAAAATCGTTACAGGGGAACCCCAAAATACGTAACCCTGCTTCCCCATACTTCTGGTTCAACTTTTCTAGCTCCTCGTATTGAGAAGTATAACCGCAGTAGGAAGCCACATTCACAATTAAGAGTACCTTTCCGGTGTAGTCGTTTAATTGCTTATCCTCACCCTTGATGGTCTTGACTGCAATCTCCGAAATTGTGTTACTCATCTTAAATCTGATTTATAGGGAATATTGCCAAGTCTCCCATATTACAGGTACTCTAAACCCGGTTTCTTTAAGGAAATTAGGTTTGTTAGCGTTGTTTACCACTACGATTCTATTTAACTCAGGCTATAAGCTTGTATGGGAGTTTCGATAGATGTTTCCCTTTTGCTCAACTGGTACACCTGATCAATTAAGATAGCGATCGCCTGTGAGTTTACACTTATAGCAGGGAACAGGGAATAGGGAACTCTTAACAGGCTTGAAAGTCTCTTGGTGTCAGTGTTTTCTGATTAGCTGATGTCAACCGCTACCTGGCAACTGCTATACAACCAGATTTAACTGAGTGACAACTCTTCTGTGAATAGTTCGACCAGTCCGCTATCTCAGGATAGATATTGGAAATCTGCGTTGTTTTTAATACAATATCTTTTTACAGAGATAAATTATCAATACTGCGTATACAGACAAATCTAGAAACTAAATATGGCAGGATGCTTGCGAGTATTGACCGAATCATGTCACGATGAGTCTGCGTGATCTGAATCACAATGAAAACTTATTTTATCCTGTGAAAATTTTATGGTTAGAGGATTGAGAGTTAGTATACTGCTATTTGCAGTTTTGGGAAATCTGGCATGGTCATTTAGTGCCAAGGCAAATTTTAACAGCAAACTCACCGTGGAAATTGATGGCTTGAAGAATAAACAAGGACAAGTCTGTGCCAGTATATTTGCTAGTAGTGAAGGATTTCCTAGCGATCGCGATCGCGCCTTACAAAAGCAGTGTAGCAAAATTACTCACAATCCCTTCACCATTACCTTTGAAAACTTGAAACCAGGTAGTTATGCCGTTGCTCTCTTCCACGATCAAAATAATGACCGCATTCTCAATACTAATCTTTTTGGTATACCAAAGGAAGGGTTTGGATTTTCCAGAAACCCAGAAATTCGCACAAGAGCGCCCAAATTTAGCGAAGCAGCATTTTTAGTGGCAGGCCCAAATACCAATATCAAAATCCAGTTGAAATATTTTTAGGCTTATTGTGGTGAATCGTTGTGTGAATCTTCTGCTAGACTTTGTTCTTCCGGCAAGCCACGCATTCGATTCATCTGAGTTAAAGCATATCGTGCTGTTGCTTGCACATCGGCATCTGGGTCTTCCAGTGCATGGCGCAACATCTGACTCATTTGACCCATCATATCATAAACGCGCGTCAGGTCACGGATCGCATTTTGCCGCACTTGTGGACTTTCATCTTGGATTGAAATTGCTAAAGCTCGGTTCATCGGTTTGAGTGTGCGGATACCAATTTCTGCCAAAGCTGCCAAAATTAAACTGCTTTCTTGAGAATCAGCATCAATCATCAGGTCAACCATCGGCTGAATTGCCCGTGAATCTCCCTGCTGACCCAAATCCCAAATAGCCTTGCGTCGCTTCGTTGGGTCAGGACTGCGTAAGTCTTGAATTAATTCGTCAACGATATGGACTTTAGCAAGGCGGGAAGTTTTTTCTGGTAGCAGTAATTGTGTGGCGAGTCGTGGGGTAGGTGTTTGTGGACTAGTTACAGTCTCTGGTGAGGGTGGTGTCATCGGGTCTTTGTTAGCTTCACTCAAGCTTTTAGTATTTGATATTTCGGACTTTTGCACTTGTTTGACCTGACGAAACCATCTCAGCAGGTAAACAAGTGCGCCAATACTTCCTAGAATTCCGATGGCAAATATTAACCACCAGACAAAACCTCTCTCAGTTGGCTTGGGTTTTGCAGTTGGTTTGGAAGTTGGTTTGGAAGTTGCAGCAGGAGAGGTGGCAATTCGAGAGGTGGCAATTCGAGAGGTGGCAATCTGATTTTTGGCTGCCAAAGCTGCTTGCAGTCTCGCCCTAGTCGTCAGACCCGTAAGGCCATCTACTTTTAAACCCTTTGCTTTCTGGAATTTAGCTACAGCGATTTCCGTACTGGCGTTATACAGTCCATCTACCACGCCACTGTAGTATCCCAACTGCTTTAATTCGGTTTGTAGTCTCTGCACATCTGATTTTCGACTACCATATCTCAAAACAGCCGGACTAGCAGTAACTGTCGAACTGGCTTGTGCAAGTTCTAAGATTTCAGGTACTAGGTTAGGTGTGGCTGTACTTGCGCGATTTGGGTAAAAACCCACGCAAGAAAAACAGGTAAATATCAAGATTGAGGAAGGGCGTAGCCTCATATTGCAAGTTTCAGCCTGAACGTGCTTTTGAAGTCTTCGATACCACAATAACAATTCAAAATTCAAAATTCAAAATTCAAAATTCAACAGACTTACTGCTTAGGGCAAAATTTCTGGTTCAGATTCTCTGACTGCTAGGGTTATGGGATTCAATTTTTTTAGCAGATGCTTCTAAAACTGGTTGCGGTATATTAGCTATTTCGCCGACAGTAACTGTATCGTTTTGTCGAGCTAAAGTATCACGTTGGTTAATCAGATAGATACTGATTAAAGTGAGGAAAACACCTACCCACTGCAACGGACTGAGGACTTCTGAGAGGAAGAGATTGCCGAATAGTAGGGCAAAAACGGGTGTGAGGAAGGTGAGGGAACTAAGGCTGGTGAGACTGCCACTAGAGGCAAAGTAGAAGAATAACCCGTAGGCGATCGCACTGCCAAATACAGTAGCATAACCCAAAGCCACTAAATCAGATCCTCCCAGATTTTCCCACTGCTGGGATTCGACAACTGATGAAACTCCCCATAGTGGCAATCCACCCAATATCATGTGCCATCCCGTAGCGCTTACTGGGTCAGCATGTCGGCACACAAACCGAATCAACACTGTTCCCACTGCCATTGATAGGGCTGCTAACAGCATCAACCACTCGCCACTAGCAAACAAATCTTGCCAGTTGCCAATTGTGACAGTTGCACCTGAGTCGAGAAGTTGGAAAATCCACTCATCAGGTAAACCAATTAAACTAATGCCTGTGATTCCTAGTCCTAGCCCCAGCCATCCCCAAAAACCAATGTGTTCTTGGAATAGCCACAACGACAGCAAGGCAACAGCCAAGGGTTGCGAGTCAATCATCACAGACCCTAACCCCGCACTGGTTCTGACTAATCCCTCTGCCAAAAAGCCTTGAAACAGCGTCCCATCTATCAAGGCAAATAAGGCAATCCACAGCCATGCAGCCCAACCCTTCGGCTGGGGTTTACCCATGAATGCTGCTGCAATCAGAATTAACATCCCTGCTGGTATCAGACGCACTCCCGCCATGAATAGCGGTGTGGTGTGGGGTATCACTCCTTTCATGGCTACCATTGCCGTCCCCCATAGGAAAAAGGGGGCAATTAACAGCAGGGAGGCGAAGGGAAGTTGAGATGCACTGAGTTTCAGTTGCATGGGTTTGCTGATGCCTTTGTTTAACAAGCGCAAAAATTGCTTTACCCAATTTTACCGAATTATGTAGTTTTGCGATCGCATAGCCTCTCGAAGACAAGGAATTAATACTCAGGTATAGCTAAGGTTACAGGAGGCTGAATATTTTAATGAGATAGGTAGATTTAAGAAGCTTTAGGGATTTTCAATTGTATGCAATAGACTCTGACCTCTCTCCAAAAAGGCTACGGAATTACCCCCCTTAATCCCCCCGATATATTGGGGGGAAACAGGAAATCTAGTTCCCTCCCCTTTATAAGGGGAGGGTTAGGGTGG
>NZ_JABXKM010000330.1 GCF_017115025.1 Nostoc sp. NOS(2021) | reverse complement strand
CTCCCCTTAATCCCCTCCCCGCCGGCGGGGAGGGGAGACAAAACGCAGCTTTGGCTCTTTGGGGTTCTTCGGGTTTAATAAGTAATCAAGCGGACATGATATGAGTCCTATATACGAAAAACCAAGAAAGGCAACAAGCAGGGAATTAAGTCCCCCTTTTTAAGGGGGGTTGGGGGGATCTTCCGGGCCAAAATATCACTAACACTAAGCGTATTGAGTAGGGGCACACAGCTAGCTGTGCGCCCCTACTTCTTGGTATTTATTTAAGTTTTTCGTGAGCAGCCAAAATAATTTTTTCGGTTTCTTCCCAGCCAATACATTTGTCAGTTACAGAAATACCATATTTTAATTCTTCTTGTTTACCAGTAATTGGTTGACTACCTTCATACAAATGCGATTCCAGCATCATCCCAACTATTGATGTATTCCCATCCACTATTTGCTGAAGAATATTTTCTAAGACAGCACCTTGTAATTTGTAATCTTTATTGGTATTGCCGTGGCTACAGTCAATCACAATTCTCGGTGGTAAATTTGCCTGTTTTAATTTCTCTTCTACCAGTTTCACATTTGCTGGATCAAAGTTGGGTTGACTACCACCCCTTAAAATTACGTGACCGTAGCCATTACCTTTAGTTTTAAATACGCTGACCTGTCCGTTTTGATTAATTCCCAGAAAATTATGCGGGTTTCTAGCTGATTGTAGGGCATTCAAAGCTACTTGAATATTGCCATCAGTACCGTTTTTAAAACCCACAGGCATCGAAAGTCCACTTGCCATTTCGCGGTGAGTTTGTGATTCGGTCGTGCGCGCTCCAATGGCAGACCATGTAATCAGTTCACTAATGTATTGAGGTATGATTGGATCTAGGGCTTCTGTACCAGCAGGTAATCCCAACTCTGTAATTTTTAATAATAGGTTCCGTGCAATTAATAAACCATTCTCTACATGGAAAGAATCATCCATATCTGGATCGTTAATTAACCCTTTCCAGCCTACGGTTGTTCTTGGCTTTTCAAAGTACACTCGCATAATTAGTAGCAGGTTATCCTTAACTCGCTCGGCTAATATTTTCAACCTCTCAGAATATTCGAGCGCTGCTTTTGGGTCGTGGATTGAGCATGGGCCAACTACTATAAATTTTCTACGATCCTGAAAATCCAGGATATCTTCTATTTCCTGCCGATATGCTAAAACTCTTTGTTCGGCTAATTGTGTTAAAGGTAATTTTGATTTGACTTCATTGGGAGTTAACAAAACGCGATCATTCTCAATGTTAGCGTTGTCGATATTACTATTAAATAATTTGTTGTGCATGGGGATGCTCTGGCAATTTTATATCCGCACTTCAACTCCAGAGTGTAACACAAACCCATGAAATTTTAAAATAGCTTCTTTTTTACTTGACAAATTTCTAATTAGACTGTAGATGAAATTTAAGATAATAACTGAAAAGGGGGAAATATTTTCCCCCTTTTTTTTTGCTATTGGACTACTGACTCAGTGGTAGTGTATATCATCACTGCCATACAAAAACTTTGGCTTCGTATGGCCCCAAGTCAGTTATGATGCCATCGTCACCGGCTTCGACATCATAATTGGCTGTCCATTCGTGCCATGTACCAGGGCTAGGAAAGTTAGGAACATGATAGCCAGCTAGGAAGTTTTCTGAGAAATTTGCTATGACGACTACACGAGAACCTTCATCATTCCAACGAGTATAAGCTAATACTTTAGCCTCGGCATTTTCGTGGATAAAATCAATATTTTCGGTGTAGAGAGCATGATTATTTTTACGCAGGTTGGTTAAGCCTTTGTATAAATCAAATAAACTACGATTTAAATCATTCCCTAACAGCGTCCAATCGATTTTTGATGATTCAGGTTGTTTAGGTTTATACTCACCAAATTCCTCTCCCATCCAAATCAAAGGTACACCAACAGCAGTCATTAGGATGGCTACTCCTAATTTAGTCCGGCTAAAGGCTTCTTCGTCAAAAATATCACGGTTCCCCATTTCTACCATGACATGGTTGTGGTCGTGGTTGGTGAGGTAATTTACTACATTGGTAGTACCCAAGAAGCCTTGGCGCTTGCAGTCAATGACATCTTTTAGACGCTCTAAATCAAATGTATCGCCGCAGATATGTTCTAGAATGCAGTGATAAAAACTGTCATGCCAGCAACCATCCATTGGCCCATCTACATTGGTAATGCTGGTAGTTTCAGGAATGTGTTCGGCAACGTTGTAAAAAGGCTTCATGCTAGCAGTTTTTTTCGCTTCCTGAACAATCCAGTGCATGAAGTCGTAGTTTGCAATTTGCCGCGCCGCATCATAGCGAATACCATCAAGATGATATTCCCTAATCCAAAAACGGATTGTATCACTAATAAATGTCCACGCTGGATTAATATCTAATTTTTCGTCATAATGTTCATAATTAAACTCAGGGCCCCAGTTATTATCAGGGTCACGAGGTTCGTGATGATACCAATAATCGTGGTCAATTTGTGTTAAAGGAGCAGATGCTTCTGAGTGGTTATAAATACCGTCAAGAATTACACGAATACCTTTGCCATGACACTCATCAATCAATTTTTTTAACTCAGCAGTTGAACCATAACTAGATTCTGTTGCAAAGAAGTGGCGGGGGTTATAACCCCAACTATAATTACCAGGATATTCTTTAAGTGGCATCAACTCAATAGCATTGATTCCCAGATCACACAAATAATCTAACTTTTCAACGACGTGTTTGTACTTGCCTCGTGCATAAGGATCATCCTCGCCACCAGAAAAGTCACCCACGTGCAATTCATAAATTACTAATTCGTGGTCAGCGGGTAAAGGTTTATCATCATGTTGCCAAACATAAGTATCGGTAATCCTTTTGCCATCTTTGATGTTGACAACACCATCATCTTTTCCACTCTGTTCATCTATATCAGTTGCATAGGGGTCTGTAACATCAACCCATTGTTCTGGTTCAAAAAACCATGAATTTGACTGGATGCGGAATTTATATTTATAAACGCCGTCTTCTAGTTCAACACTTGTGCGGAAATAACCATCATCACCTTTTTCCATTGGAATTTCTTGCCAATCAGAAAAAGAACCAATTAATGCGGCTCCTTTGTTGTAAGGTGCAAATAAATTAAATTCAATTGGCTTTGCCATAGAAGTGTTTGTAATATCAATGGTTGATAGGAATATTCTCTGCTGCTCAATTGAATTTGCAAATCGCTCTAGAGAAAGAATTAGATAAGGAGTGCTTCTATCTTCAGGGATATTTTATGAATTGTTTATAAAATTTAACTGTATTTTTTTTATTTTTGGTTGTTTATAACATTTGTTAATTGACTAAAATACAGATTTAGTGTAATGCAAATTTTGCTGATAAAACTAATATTTTTAAAAAACTGTTGCATACAATTGCCAAAATTCAGTAAATAAATCAATAGTTTTTTATTAAATTCTAATACAGCAGATGTTCGGTAAAAATAGGATATTAAGTAGTTAAACAGAATTAATTACACAATGTCATTGCAAATGGAGCGGAATGAAGCAATCATAACAGCGATCGCTAATCAATATCATTCCTGTTCTAAAATCCTTTCTATATCTTGCCTTGCATAGAGAATCCACACAACTTCAATGCTTTCATCTCGCTCTTTGGGATATTTTTTTATTTGTCAGTCCCTGATGAGAGAAAAGCGTAGGCGTAGCCCCAATACGGTTCGGATAAGACACGATCCCCCCAACCCCCCTTAAAAAGGGGGAGCTAAAAATCGCTCTATTTCCCCCTTTTTAAGGGGGACTAAGGGGGATCTTTAAAGCCTATGCACCCTTAACCGAACCGTATTGGGCGTAGCCCGTCGTAGACATCGCCTGACGACAAGCTGCTTGTCTAATAATCGTCATTGCCACAAGACTAAAAAATGCAATTATAGCCAGTGTTATCCTAAGAAATATTAGGAATTAACAATTACTTGGGCAAATGACTATCACCGTTAATGTTTCTGAAGTAACTGCCAAGTTTTCTGAATTGCTGAGTCAGATATTACTTGGTGAAGAAGTCGTGATTGCTGAGAAAGGGATTCCAGTTGCACGCCTAGTTGCTCTCACAGATACAGCCTCACCTCGAATTCCAGGGTTGGATAAAGGTAAAGTTATCATCGCACCAGATTTTAACGAGCCTTTACCAGAAGATATCCTAAATGATTTTGACAGTTCTAATCTAGTTTAGCGATGAGAGTTTTACTGGATACCCATGCATTTCTTTGGTGGGTGACAGATGACCCTCAGTTATCTTCCACCAGTCGCAGTATAATTGCTGATTCAGGTAATATTTTATTTCTGAGCGTGGCAAGTGTCTGGGAGATTGTCATTAAGACTAAATCGGGTAAGCTAACTTTACCTGAACCTGTAGAAGAATATATTCCAAACCGACTAGCACTGAACCGCTTCGAGAGTCTAGATATTCAAATGACACACACTCTACAGGTTGCTACTTTGCCAAACATTCACCGAGATCCGTTTGACCGGATTCTGATTGCCCAAAGTCAAGTAGAGAATTTGCCAATTGTGACTATCGACCAAAAAATTGCACAGTATTCTGTCGAGACTATCTGGTAAAAAGATTTTTTTAGACAAGAGCGATCGCGACGACGGACTACGCTTACGCATTTATGTTGATAAGAGAAAAGCGTAGGCGTAGCCCGTCGTAGACATCGCTAATCAATATCATTCCTGTTCTAAAATCCTTTCTATATCTTGCCCTGCATAGAGAATCCGCACAACTTCAATGCTTTCATCTCGCTCAAAGTAAAAAATTAGATACTTTTTAAATCCCTTAACAGCCCATTTACGTAAACCTTGTAAACGAAGGTTATCCAGAGGATAACGGCTACCCATTCCAGGCATTCTTGCTAACTGTGCAAAAGTTTCTCTTACAGAGTCAAAAAATAAAAGAGCCGTGTCGGGGTTTTCTTGGGCAATGTAAACAAAAGACTCATCAATATCTAAACTGGCTTTGGGTGTAATGACTATCCGCTTTGTCATTATTTCTCTTGATGCAGCTGGTTTATCAAGTATGTGCGTTTTTGCTGCCACCATTGATCATTAACTTCTATTGCCTCTCCACTTTCAAGTCCTGCAATTAAAAGTTCTTCTATATGTTCTTGCATCTTGCGTTTTTGGTCTTGAGTGATTAACTCTTGGAGATATTCGCTAACTGAACCGTAGCCACCTTGAGCTACTTGTTCCTCAACAAAGACTTTCATCGACTCAGGCAAGGAAATATTAATGCTACTCATAACCTTGGCAGTTAGGTTTAACTATTTTTTCCATCTTATCAAGGTTGTTAGGCGTTGTCTTTGGAGAAATTTCTGCGATTAGCTTGCTTTATTGTAGGTGATGTCTAACGACAAGCTGAGGAAGCGTCTACGCATCTACTCAGGGACTTGCACAATGTGAGCGATTGCATTTCCCAAACGAGTAAAGTGATTTGGATTCAGGGTCAACAGAACGTCTACCTCTGCTTTAAAAGCAGCTTGAGCAATTAAAGCATCAAAGATACCGCCACCTGGAAGATTTAAAGTTGCCATTTGAGCGATCGCAGCCTCATAGTCATTGAAAATGAGTGGAACTCCCTCTAAATACAGTGACATATCTACAATAATCATCTGAGCTTGTTGGGGACTAATACGCGGCTGAATGGGTAAGCGTGTGATGACAGAATATGTTTCAGCTAAACTGTGAGTTGAGATAAACCCTTGAAATTGCCCAGATTTTGCAGCTTTAATCTTGGAAAAACAAACTGAATGTTGCGGGTGATTGACAATTAATGCAGGAACTAAGACAGAAGTATCAAACAAGACTTTCATTAAGCTATTTGATCCTGAATGCGTTCTTCTCTCAACTCATCTATAAAGGCATTAACATCAAAGTTTTCTGGTAATTCTGCCTCTACAACTAAAATCCCTTCTTTTCGATAAATGTTTGGTTGCTTAAGGGGCAGTACATTGGTCATCTCAGAGTTTTGTTGAGTATGTTCTTTAGTGACTTGTTGACTCAGCGTGTCAATTTTTTCTGCAATAGCTTGCAAAACAAACTGCTCAGTTGAAATTCCCTGACTGCTTGCCCATTTTTCAATCTTTTGTTGGAGTTGGGGAGGAAAGTTCATAGACGTAAATACAATTAACACTCCAATTGTAAAAGGCGATCGCCTACGGTGAGGTGAGATGATCGCGCTGTTGATGAAAGAAAAGCGATCGCCACAGCCGGGAAAACGGTAGAATTGCTCCGGCGTAGCCCATCGTAGACATTGCAATCTTAACTTTTGGTATGAATCGTTTGCTACTTTAAAATAAAAAGGATGCCCAGCCATGCCTAACGTCGAGAAAATAAGTGTTGCTCTCACACCAGAAATGGCTGCTTTTGTGCATGATGCGGTGGAATCTGGCGAATATGCCAGCAGCAGTGAAGTTATCCGCGAAGCACTACGCGACTGGAAGCAAAAACGCCTGTTGCAGTTGCAGAATATTGATGAATTACGCCGTCTTTGGCAAGAAGGAATTGACAGTAGTGCTGGGCAGTATACAGATATTGAAGCTATTAAGCAAGAAGCCCGTAGGCGTTTATTTTAAATACGAATTAGTCGTTTAAGCGATCGCCACAGCAAGGAAAACGGTAGGATTGCGATCGCTCTTAAGATTTGGACAAACTGACCTAACCGACGTTTTGGGATTGCACGGGGAGTAGACTGGCGTTGCAGGATTGCTAGATTTTCTCGAATTGTTGCTGTACTGGGATGATTAACTCCTAACACCCTTTGGCACATTGCCAAGGCTTGGATGTAGAGGGGTTCGGCATCGCTGTACCGCCCTTGGCTATTGTAGAGTAAAGCTAAATTGTTCAAGCCAGCAGCGACATTGGGATGGTCGCCAGCAAACAGCCGCTTCATCATCTCTAAGGCTTGGATGTAGAGGGGTTCGGCTTCGCTGTACCGCCCTTGGCTTTCGTAGAGTAATGCTAAATTGTTCAAGCTAGTAGCGACATTGGGATGGTCGCCAGCAAACAGCCGCTTGTTCATCTCCAAGGCTTGGATGTAGAGGGGTTCGGCATCGCTGTACCGCCCTTGGCTTTCGTAGAGTGCTGCTAAATTGTTCAAGCTAGTAGCGACATCGGGATGGTCGCCAGCAAACAGCCGCTTTCTCATCTCCAAGGCTTGGGTCAAGAGGGGTTCGGCTTTGCTGTACCGCCCTTGGCTTTCGTAGAGGAATCCTAAATTGTTCAAGCTAGTAGCGACATCGGGATGGTCGCCAGCAAACAGAGCTTGGCAAACATTTACGCATTGTTCATGCCAGGGTTCTGCTAATTTATATAATCCTTGTCCCTTGTAAAATCTTCCTATCCCCACAAATACCCAAATTACTCGATCGCTGGGGACTGATGCTGGAGAAATTATCTCTGCCTCTTTTGCTTGCTTTATCTCTGCAATTAAACGGTTTCCCAGGTCTTCGAGATGAAGAACAATATCTCTGATGCTTTCAATCTGCTCAGAAGTTGGTGAATCGGGAAGTATTTGGGCTTTAGCTATCATGGCAGTAGCAAAGGTTGTTTCTAAAACTAATTTGGTTTTGCCAGCATTCGCTAACTGCTCTTGCAAAAACCACCGCACTAAGGCATGAATTTTATAACATCCTGCTCTTTCTTCTAAGAGTTGCAGCAAGTTACGCCCGTAGAGTTGCTTTTTAGCTTCGTTTAATTCATTTTCTGACCAAGTTAGCTGTCTTTCTTCCTCATTTTCTGCTTCCCCTCCACCTGTTGCCACCCAAATAACCAAATCCCAAAGAATCAGTGCAGGAGAAAATAAACTCAAAAATCTTCCTAGTTGTTGCGCTAGTGGGTCGAGTTCTTCCCAAGTTAAAGCAAAAGCGGCTTTGACTCCCAGTTGAGTTGAGTTGAGAGTTTCCCGGTCTTGTAAAGCTAACTCTGCTAATTTACGTTCTTGCAATCGCCCAAACATCATATCTAAAGACATTTCCGGGTCGCGTACTAAATAACCTCCTACTAACTCTATCCCCAAGGGCAAATATTCCAGACATTCACATATTTTTGTTGCGGCTTGTGGTTGGTTTTCAACTCGCTTATCTTTTTCCCCCAACAGTCCTTTTAAGAGTTGTAAGGCTTTCCCTGGTTCTTTTTGGGGCGAGAGAACATCTAAAGGAATCTCTTGAATAAAATTCGGGTCTAAATGCCGCAATCGAGTAGTAACTAAAACTCGGAAGCGGTGAACATCGGGTACGACTTCGCGGAGGTTAGCTAGGTTGGTTACGTCATCGAAGACGATTAAAATAGGCAAGGCGGAGTTAGGATATCTAGACCAACACCAAGCGACTTGTTCTTTAAGGCTTAAAAGTCTTCCTCCTAATTCTTGGGGAATCTCCAAACCAAACTGCAACCGGAAAAACTCTAAAACTTCGGCGGCGAGATTGGTTTCTCTGTCGTTAAACCAAGTAATTCCCCCATAATCTTCTTGATATCGTCTTGCGTATTGGGTGGCTAATTCAGTTTTGCCTACGCCACCCATTCCCGCTATTGCTACATAGTCTTTACGCTGCAAGTCTTCATGCAGCATTGTCAGTTCGGTTTCTCGCCCGACGAAATTAACGGAACCGCGAGGGATAGATTTTGTGGTAGTTAGCTGTTTCTGCCCGTTAATAATTTGAGTGCCAATATTAACTTGAGCGCCAGGGGCAGCAAAAGCACCAATTTTTTCGGCAAGCTTCCCGGAGTCTTCAGGCATAGATAGTTAAATCTTGCTGTTCACGAGAACTAAAAAACCTCACTTCCATTCCTCTCTCCGAAACGGAGAGAGGCTTTGAATCTTAGAGGTTGTTTGAAAAGTGGTTGGCTGTGATCTTAATCGAATTATTACCCCCCTTAATCCCCCCTTATAAAGGGGGGAAACTGGAAAATCCAGTCCCCTC
>NZ_JABXKM010000174.1 GCF_017115025.1 Nostoc sp. NOS(2021) | reverse complement strand
TTGTGGGGTGGGCAGGAAAGCCCGCCCTGAATATGGGACGGGTGTTCGCGTAGCGGCACGTAGTGCGGACACCCATCCCACAAGAAAATTTGGGATGTTTTTTTATTTGTCAGTCCCTAATACTTTGATGGTAAGTGTGAAGAACGACACATTTACCAAAAAAATCATCTCAGAACGAATAGATAATAAGGCTGTAGAAAAAGCCACGCTGTTTCGTGGTTTGAGAGTTTACCGTCAAAAGTCAGGCAAGCTGCTTCGGCACGCTAAATGAGATTTTTAACCAGAGTAGTGTTGAATTAAGGATATCTGCAATGAAAGCAGCAACAAAAAAAGCCAATTATGCAATCCGGGATCAAAGTGGCCAAGTAGCCTTCTATGTTCTCTTATGGAAAAGAAAAGGTATTTCCTTAGAGCTTTTTGACGATTACTGGAGAAATGTACATGGGCCTCTCTGCGCCCGATTACCAGGTCAGCAGCAATACTGGCAATTTCACCTGGCTCATAATCATGAGGGTAGTTTGTGGCCAAGCGTTCCAGGGATTGATTACACATATCAGACAGAAGATCAATTTGATGGCATTGCAGAATTAACCTTTGAGACAGAAAGCGATCGCGAAGCTTTTTTTCAATCGTCAGATCCTATTATGGCTGACAAACATAACTTATTTAGCAAAGCAGTTGGCTACAACACCAACTATGGCAATTCCCGAACGTTCATTGATGGCATCCCCACAGCAGAACCAAACGGTAAAGTGGACGGGTTAAAATTCCATGTCATGATCAAGAAAGCTGATGGCGTAAATGTAGCAGCCTTTCGCCAACATTTGACAGATTGCTTTGCTCCAGCGATTGTCCAGAGTGATGCAGTCCTCAAGTTCCGACTGCATTTGTTTGATGAAACAGACAATTCTCGCCCAGATGTTACTAGGGTGTCCCATTCGGAACCAATAGAGAAGCAGTATCAAGCGGCGTTTGAAATTGCCTTTGACAATCCTCTAGAAATGGAAGCATTCTTTGCCTCCCCAGAGTACACTGCTGCTTTCAAAGACTTAGCTAAATATGTGAAGCAGATTTTACCATTGCGAGAACGCGGTGCTTACACTTTTGTATACAACGGCAAATTGACCCTAGCAGGTCAGTGGAGTTCTAATGTTGCAGATTTGATTGTGAAAGTAGGAGCAACCAATCAATTAAAGTTAGACATAGTTTCTCTAATGAACGGTAAAGAAACTGTTAAGCCTGGGTTAGGTCATTATCTCCAAGGGGTGCAACACGTTGGGATTACAGTTCAAGACATGGAAAAATCCCTCGAATTTTACACAGAGGTGTTAGGAGGGAAGACAGTTGTTGTAGAAAATAATATTATGGGTGATGCGATGCAAAACACTCTCTTTCAAAAAGAGGAGTTGGATGCATTAGCCCAAGGAGTTGACCCCAAAACTTTTGGTATCCCCAGTCTTCGGGATGCTAAAGAAGCCTTAGATATTAAATTCATCTCCTTTGGTAATACCTGCATTGAACTCATTTATTTTCGAGATGCAGCCACACAAAATCCCCATAATTCAGCCGTTGATCGCATTCCTTCCCACATTGGTCATGTGAATGCCATGCACCTATCTTTTCACGTAAAAGATGATGTGGATTTAAATGTTTTCGCCAAAGTATTGGAAGATGAGTGTCAAATACGCGGTATGAAAAATGTTGTTTGTAATCGCGTAATTCGAGTCAAATCTGAAGAAGAAAGAAGAAAAGTTGCACTCAAATATAATTCTTCTAAATTTTGGCAAGAGCCAGATTCATTAAATGCAGATCATCAACCAGAGGAAGACTTTGGTGAATTAGAAGGTTGGGCATTGTTCTACTGTAAAGGCCCAAATGGAGAACAATTAGAATTCAACCAAGCTACTCGCACAGTTAAAGGACATTTTGCTAAAGCACAGAAGGAATACAATATGGCAAACAATACACACTTCGCTGTTTTAAATTCTAAATCTTCTCAACAGATAGAAATATCAGAAAAAGTTTATGCCACATTTAGCAGTGCTGTAAATGCTTCATTATCAACTGTTTGGAATGTGTTGTTGGACAAAATTGAAAACCCAGGACGCTACAATCCAGAAGCTCACAATTACAAAATTCTGGAGAGATATGACAATGGCGTACTGCGTGAAATGAAAGTCCTCAACATCACGGTTGAGGAAAAAATAACTTGGAATGAAAAAACTGGAAAAATCCGACACACCTTAGTCAATAATCCTCTGTTCATTGGCCAGGGAGTTAATGCAGTTGTCCACCCTGCTAGTAACAATCCTCATGAACCTCTAGTAATTAGCTATACCTGGGACTGGAAACCTTACAATGAAGAAGGTCGAAAGGTTGCTCAAAAAATTCAAGAAAACATTGCCGAAGCGGTTAAGCAGATTGTTCTAAACTTAAAAACTGTTGCCGAACAGCAAGAAAATAGATTACAAACTACGGTTTCTAATGGCAAAATAGCAGCTAATGCCCGCAAATCTACTTCCGAAAAATTTCCAGGTGCGACAACAGACTTGGTTAAGCGCTTGTTCTCCAGAGGTGAGGCGTTTGATTCGGAAGGATTCATAACTTTTTTTACCGACACACCAGTTTATCAGTTTGGCAATTTTGATGTGTGTTTTGATAAAGCAGCAATTAAGAAATCTGCGGACGCTTTCTTTAGTGGTATCTCTGCTGTCTACCACGACATCAAAATGATCTGGGAAGTTGGTGATATAGTGTTTGTGGAAATGGATGTTACCTACTGGCGTAAAGATGGCTCAGTTATTACACTTCCTTGTTCCGATATCTTCCGCGTAGAAGGGGATAAATTCTCAGAACTGCGGATTTTTATGGATGTTAATCCTGTTTTTGAACCCACAATTACTGTCCCCAATTCAGCCTCTGTCTTCACTGTCAATGAAGGTAAAAGGCTAATTACGCCCGACACTATGAAGAAGCACTTCGCTGAACATCCTGAAGGTAGACAAAGGGTACAAACTGGATTTGCCCCTAAATGGTCAGTAGCTAACCCACCTAAGTGGTCAATAACTAGTGATGGTTTTCTTTACTGATCCGTATGAAAATGCTCGAACTGATAGAAGGAGCCATATAAAGATAATTTGATTGTTTCTTTCAGAGGTATACCAAAAAAAGTCTGAAGGCTCTCTAGGTTTATCAAGACTTTTTAGCGTTGCTGAATAAAAGTATGAAAATCTCACGCAGAGAGAAACAGGACTTACGCAAAAATTGCTAAAAAGCTTAATTTATCGAACCGCCAAGACGCCAAGAATTCGTAAAGTGTGCGTAAGTCCTAAGAAAGATTGAGTTTTCGTAATTTTGTACAATAGTTGGGAATGATTCATACTTAAATTCAGCAATGCCAACTTTTTTCTTACTATTTTAGGTAAATAAGCTAATCGTCATTCATCTTTCCAGGATAATTCTCTTCTAGTAAGGGCTTCAGCTCTGGTTCTCTTCAACTTGAATGCTCATTAGCTTATTCCATCAACTCATAACAGTCTCACAAAGAGAACCTATACGAAATATTTCCATCTTCATTCACTTCAAAATCAGCACTCAGTTCCTTAGCTTTTTCATCTAAATATTGTTTAGCTTCTGGCGTTGATATCTCAGCATTTCTTGCTAGTTGTAATACCGTTATGCTTCCAGAATTATTTTCAGCTAATTCTAAAAACACTAAGCCAATTCGCTTTTGTTCTGATTCAACCAGTAATGCTTCTTCTCTTTTGTTCTGCTGTACTAAAGACCAACTCAACCAGCCTCCCATAACTGTTGATGGGATAGTCAAAATAATTAAAGCAGCTACAGCATCATTTTTGTCTTTAGGGGCAGTTTTAGGATTAATAATTTCCCAAATCATCACAGTAGAAAAGGGAATTCCAAATAAGAGCAAACATAATGCTAAAAACTTTTTAATTGGTTTCATCTAATGTTTATTTCCTAAAAGATATTGCCAGGGTAAAGTCATAAATACTATTTACTCTATCATCTTGTCCAGATTCTAGATAACAACGTTTTATATTAAGTACTAAACAATACTTTGCTCAAAAACTTAGTGTACATAGACTTCCCAAATTAAGATTTAATTGAAGTTTGAGGTTGTTTTGTTTGGAGATTACTGGGTGTATTTAACTTCCGAGAGAAAGCCAGTACATTGATTGCAAACTGCTGATAAATCTCTGGAGACTTATTCATGAAAACAACTATTGCATTCCGATGGCTGTAGATAGCTAAATACCGCCGTTTATTAGTTATCGCATATACAATTAGCGCCACGCCTGCAACAAGTAGAATTAAACCTAGTACAGAAGAGTTTCTCGATGCACCAAAAGCTGAAAAAATGAGGAATACTCCAAAACTCAATAATGCATAAATAGGGGCTTCTAGGATTTCTACTGAATCAATATTTTGAATGCGTATCCAAGTCTCTTTCTTCTCGAGACCAGTCTTGGCTGTTCCAATAAGAGTATCACCTGTAACTTTTACGGTGATTATTCCTCTTCCTGGAATTAAGACATTTCCCCACACTTGGGCAGGAGCGCCTGTAATTTCTGTGACCTGGTGATTAGTTCTCATTTTGTATTAGCCTCAAGTAATTTTTATCCAATTTTTAAACTTGTACTAGCCAAAGTTTTTTATTTTTCACGCCCAATGTCATCCCCATCTCGGTCAAAACCATGAGGATCAGGTGGCACTACCCTAAATCTTCTCTGGGTGATGTCTGGGCAATTCAAATCGGGTGAATTTTTGGGAATCCAAAAATCTGGGTAAGAGGGGTCACAGTTTTGTGACTAGTCTTTACACGTATGGTGTCACCGTCACCGACGCTTACAACTGTTGCACTAGAATTATTGGCAAATACGGGTAACGACATTTGAGCTAAAAGCAAAGCGCCAACCCCAATTAAGCGAAGTTTAAAAATCATTTGTACTAAAAATCACTCTTACCTTTCTTTAGGATTCCCAATTCAAGGCAAGCAATCGCTAGTTAACCCACAAATTAGTTTTGGTGACTTGCAAAGCTTCTTATCTGGTAAAGATGATGGGGTCAATCGACTAGGAGGATTTGTAGGTGTAATGGGTCAAAGCCAACTCGATATAAGCGGCAAGGAACCAATGCTAGATTCGGGTGATTACCTTACTTCACTAGGCTTTAGACAACGCATTGCAGAGGCAAGGAAACGTTGGGTTAAGTAGCTTTTGACACTCGTGTTAGGTTATACCACCCTTGCATCTGACAAAAAATTCAAAGAGTCAAAGTTGCCCTCCTGGAGCGATCGCTCCAGGAGGGCAACAGAATTGAGAGTCAGGCAATGCGATCACCCTTAAAAAATTATTAAAGGAAAAATTGGAAGTGCGTAGCCCGCCGTAGGTATCGTTACCTGTGCTGGATAAACTGGTACTATGCCAAAACTTCCAGAGTGGAATGGCACGCTTGTAAAGCCCAAAGGCTTGTGTCGCCTCGTTCCCAGTCTTAAGACTGGGAATGTATTCAAAAGAGGGCTGCTACTTCTGGTCAAGCCACTGGAGGCGGCAGCCCTCCCAGCATGGGTTAAGAGCTTAGAGGCTCTTAACCAGTCAGGGCAAGGGCTGTATCTTAACTTAGTGCCATTCCTTCCAGAGTGCGATTGCTGTCTCCTCTACTCACATGATCCTCACGTTATCTCTACCGTTCATCCAGATGGGGTAGACGGTGATACCTAGCGATCGCTCTTTTTTCCTCTAAGAATTGTTTCGAGCGATAAAGTTGTGTTAATTACGATTGAAGATGAGTCCGAATCCCTTTGCACACATGGCACTGCCTCAACATTTATGCGATCGCAGACGCGATTTTAACAGAATTGGTGAGGCGATGAGCAGGAGCGAAAGCAGGATGTATTGATTTGGTCAGTTTTAAAACAACACAGCCACAAAACCGAATGGCACTTGGGCATCCTGAAGCTACAGTCCAGGAAGTATTTGAAAAATCAACTGCTTTTGCCCTGTTTAGATCACTTAGGCGCACGGAAACCAGCTTGTTGTGCTGTATTCGTATCTTTAAAACAAATATCCGGCTTGACTTTTTCGTAATCTAAGGTTTTGGGTACGTGATAAATGTTGCCTCTCTTATTTGTAATCTTACCTTTTACTGGTGCATCACTTGGGCAAGTTGTTTCGCTTTGTGGTTTCACCCCTAGATTTTGTGCTGCTGCTAAAACTGCTGTTTTATTCCCCGCCGATGCTGGCTTCTTAGAGCTAGAAGTTGTATTTCCAGGGACAGGACTAGCTGCTGTACTAGGGACAGGACTAGCTGCTGTACTAGGGACAGGACTAGCTGGAGCAACAGCAGTTGGTGTTTGAGGCGTAGTACTAGTAGATTCTTCAGGTTTGGGACCACAACTACCTAGCATCAGCACTGTAAATAACGTCAGTACCATGCTGACTTGACGAGGTTTAAGTTGATTGTTCATTGCCATTAATTCTTGCTCCTCATCCTCTAATATTTAATTCCCAATATTTTACCCGATACTGACTTCATCACTCTGCACATCACTAGCGCCACTCACCCCTCTGGCAGTCTCCACCAATTGTGCCAATATCTCTTGTGTTGCTACTTCTCCCTTTAAAACTACGCTACTTCCCAACTGAGCAACATAGACAGAATCAATCTCATCAAATTGCGAGTCTTCGTCAAAAGCTAGGGCCACTCTTTTTGCTAAACCACTTTGGTCATATTCTCCATTTAGTCCGACTCGTTCCAGAGGAATAGTTTCCCCCGACTCGGAAGAAGAAGCAATTAGAGTCGGATCTGGGTTAACTTGAGCATCTTCTGGTTTTTCCTGTCCAAACAGTCTTTGTAACCAACCCATAACTGTAATCTCTCTGTAAGTACAGATTTAAATACAGTTAATTATTGCACTGATCTGCCCTCTTTAGCTCAACACCACTCTCACAGTTCTTTCCTTCACTCACTGTCAGGTTTGTTATCTGAATCTATTAGTGCTTAGTCAATAGCTTCGCCAAAAAAAGAGTATGAAGAGAGAGGGCGCTCTGTAGTAGAGTCAGGGCGGCTGCACCATGTCAATAAATAAAGTATATTCTCAATAGAGTTAAAATTAATGTCATTAAGTCTTGCTTATTGCGAAAAATTTAGGCGTTGGCGTAGCCCGCCGCAGGCATCGCTTTCTTTGGGCTTAAAAAATAATCAAACGCGAAAGGAAAGATTTTTTCGTTGTTTCTTAACCTTCGTTGTGATCAAGAGTAATTTAGATGCGTTTGCCCTGACCTGCCCCCAAAACGAGAAAGTGATAAATTGAGACAGTTGGCGACAGAGCAACTGGTAGAGATCATCATTGAGTAGGCAAACGCTATAGAGCAATTGAAAACTAGAGTAATAGAACTAGAAATTGTAATAGAGAAACTCAAAGTAAGTAGAGATTTAGACAGCACAACATCATCAAAACCACCGTCAGGAGACATCCTCAAAAAACAGAGAAAAAACTTGCTCTTAGTGAGGCTCCAAAACGGAAACCAGGGGGACAACCAGGGCATCAGGGAAAAACAAGAAAAGGGTTTGGGAGAGTAGATAGGTTTGAGATATGAATGGCACTAAGAAAAACCCAAAGGCTTGTGTCGCCTCGTTCCCAGCCTGGAGGCTGGGAATGTATTCAAAAGAGGCTCTGCCTCTGGTCAAGCTACTGGAGGCGGAGCCTCCCAGAATGGGTTCCCAGCCTATAGGCTCTTAACCAGTCAGGGCAAGGGCTGTATCTTTTCTTAGTGCTATTCGTTTGAGATATTAAGACCGCAAGTATGCAGTTGTTGTGGTCAGAAAGAATTCCATGCCAAACCAATAAAAATAGAAACACAGCTTTTTAGTCTAAGTGGCGATTTTGTGCAAAGTAGGGAGTACCTAAAGCTTTAGGGGGTGTAGATTTGCCCACAAATCCGACTAATGCCAATAAAGCGATCGCATAAGGTAGCATTACTAAAAATTGGTAAGGAATATTGACCCCTAATGCCTGAATTCGCAGTTGTAAAGCTTCTGTAGCCCCAAACAGCAAACAAGCCAAAGCACTACCCACAGGATGCCATCTCCCAAAAATTAATGCTGCGATCGCAATAAATCCTTTACCAGCACTCATCCCTTCGGCAAAAAATCTTACCTGTACCAGAGTTAAATAAGCACCTCCTAAACTCGCAAGACAGCCACTAATCACCACTGCGATATAACGTACAGTTTGTACCGAAATTCCAGCCGTGTCAGCAGCTTTCGGAGATTCACCCACTGCCCGCAATGTCAGTCCAAAGCTAGTTTTAAATAAAATGTATGTAGTTAAAATAACTAAGATAAATAATAAATATACTAAAAAATCTGACTGAAATAGTAGTGGCCCAATCAGGGGAATATTAGCTAAACCAGGAATAATAATTGCCCCGATTCCAGGTAACTGCTGTGTACTACTGCCACTAAACACTAACCGGGCCAAAAACGATGTTAATCCAGCTGCGACAAGATTAATTGCTAGCCCAGATACCAATTGATCGACACGCAAAGTTACACACAAAACAGCATGGAGTAGTCCGACTAATCCCCCTGCAATTAAGGATGCAAGGATACCAAGCCAGGGATTGCCAGTGTAGAAAGTAGCCGCAGCACTAATAAAAGTACCTGTAAGCAACATTCCTTCTAAGGCGATATTTAACACCCCCGATCGTTCCGAGTATAATCCTCCAAGGGCTGCAAATGCTAAGGGGACGGCTAGACGCAAAGTAGCTATTAAGTAATCAGAGAAGAAGTTGAGATTATTCATAGAGTTATTTTTAAACGCAGAGGTTCGCAGTAGACGCTTTTGTGGCTTGCCGCAGGCTGGAAAGCGCAAAGTTTCGCAGAATTTTCTGGGTTATATCATGTCCGCTTGATTGCTTATTAAACCCGAAGAACCCCACCCCCGCCAAAGCTATGCTTTGTCTCCCCTCCCGAAGAGCGGCTATCCATTACCCGGATCTTTCTCAACAAAACTACAACTTACTTAAAATAAGCC
>NZ_JABXKM010000265.1 GCF_017115025.1 Nostoc sp. NOS(2021) | reverse complement strand
CTACAAAGTATTTAGCGATCGCTCTCTGGAGAAAAACTTTTTGGTTTACTGATGATATTACATCAGCTTTTTGGCGGTGCTAAATCAAGATATGAATAATTTTGTGCAATACAAATGGTAGAGGCGCACAGATGTCATGCGTGTTAACTTAAGCCAAAACCCTTTTCAAACCTCGTTTCCAGCCTCTGGCTGGAAATGCTGCTCATTGCGACTGTGCCGCAAGTCTTGAGGCGGAACCTCAATCAGGGGTGTTCCCAATTGGCGACTGGGAACAAGGTAATGTTTCAAAGCATTCTCGCTTACTAACTTTCTGTTTAAGCTGTATTTTTTTAATGCTGTAATACACAATAACACATGAGATAAAAGGCATCTATAAACTAAACCTAAGTGCAAAACGCACGCTGCGGGAATACAACGCATGATGCCGTTTTTTCAATGCCCAATGCCCAATGCCCAATTGTCAAGACATTTAGGAGATTAAATTATGGTTCAGGTTCGCTATGGTGGACAGAACGGCCAACAGTATGAACTTGCGATCAGTAACGAACACGTTGTAGTGCGTACCGAAAGCCGCAGTACTCTTGTTGGTGCAAGACCGTTTGAAGCCGCACCTGTGTCACCCACAGCTCGTAGCATCCTTAATCAATTCGAGTTAGTAACGCGGTTTCGGCAAGCGGGTGTGGAAATTCTGCAAGCGAAAGTTCCGATTCAGGGTGTGGCTTTACGCGATCGCGCCCGTGAAATTCTCAACCAAGAGTCTGAAGTCCAATTTGCCGGACGTGTTCTTGTCGATCCAATATCCAGACAACCTGTAGTTTACACCGAAAACCTCTTCGTTAAATTCAATAACGAAGAAGAGTCAAGGGTCTGCCAAGAGGTCTTAGGACGTTACAGCTTAACAATTAAACGCCAACTTGAATATTCACAAAATGCTTACTTTGTCAATGCTCCGGCAAATACTGGTATAGCCGTCTTTGACATCGCCGAGAGACTTCTGAATGAGGAATCAGTAGAATTGTGCCATCCTGAACTAGCGCGTGAATCACGCCAACGTCAGGTTTTCTCGCAGCAGTGGCACTTAAAGCAAATAACAATTAATGGTAAAGTAATTAACGCTCATGCCAACGTTGAGGCAGCTTGGAAGTTAAGCGATGGCACAGGGGCGATTATTGCAATTATCGACGACGGTGTGGATCTTGAGCATGAAGAGTTCCGTTCTTCTGGAAAAATTGTTGCCCCGCATGATGTCACACGTAAAACTAACAATCCCAGACCGGGAAACGACGATAACCACGGGACGGGCTGTGCAGGAGTTGCTTGTGCAAACGGCAATTTTGGGGCATCTGGTGTGGCACCGGGTGCAAAGCTGATGCCGATTCGTTTAGCTTCGGCGCTGGGGTCGCAGGATGAAGCAGATGCTTTTATTTGGGCGGCTCAAAATGGTGCTGATGTCATTTCTTGTAGCTGGGGACCAGCAGATGGGGTTTGGTTTGAGCCAAACGATCCTGCACACAACCAGAAAATACCTCTGCCTGACTCTACACGACTTGCTATAGATTTTGCAATCAATAAAGGACGCAACGGCAAGGGCTGTGTAATTTTATTCGCGGCTGGCAATGGTAATGAAAGCGTGGATAATGATGGCTACGCCAGCTACCAAAAGGTGATTGCTGTGGCTGCTTGTAACGATTTTGGGACGAGAAGCGCTTACAGTGACTTTGGTCAGGCGGTGTGGTGCGCCTTTCCCAGCAACAATGGCGACAGTTCTCAAACCACTGGAATTTGGACAACCGATCGCTCTGGTGTACTTGGTTATAATTCGGGTAATCGGAATCTGGGTGAAGCCGCAGGTAACTACACAAACGAATTCGGCGGAACTTCCAGTTCTTGTCCAGGTGCAGCTGGTGTAGCAGCCTTGATTATTGCCAGAAACCCAAATCTGCGTTGGGATGAAGTACGAGACATTATTAAACGCTCCAGCGATCGCATTGATCAAGCTGGAGGTAAATATGATACCAATGGTCGCAGCCCCTTCTACGGTTACGGTCGAATCAATGCTCTCAAAGCTGTAGAATTGGCCAATCCAGATCAAACAGCGCCCATTAGCATATTCAAAGCAGTGCAAGATATCCCGATTAACGATTTGCAGATATCAACATTATCGTTGGCGATCGCTAATACCAGCCTGATGAAATCCATCAAAGTTAATGTAGACATCGAGCATACTTTTATTGGTGATCTTGTAGTTACTCTCTTTCCCCCAGTGCAAATAGGCATACTTCCGATCATTCTGCACGATCGCCAAGGTGGAGGTACAGATAATATCAAAACAACCTATGACGAGGTAAATACCCTTAAACTTGCTGCCTTTAAAGGTAAAAGTCCCCAAGGAACCTGGACTCTGGAAGTTGCAGATAAAGCTGACGCAGATACAGGAAAAATTCGCAGCTTCACCATTGAAATCAGATTTTAACCCAATATCGAAAACAACAATCGCTTTTGCAGAAGTTGGTTGAGTCATGGGGTAGAGAGGAAAAGAGTTTTATAGAACCCATTTGATATCTTTTAGGCGAACAAGTAGATGTGTAAGTCCTAAAATTAAAGAATACTTAATTATTTAATTCTCATTTCTGACGAACTAATTCTTGGGGAAATCCTGGTGGTAGCGACCTGACGAAATAGACCTTGACTGGTTCATCCCGATTTGAGTTTTTCATATAAGATGTACTGAGAAAAGGACGATATTCAGTCTGGTGAGCAAGATATACTTTCATGAAAGCTGTACTAAAAGCCTGAAAATGAATGCGTCCCAATTCTGGGTCACGTCCAGAGAAACCAGAGAAACGGTTAGAAGATGGTAAAACTACGCTACTCACACCAGCAATCAAATCAGTATGAGTCCCTTTGTCCCCAACGCCCAAATACTTTTCTTTGGTAGTCAACCAGGAAAATGCTTGTATTTGTTCCAACAAGACGGGAGTAAGCGTGTCTGAGGCTCCACCAGCAATGACTACAGGAATTTCGATTCGGCTCAGACCTGCTTGCCCAAGAAGACTACTCGTGACTGGATTGAGAGCAATCACAGCTTTGACTCGGCGATCGCGTAAATCTAGGTTGCTTAAGTTTTGTTGTATCTGTTCATAATCAGGAGAATTTTTTCCCAGTGCTAAAGCACGACACTGCAACAACAACGAAACATTGACCGGATCAGATTCAGATTTACAATTTTTGTGCAACTGATTAATATTGATGCGTGCGCCAGCTAAGACTAAGGCTGTGTAACCACCAAAAGATTGTCCAATCACACCGACTTGTTGAACGTTGATTTTTCCTTGTAGCCAGGGATCAGATGTTGAACGCTGTTCTAATTGATCGAGTATAAAAGTTACGTCTAAAGGTCGGTCAATTAATTCTGTGTCTGCAAATACTTGTTGGCTTTTCCCTGTGAGTAATGCTTCCATTTGGAGAGAATCACTACCAGGATGCTGAGGAACAACAACAGCAAATCCATAGGATGCTAAATTTTCTGCCAAGTAAGCAAAGCTATCGCGATCGGAACCTAGTCCATGAGAAATGACTACAACTGGTGCGGATGATTGACTTTCAGGTAAATAGATATCGGTTTGAATGACTCTAGTTTTAATACTTCCAGTCAGGGATTTACGATTAGTATCCACAAACGCGATCGCTTTTTTCTGCCAAGAAAACGATCCTGACTTGTTGTATAGTTCCGGTAATTTTGAGATATTTATAGGTGGTTCAGTCGATGCTTCTGTAGTAGACTGTTGATCAATTACAGAGAGAGCTTGATTTGTCTCCTTTTTCAGAGTGGAGAGTTTATTCATCAGTGCCAAAAGATTTTCAGTGTTAATCCGAATATTCTGTGAAGGGAAGTAGCGCATCGTATTCAGTAGTGTTAATCCCCCTGGATCAGCCGCAGCTAAAATCAACGCTGCACGAATTGCATAAAAACCGTTTTGTCCTGAATCTGTTTGAATCAATTCACCCGCAGACTTTAACATAGATTCTCCAATTTCTGAATAAAGAAATTGAGAGACTGCTACGGGACTTAATTTTTGTTTTTCAGTCAAAACCTGACGCAGTTGAGCAACATCCTCTGGTTTGAGGCGCTTTGTATATGATGCTAGTTGACTGCTAATTTTACCTTCTTGAGCATAAGTTTTTAAATCAGTAACAGGAAGAGAAAATTCTAAAAGACTGTAAGAAAATTTTATTTGTTCAGCACCGAGAGCTGGCATCATTCCCATACTCAACAGCCCGATAGTGATACCGACCCAAGAAGGAATTTTAAGTTTCATAGCATCGTGTAAATGAGTAATTTGAGTGAGACTCGTGTCTTATAAAGCACGGGCAGTACTTGTATAGAAATGGTATTGGAAGTCAAGCTTGAGAGCGATCGCATCCTAATCGCTTTCAAGAAACAAACTAGAAGGAAAAAGGATTTGACTTGTTTGTTTCATTCGTAGGCTATGGTGCGCCACTCTCAATCTATTAAGCAGGGGCATCTCCCTGAAACTTTACGGCTGTTCCTTGAACCTTTCCATTAGAAGAGGCTAATTCCCCAGTTGGAGTAGGTTCAGGCGATTGGGGTGGCTTAGGAGGTTTACCTTTAGAGGCAAAGTCTGTGAGGTTTTTGACCACCACGTAAAGGACAGGCACCAGCAGCAGACTCATGATGACGGAGACCAATAAGCCGCCAAACACCGCTGTACCGAGCGACGTCCGGCTGGCTGCACCAGCCCCGGATGACAGTACTAGGGGAAGGAACCCACACAGGGCGGCAATTGTGGTCATTAAAATGGGGCGGAGTCGTTGTTCAACTGCATGGAGTGCAGCCTGGGCGATGGTCATTCCTTTCTCCCGCGATTGATTGGCAAATTCTACAATCAAAATCGCGTTCTTACTCGCCAAACCGATCAACATCACCAACGCCACCTGACAGTACAAATCGTTGACCAAGCCGCGCACTGAGACGAATAACAGAGCGCCTAAAATTGCAAACGGTACGGTCAGTAGGATGATGATTGGGTCGATGTAATTTTCGTACTGGGCTGCCAAGATGAGAAACACAGCCACGATACCAAGACCAAAGATCAGAATCGTTTGTCCGCCAGACTTGGCTTCTTCTCTGGAAATCCCTGTCCAATCGTAACCCAAACCGGGCTGGTCAATTTCCTTAAAGGTCTGTTGCATCGCCGCAATTGCTTGCCCAGAACTATAACCTGGGGCAGCAGTGCCTTGAATCTTGATTGAGCGGAATAAGTTGAAGTGGCTGATCGTTTGCGGCCCTGTAATCGGAGTCACTTTGGCGACTTCATTCAGTAGCACCAGATTACCACCTCTGGAACGGACATTAATTTGACCAATATTGTCTGGAGAGTTCCGAAACTGTTCATCTGCTTGGATGTATACGCGGTAGCTGCGCTGGGAAAAGGTAAAATCGTTGACATACTGCCCACCCATGTAAGCGCCCAGAGTATTCATTGCCTGACTAAAATCGACATCGAGGGCTTCTAAGCGATCGCGGTCAATGTTAATCTGGTACTGGGGAGTGCTGGCGGTGAATTGAGTGAACACTTTAAGCAATGCAGGATTCTTATTGGCTTTGGCAATCAACTGTTGCGCGATCGCTAAAAATTGATCGATACTCAGTTGTCCGTTGGTGCGGTCTTGCAGCTGAAATTCAAAGCCGCCCGTCACGCCATAGCCAGAGACGGCGGGTAGGTTGGAGGCGAAGATCATTGCATCCTGATTTTGGGCGAAGATGCCATTCAGCCGTTGCACGATCGCCTTAACTGTATGTTTTTCACCCTGGCGCTCTTTCCACTCTTTCAGGTTAAAGAAAAACGTCCCCTGATTGGGTCCATTGCCGTTTAGACCAAAGCCGCCAATGACCAGAGACGCTGCCATCTCCGGCACTTCTTTTTGCAGGGTTTGATAGACAGTCTGCGTCACTTTTTCGGTGGAGGCGAGGGAGACACCATCGGGAGCCTGAATCAGACCGACGATAATACCTTGATCCTCATCTGGCACAAATCCACTGGGGACGGACATATAGATAAATACTGTAGCAGCCAGTCCGAGGATAAATAGCCCCACTACGAACATGCGGACGCGGATCAGGAATTTGCTCAGACGCTCGTATTGCTCCAGCACCCAGCTAAAGCCCCGGTTGAACTGACGAAAGAACCAGCCCAGTGGACCTCGCCCTTCACCCTCGGTATGATGCAGGAAAAGTCCCGACATACTGGGGGTGAAACTCAGGGCATTGAATAAAGAAATGCCGATGGAGAAGATAATGATGAGTGCGAACTGCCGATACATGATGCCGGTCGCGCCCGGAAAAAAGGACACCGGGATAAATACCGCCATCAACACCAAGGAGGTAGCAATCACCGCCCCTGAAAGCTCCCCCATCGCCTCAAAAGCAGCTTGCCGTCGGTCTAAGCCTTGTTCCATCTTGGCAGCAATCCCCTCGACAACGATGATCGCATCGTCTACCACCAAACCCGTTGCCAGTACCAATCCAAACATAGTCAACGTGTTGAGCGAGAAGCCCAGGACATAAGCAAACCCCAATGCACCAATCAAGGATACAGGAACAGCGATCGCCGGAATGATCGTCGCCCGCCAATCTTGCAAAAAGATGAAAATCACCAGCACCACTAGGGCGATCGCTTCCATCAGCGTTTTCACCACTTCTTCAATTGAGACTTCCACAAACTTGGTGGTGTCGTAGCAAATGACGGCTTTCAAACCGGGGGGAAAGTTTTTCTCTAACTCTGCAATTTGGGCTTCCACGGCTTTGGCAGTATCCAGCGCATTGCTGCCCGGAAGTTGATAGATCAACATCGCAGCGCCCGGTTTGCCTTGTACTAGTGCCGAAGTTGTATAGTCCTGCGCTCCTAACTCGGCTCGTCCCACATCCTTGAGTTTAACCAGCGTCCCGTCGGTTTGGGCTTTAATCACCAGGTTCTCGAATTCCTTGACATCTTTTAATCTACTATTGATGCGTAGCGGGAAATTCGACTTCTGATTTGCCTTGGTGGGCGCTTGACCGATTGACCCTGCCCCCACCTGAACATTCTGAGAAGTTAGCGCACTGCTGACATCCGTTGCCGTCAAGCCCCGACTGGCTAAAGCGTTGGGGTCAAGCCACAGCCGCATTGCATATTGGCGTTCCCCAACCAGTCTGGTATCTCCCACACCAGGGACGCGCTTGATGGCATCGGTGATGTACAGGTCAACATAGTTACTCAAAAAGATGTTGTCGTACTCGCTATTTTCAGCATAGAAGCCATAAACTAGCAGAATGCTGTTAGAACGTGCTAGGGTGGTCAGTCCAGTTTGCCGCACAGACTCAGGTAAGGTCGGTTCGGCGATCGCGGCTCGATTCTGGACGTTAACTTGGTTAATGTTACGGTTACTCGTTGGGTCAAACTGAGTCGAAATCGTGCTGGAGCCGTCATTACCACTGGTTGAAGTCATGTACTGCATCCCCTCAACCCCGTTTACTTGCCGCTCAACCAAGGTTGATACGGTATCTTCAACAGTTTGGGCATCTGCGCCAATATAGACGCTGCTAGTTTGCACCTGAATCGGCGCAATTTCCGGTAAGCTGTTAATCGGCAGCAAGGGAATACAGATGCCACCGACTAGTAAGATCAGCAGGGTGCAAACCGTTGATAAGACAGGTCGCTTGATAAAGGTGTCTGCGATCGACATGATGATTATACGATTTTAGATTTGGGATTTTAGATTTGGGATTGAGAAAGTCCTAAGAGGATGTTTGAAGAGTGGTTGGCTGTGATTTTAATCGAATTATTACCCCCTTAATCCCCCCTTATAAAGGGGGGAAACAATAAAATCCGGTTCCCTCCCCTTTATAAGAATTTCGTTATATTCAGATTGATCAATACACACTTGGGAAACAATAAGATCCGGTTCCCTCCCCTTTATAAGGGGAGGGTTAGGGTGGGGTAAAAAATATTTGACACATTAATCATGACTTTTCAAACATCCTCTAATTACGAATTACAAATTGGTATTAACTTCTAAGGTTGTGGTTGAACGGGTACGCCATCGCGCAGTTTGAGAATGTTAGATACCGCTAGGCGATCGCCTGGTTTAATTCCCTCTAAAATCGGATAGCGATCGCTTTGCACCTCACCCAACTTCACAGGTTTTTGATGCACAACGAATTGCGGCTTTTCCTTGGACTTATCTTCTTCCACCACCTTTTTCTTTGACTTGTTTTCTTCCACCACATAGACAAAACTCTGTCCACCAATGCGATTCACCACTTGAATCGGAATCAAAATCCCCGCCTGCTGGCTCCAGATAATTCGGGCGCGGACATATTGCCCATCCCGCAATTTGCCGTTTGAATTAGCAAATCGAGCTTTCACTAAAATAGATTGGGCAGATGTATTCACTTGCGGCGCAATAAAGTTAATACTGCCAGTGGTTAAACGCTTACCCGTGTTGGTATCCAGTAGCTCTACAGGTAATCCTCGACGCAATTGGGCAGCATTGTTGGACGGTACCAAAATTCGCATATCCAGGAGATCGTTTTTGGTAATTGTGGTCAAGTTGCCGCCAATATTCACATAATCGCCCACTTTGACGGAGAAATCGCCAACAATACCATCAAGTGGTGCAACCACCTGCTTCTGGTTTAGATTTACTTGACTTGAGGCAACTTGAGCCTGGGCTTGCTGGACGTTTGATACTGCCTGATTGACACTTGCTTGGCCTGCATTTACCTGCTTTTTAGCAGCATTTAGGGTGGCGATCGCTGCATCTAGTTTGTTTTTAGCAATATCGAGTTCTTGTCGCGCCTGTGCGCCTTCAGTTACAAGCACCTTGGTTCGCTGGAACTGCACTTGCTGTAATTTCACATCTGCGGCGGCTTTAACTTGATCGGCTCGTTTCCCTTCCAGCTGTGCCTGGGCAGTTGTTACAGCCGCCCGATTCGAGTTAACCGTAGCAATGGCGCTGGAGACATTGGCTGTAGTTTGATCCAAACTTAAAGACAGAATCGGCGTTCCCTTGGTGACGCGATCGCCACTGGCTACAAATATGCGATCGATTCGCCCCTGAGTTTGCGGCTGAAGCGAAACGCGCTCCTGGGCTTCTAATGTGCCGACAAACTCAGAGGTAGATTGAACTTGACTCGATTCGACAGTTTGCACCTTAACCGCGAGAGGCGGTGCTTGTGGTGGCGGGGCTTCTCGCTTGCCTAACAATCGCCAAGCCACAAAGC
>NZ_JABXKM010000123.1 GCF_017115025.1 Nostoc sp. NOS(2021) | reverse complement strand
GATAGTTTAGGGGTAGCCCTACGCAAAAATAGCTCGATGCCAGGGATCATAATTCTACAAAAGCCTCCTCATGATCATTTGAGGAGGCTTTTGTTATTGCTGAGAATCGTCAAGTTTTGACTGTGCCAGTTTCTGTCACTTAAGTTATTTTTACCCCACATTCGGCACTCTGAACTGGCACAAGTCATACCCAAACACTACGTGGCTGTTCTAAGTTCAGTTGCACCATAGATAAGGAAACGTTTGTACTGTATTGACGTGAATTCGACGGTTAGAAAAAGGCAAAAAGCTTGCTAGATATGAAGCATGAGAAACTGGGCAGTACCTAGCGATCGCTAAGATTGATTGACAATTGGCAAAAAATTCACAAAAAAACGCGCCCGTCTAAAAATATCTAAGAAAAATAAGGGTCTCGGCTCCTTGTTGGGTGTTGGGTTCAACAAGGCGACTTCCTCTCAAAAGTATTTTGTTCATGAACCGTGTCACTATAGAAAATAGAGCTGCAAATTGAGCAATAGGAAGACTAAAGAACGCTGTGCAGATAACATTCTTAGGGACGAGTTCCGGTGTACCCACACGATCGCGCAATGTTTCCAGTGTCGCCCTGAGATTACCCCAAAGGGCAGAACTGTGGTTATTCGACTGTGGCGAAGGTACTCAGCATCAAATTATACGGAGTGAACTGAAAATCAGTCAACTCTCCCGAATTTTTATCACTCATATGCACGGCGACCACATCTTTGGCTTGATGGGACTTCTTGCTACTTGCGGCTTGGCTGGCAATGTAGAACGAATTGATATATATGGCCCACCTGGATTAAATGATTACATACAAGCCGCCTCACGTTACTCTTACACACACTTTTCTTACCCGATCAAAGTTCACGCCATCCGTCCAGGGGTAATTTATGAAGACGATGACTTCACCGTTAGCTGCGGTAATTTGCATCACCGCATTACAGCTTTCGGCTACCGCGTAGCCGAAAAAGACCGATCAGGACGCTTTGATGTGGAAAAAGCCAAGGCGTTGCAAATTCCTCCTGGTCAGATTTACGGTCAACTCAAGCGCGGTGAAACTGTTACCCTTGCCGATGGACGGGTGATTGATGGCACCCAATTATGCGGCCCTACAGAAATTGGGCGAAAGATTGCCTATTGTACAGACACAATTTATTGTGATGGTGCAGTGGAATTAGCTCATGATGCAGATGTATTAATTCACGAAGCAACCTACGCCCATCAAGATGCAGATATGGCTTTTCAGCGATTACATTCCACAACTACAATGGCAGCGCAAACAGCTTTAGCGGCTGGGGCACATCGGCTGATTATGAGTCATTTTAGTCCCCGCTATGCTCCTGGAAATACCTTGGAGTTGAAGGATCTCCTCAAGGAAGCCCGTGCTATTTTTCCCCGTACTGATATTGCTTATGATTTCATGATTCATGAAGTACCTAGACGACGGGAAGTAGAGTTAACCAAGGTAGGTGTTTAAATTTTGGATTTTACAGAAAGTCTGAGCGGAGGTTTCTTTCCTTAGCGTCACGCAAAGCGAGTCCACGAGCGTCTCAGAAATTTCCAAGACAGATTTTAGATTTCCATATTGAACCCTTCTAATCTAAAGTCTAAAATTAACCAGGCTCTATGTTGGAGTTTAGTAGTCCAATTGATAACGTCCAGCAAATAGACAGCAGTTTAGTTTTCCGAGTAAGTCAACTAGTTAACCAATAATTTACGGTTAACTAGGTGTATCAATAATATACAAATAATATGGTTGAAATATTTTTCTCAATCTGTTTTTTAGATTACAAGTTATCAAAATAACTTTAATATATAGTAATGTTGTGAATCAGAGAATTTTTTACTTAAATACTTAGGAAAAATAATTAATTTTTCGTCAAGATTTTTCTTCCTTGAATAAAATATTTATTGAAAATTTATTCTTCCAACACTGATTAAGAATTTATATGCATGAATTGATCAACATGAAAGCACTAGTTGGCATAATATTGTGCCAAGTGAGCTTGTCATCGTTGGAAGAATAATTAAGTATGTTGTTGCAGCTATTAGGTGTAAAAAAATCATTTCGTGTTTCTCATAAATCTTCCAAATAAATATAGTGTTTCGATATTAGAGGAGTTTGATAGTGGCTAAGACTAGTCTGAATCAAGAGCAACAAGTTACTACTTCAGCACAAGGTGCAGTTGACATCAGACAACTATCTACTATTTTGCTTCGCCGACGCTTTTTAATCTTGGGGGTTTCCTGTGTAGTTATGTCAGTTGCTAGCCTCTTGGCTGTCATTGCCAAACCTACTTACCAGAGCAATATGCAGATATTGGTGAGTTCCAATTTATCTGAAGGGGCACAGTCAAATAATATCCCCGTAGGGGCAGATACTCAGATTAGTGATTCCAATTCTCAAGTTATTGATTACACTACTCAGATGAAACTCATGCTGAGTTCTAAGCTGCTCCAGAAAGCCGTAGATTTACTTCATTCTGATTATCCTGATATTACCTTAGAAGATATCAATGGTCAAAAAGAACAGAGCAAAAAAGCACCTCTGGAAGTGAATCCAGAAGAGGGAGGCATAGGAGCTAATAAAGTTTTTAATCAAGTATTTGAAGTTTCTTTCAATGATGACGATCCAGTTAAAGCGCAAAGAGTACTTCAATCTCTACAGAAAGTCTATCAAAACTACAATAAACAGCAACAAAAAGAGCGTCTGAATCAGGGACTGGCTTTTGTAAACGCTCGCCTACCTGAGATAAAAAAAGAGGTGAGTAAAGCTGATAAAAATTTGGAACAGTTTCGCAAGAAACATAAATTACTCGATCCCGAAGTCCAAAGTAAAATCCTGCTAGAATCTCTAGCCGATATTCAACAACAGCTACAAACCACTCGTGCCAACCTTCAAGATGTAAACGCTCGCTACGATAACCTAGAGCAACAAATAGCGTCTTCGTCCCAGCAGAATGCATTAATTTCTTCTCGTTTAAATCAGTCAAGCCGCTACCAAGCACTATTGAGTGAAATTCAAAAGACTGAACTAGCGTTGGCTAAGGAGCGGCTGCGCTATACAGAGGATTACCCATCGGTACAAAAACTAAAGCAGCAACGCCAAAGTCAACTGTCGCTATTACGACAAGAGGTGAAAGCCATTACTACTAGCAGTAATGGAGAACCCCTATTAAAAGGGCAAATGGTAGGGGTTGATCCAACGCTAGTAGACGAGTTTATTCTAGTGCAGACAACTGTTTTAGGACTAACTGCCAATGAAAAGAATCTAGCCGAGTCAGAACAGCGACTCCGCTCTGAGCTAAACAAATACCCAAGCTTAATAGCAGAGTACAACCGTCTACTGCCAAAGGTAGAAACTAGTCGCAAAACCCTTGAACAATTGCTCCAGGCGCAACAGTCCTTAGGACTGAAAATTGCTCAGGAAGGATATAACTGGCAAGTTTTGGCAGAACCTTCTCTGGGTAATTATATGGGAAACAACAGATTATTCCTTTTGCTTGGAGGAGCGATAATTGGGCCGATTTTAGGTATCTTAGCAGCCCTGATTTTGGAAAAGTTTAATGACGCTATTTATTGTGCGGGAGATTTAAAGAAACTGACGAACCTACGTGTACTGGGGTCAGTACCAAAACTACCGTCGCGTGGTGTGAAAAAGCGGCGGCTGGGCCTGCCTTGGAATAGGCGGCGAAGCTCAGATTCCTCTGTAATAGAAGCCAGTACTAGATTGCCCGTTCATGAAACCCTGGACATGATCTACCAAAATATTCAAATATTAAAATATCCTTTCCCCTTCAAGTCGCTGATGTTTACTTCAGCACTACCAGGGGAAGGGAAGACAACCTTAGTATTAGGGCTTGTGGCTAGCGCTACCCGGATGCATCGACGGGTATTAGTTATTGATGCTAACCTACATAATCCTAGCCTGCACAAAATCCTGGAACTATCAAATGACTGGGGACTATCTCTGTTATTAGTTGATGAGACAACTACTCATTTTCAAAATTACATCCAGCCCATTCACCCCTCCATTGATATTTTGACTGCTGGACCGCAACCAGAAGACACAGTGAAGTTGCTCAGTTCTCAACGGATGAAAGAACTAATAGAGTTGTTTGAGCAAACTTATGACCTAGTACTGATAGATGCTCCACCTATTTTAGGTACGGTTGATGCCAGGATTGTGGCATCTTTTTGCAATGGTATTGTGATGGTAGAGCGCATGGGGAAAGTGACCGGAACTGAACTGACTCAAGCAACAGAAATTTTGAGTAAGTTGAATTTAATTGGAATTATTGCTAATGAAGTGAGCAATTCTCAAAAGGTATTGGCATCGTAGGTAGACCGAAGAAGACGCAAAGAGTGGGAGATATGGCGACGCGGTGAAAGCAGGACGCAGAAAGTGGGAGATCAGCGAGGCTCTTGAAACTCTCCGTGTCCCCGTGTCCTCTTTTGGGCGGTTTTCAAATGCAGCCACGCTGATATTTGTCGGATGAAGCACAAGTGTCTACCTCTGGTAAGCGCGATCGCACATACCAGGGGTAGACACTTTTGCCAAGAGTGAGTGTCAAGATTAACTGATTTCTACCTTATAGCTAAAGCAAAATGCATAATTAGTAGGAGGTGGCAACCTCCTACGTTGGAGAAGTGTCTCATCTTAAAGTAGTAGACGCCATAATCCAGAGCGTCAATTAGATACTAGTGTGATTAGATGATCAACATGAAATTCCAACTTTACTTAGGCTCTTTATTTTCCCAGATTAAAGTACGTCATTGGTGGGTAAGTATCCTTTTGTGGGTAGCTTTGGTTGCCCCAGCCCAAGCGTCTGTAATCCTGCGCGTGGCAATTGAGAGGGGCGTTAATCAGGTAAAAGTGGGTAGTTCCACCACTGGGATCGTCAAGGATAGTACCGGCCGGACTCTCGGACAGTTGCCAGCGATGAGTGCATATTATGCCCAAGCCGTTCCTGGTGGAGTTGCTTTAGATAAATGGCAGTCTGGTTTATTTTGGATTGAGCCAACTGGTAAAGGATTCGTTTATATTGGCGATCGCTGGTATCGGGGTAGAACTCTGGTTGTCCCCACAGAAAAAGGCTTAACCGCTGTTAATTGGGTTGATGACCAAGAATATCTCTACAGCGTTCTTGGTGGCGAAATGGATGCTAGCTGGCCCCAAGAAGCTTTAAAAGCCCAAGCGATCGCAGCCCGCACCTATGCCCTCTACGAACGAGAAAAACAACGGAATAATCCCGTTTACGATTTAGGCAATACCCCGGATCGTTGGCAAATTTACAAAGGTGTAATCAGTGAAGCTCCTGCTACTTACGCCGCAGTGGATTCCACAGTAGGGCAGGTACTAACTTACAAAAACCGGATTATTCTCTCAGTCTTCCATGCTTGTTCTGGGGGACACACCGAAAACGTGGAAGACGTTTGGGGAAGCAACGAGCCTTACTTACGTGCTGTTCAAGACTACGATCAAAATATCAGCGAGTGTAATTGGGTGAAAACCTTCTCACCTACTGAAATTAGCGCTAAATTTCCTGAGGTGGGCAATGTCAAGGATATGATTCCAGAGATATACTCACCTTTCCGCAGTGTTAAAGTCTTGAAAATTGTCGGTAACAGGGGTACGAAGGTGCTACAGGGCGAGGAAGTGCGGACAGCCCTGAAGTTAAAAAGTACCCGCTTTACCGTCACCAAGGGAGCCGATGGTAGTTTTGTACTGCAAGGACTTGGCTTCGGTCATGCTTTAGGCATGAGTCAGTGGGGGGCGTACAATCTGGCTCGGCAAGGAGTGAACCACCTGCAAATTTTGGGACATTATTATCAAGGTGTAGCCCTAACACCAATTCAGGCGAAGTAGTCCACTCCTGTACTTAATTCAAAAGTCCAAATTTATAAACCTGCTTTGAAAATAGGGAATGGGGAGTAGGGAGTAGGGAAAAGAAATTTTCATTGCTCCTTGTGAGCGCAGATCATGGAGTCATTGGTTTTCATTTGCATTTATCGGCGAGCAGTATCGTACTTGTTATAACACCCAAAACTAAAAGGCAGGCGTAATGCCTGCCCTACAAAGCGATCGCATTTGTGTATCTGTTGAAAGAGGCGGTTTACAATGGGATAGACGCACTCGATATTAAGACATTCAAGCACGTGAATAAGTCTTACATCACTGCTAGTGATGTGCAATTGCTCGATCATCTGCACGAGCATATCAGTGCTAGGGGGAAAATGGATGATTTCATGCCCCATACCCAATTTAAAAATCTACCCCTCGTTTAAGTTCTACACCTTGATTAGCATAGTGTTTGTGGCAATAAACCTCTGAGTGGACGCTAGCTAGGTCGAAGTACGCTGGTGGATTTTGGCAGCGGCCAGTGATAATGATTTCGGTGTCGCGGGGTTTGCGGAGTAAAGCTTGGACAATGGGTTCAACGGGGAGTAGTTCTAAGTCAACGGTGGGATTGAGTTCATCGAGAATAATAGTTTTATACAGCCCAGAGGCGATCGCAACTTTAGCGATTTCCCAACCCCGTTCAGCTTCTACGTAGTCTAATTCTTGCCGGGAATTCCGCCAGACGATCGCATCTCGACCGCAGCGCTGATGATCCACCACTTCTGGATATGACTGCTGCAAGGCGGCGATCGCTGCGTCTTCTGTGTAGCCACTACCACCTTTAAGCCACTGCATAATCAACACACGGGTAGACCCTGGATGATTGATTCCCCTACCAATTGCCTGTAAGGCTTTGCCCAAAGCACTAGTAGACTTGCCTTTACCAGCACCAGTATAAATTTCAATACCTTCAAGTAAGAGGGCTTTGGCTGTTGGATGGTGATGAGGTTTCATTTCTGAGTGCAAATCTGCAATATCGAGCAACTTTTGCGGCGCGGCCCGTCCGGTGGCAATGATTTCCAACTGTTGGGGTTTGGATTTTAATGTCCGTACCACTTCATCCACTGGTAGCAAACCTAGATCCAGAACAGGGTTAATTTCATCCAAGACGACAACTGAATATAAACCACTGGCGATCGCACCTTTGGCCACATCCCAACCCCGCTCCGCTTCATCTCGGTCAAAGGTGGTAATTTCTTCTGGGCCAAAAAATTCGGCTCTCCCAGTGCGAACCTGGTCAATTAAATGGGGAAAACCGCGCTGCAAAGCTGCGATCGCGCCATCTTCGTCATAATCACGTTCCGGCCCTTTTAAAAACCGCAGCAGTAAAACACGGTTAGAATTGCTAGGCGTATTTATCCCCAAGCCAATGGAGCGCAAAACCACCCCCAAAGCCGCTTGGGACTTACCTTTACCCACGCCATCGTAGACGTGAATTTGACCAATGAGCCGTTCCTGACGCACTTGCGCTGTGCGAATACCAATACCGTTCCTTGTCATCTCTCGAAAAGCTATAACTATGGCAGTCTTTAATCTTACCTAACGTCTTGTACTCTCATCTTAGAAACTGCCCCTCTAGCGCGTCCGTACAAGGGTCAGCTTGATGTATTAACAATTTCAATAGAAAAATACTGGCACACCAGCATAGTCAAGGACTTGAACTTTGGGATAATTTCCCCCATCACCCTCACTATCCCAGTTATACTCACTACAGTTAACCCTTAGCCTTGACCATTTATGCCTGAAAATTGGATGCTTCCCAGGATTTTTCCCATTGGTGGAATTCTGTTTGACTTTTTATTTGTACTGATTGCCATCTCCATCGAAGCATATGTTTTGCACTATCGACTAAAATTTGACAAAAAATCCAGCACTTTTTATGCTATTTCTATCAATCTGTTTTCTAGTGTAATTGGTTGGTTCATATTTTTTGTATCAGAACCACTGTTGCCGATACAGGTTAAATCAGAATTAATTAACTATATGTTTTTTAATAATTTTAAATCCCCGGAGACACAAACTTTAATCATCTTAACTGCGTTTATAATTTTCTTTGCTACTTTTTTGATGAAATTTTTCCTTTTAAGGGTATTACTACTATCATTAAATGAACCAGTTGCTAAAAAAGAAGAGGAACCTCAAACATCTCAACGGCGGCGATGGCGTAGTTTTAGCAATCTTAGATTACAAAGTGGCAATTTAGTTACTACTACATTAATAGCGAATTCTCTGAGTTATAGTATGATCACAATTATTTTATTGTTTCGCTCAAAATAACAAGAATTTACTTGTCTAATTCCGAGGGAAAATAGTGATTGATTAACCAGGTGGAGAGAGGAATATGAATACACTACTTAAAGATGTATTTGGGGTTTTTAAATTTACTGAAGGGCTTTATGCAGGAATTAGAAAGGTATTAGTTCCACCCAAAGCTTATTCTTGGCAGACATTTATTTATCTGAGTGTTTTTTCTTGGGTACTTTCATATTTTGCTATAGGCTATATCAAAGATATTATTGCATTTTTTGGTTGGTTATTTTTAATTGCCGGCACAGCTTGGTATACAACTGAAGATCCTTTGAGGGTTCCTGGTACTTTTATGCCAGTCGGGGCAGTAATCACTGGATTTTTAGTGAGTGTTTTTGCATTTGGAAATCAACAGGACGTAATTACACCAAGAACAATCGTTTTTTGGCCGACAATTTCAGCACTAATTACGGCAATACCAGAATTTATTGAAGGAAATGACACCGACGCTAAAGCTCGAATTCCTAAGCCACAAGACCGCCAAAGAATCATAATTTTAGTTGCTAGTAGTATGCTGCTAAGTTGCTGGATTCAGTTTTACTTTGTGATGGATAATTGGTTACAACAATATCCCAGTTTGCAGGCAGATACTTTTAAACGTAGTACCTTTGTTGTCAGAACAGAAGAACCAGTAAAAATCCCCACAAATGGCGTTGTAATTCTAGAGAAACTTCAACCAATAGTAGTAGAAGAAATAGCCCAAACACCTTGGTCGGAAGTAGAGAAATGGTTGCTAGATGCGAAACAGCGGGTAGGAACTCTGGGTAGGGGAGTAATTCAAAAGAACCTGGGGAAATATGAAGAGAAGGAACTATGGCGCGTTGAACCGCGTGTAGCTAATACTAAGTCTGGATATATATTAGATTTATTAAGTATTTGGATAGGACCGAGTTCTAACTCACGGGGCTATTACTTGAAAAAATCTTGTCGGATTGAACCAGTTGCAGCAACCAGCAATTCAGGGAATAAGATTACAGTTGCAGAAATTGAATGCGATATCGCCAGTAAATTTATTCCTGGCTCACCGCCTCCGCAGCAGTGAGGAGTGGGGAATGGGGTAAAAGAGACAAGGGGACAAGGGGACAAGGAAGAATTATTGAAGAAGTCTCTCCCTTGCTGTCTCCTCCCAATGCCCAATGCCCAATGCCCAATGCCCAATGCCCAATGCCCAATGCCCAA
>NZ_JABXKM010000345.1 GCF_017115025.1 Nostoc sp. NOS(2021) | reverse complement strand
AAAGTAAATTATAGCGGTTATCGGTTGAGTGAGATACAAGAACCCTACCCCCAACCCCCTCCCCGCAAGCGAGGAGCTTGCTCTGATATATCTCATGTGATTAGGAAACGCTATATATTTCCATAACAAATAGAAGATATTGAGAATAATGGTAAAAATTATGCATATATACAGAATTATATAAATTGAATCTCAGTCCAAAAGGTAATAGTCAGCAATTCCAAATGGTAAAATAGAACTATGGCAAGCTAGACCTCTGCTGAAGTGAGAATCAATAGGAACATCTGATAAAAGTTCTTCCTAAACTTTCATATTTGGTAGTTTAGTTATAATACATAGTATATGCACTCATCGACGCTAAACTACAAATTAAATACACAAAAGCTTATTGATATAAGTAAATACTCTGTACTAAGATTTGGGATTTTAGGAGTTAAATAATGCGGATTGCTCAAGACGTAACAGAACTTATCGGACGAACTCCTTTAGTTCGACTGAACAAGATTCCTCAAGCTGAGGGAGTAGTAGCAAGGATAGTTGTCAAATTAGAAGGCATGAACCCAGCGGCTTCGGTGAAAGACCGCATTGGGTTAAGTATGGTACTCTCAGCAGAAGCAGCTGGCTCAATTTCCCCTGGAAAGACCATTTTAGTTGAGCCTACTTCAGGTAATACAGGTATTGCTCTAGCGATGGTAGCAGCAGCGCGTGGCTACCGTTTGATTTTGACAATGCCAGAGACAATGAGCCAAGAACGACGAGCTATGCTTAGAGCTTATGGTGCAGCATTGGAGTTGACACCAGGCGCTGAGGGAATGCGGGGAGCAATTCGCAAAGCCGAAGAAATTGTGGCTAATACTCCCAATGCTTTTATGCTGCAACAGTTTCGTAACCCTGCTAATCCCAAAGTTCACCAAGAAACCACCGCAGAAGAAATTTGGGCAGATACAGACGGGGAAGTAGATATCGTCATTGCTGGGGTAGGTACTGGTGGGACGATTACTGGTATTGCAGAAGTACTCAAACAGCGCAAACCGACTTTTAAAGCGATCGCAGTTGAACCCAGCAACAGCCCAGTTCTCTCTGGTGGTGAAGCCGGGCCACATAAAATTCAAGGCATTGGTGCCGGATTTATCCCAGATGTTCTCCGTCTAGAATTAGTTGATGAAGTAATTAGAGTCAGCGATGAACAAGCGATCGCTTATGGACGACGTTTGGCAAAAGAAGAAGGCTTATTGTCTGGGATATCCTCTGGTGCAGCTTTGTGCGCCGCAATTCAAGTAGGTAAACGTCCAGAAAATGCCGGACGTTTAATCATAATGATTCAGCCTTCCTTTGGTGAACGTTACCTCAGCACACCGATGTTCCAAGACTTGTCCTTAGAAACTGCTGGGGTGCGTTAAAAAGACAAGGGGGATAAGCCAGACAATAGAGTAATGCTCCTCACCTGTCTATTTCATCTCCTGCTGATGCTTCGTCAGCTAGCTGCGCTTGTTAGCTTTGCTAATAGCGCAGCTACCTGTGAAAGACTATTAATTTTTTCCCCATCATAGAAGTCAATCTCGGAAGCCCTTTGTGTTCGGTCAAGCCATACTCCAAACATTCCAGCTTTTGTGGCAGCAATCGCATCCAACTTCAAGTTATCCCCAATGTAGATGCAATCTGATGCAGATTCTCTAAGCTCCTCACACGCATATACAAATATCTCTGCCGATGGTTTCGCCGCTCCTGCTCTCTGGGATGTGACAACGACATCGAATTTTGAAAAAATACCACAGCGTTTTAGTTTGTTAATCTGTTGAGCCTCTTGACCATTTGTAATGACTCCAACCTTGTACTTATCTAATTTCGCAAGACATTCCAGGACATCATCGAACAACTGGCATAGTCCAACATAACGCTCCCAGTACTCCAACAGTAAAGCATCAGCCGTCCTATCAGAAAATACACATTCATATTCACTGAATGACTCTCGCAACTTCCCCCGTCCTGACTCCTGAAAACTTACCTGACCGTCGTAGAATTTGCGATACCACAAAGCGTTGGCTGATATCCATTTCTCCACAAATTCGGTACAACCTTGGCTTCGTCCAGGCAAAACCTGCGCGAATAGTTCTTCTGATGCACCTCTAATCGCAGCATCATGGCGGATAAGAGTATCGTCTAAGTCGAAGAGGACGGTTTTCATCGCAAAGCTAACTATGTATTAACACTTCCGTGATAGTCAAAACTGATTTCTCTCACTGACTTAATTAGGCAGACTACTCCAAAATCCATGCAGCCTGAAAAAAGTCGCGCTCACAAAACATAGCATAACGGTAGGTTGAATGCACAACATGACTGGTAGTGGCATAATTGTCAACTAAACTTTCTAATTGTTGTGTTAGTGGTTGAAAGTCTACGCTGCTGTAAGTACGAATCCAGTCTGTATATTGATGATTAGGAATACCGTTACCAGCCAACTGTTCTCCTAAAAAGGCATACAAACGCATACAGGGAGACATCGCCGCAGCAGTTAAACCCACATCTCCACCCCAAGCAGTTGCTAACAAAAAGTCAGTATAGCGGCGGGTGGCAGTTCCTGGTTTCACAGAATGCAAATTGACTCCCCACTGAGAAGCATAGCCACTATGCAGCCGCAGTTCTTCTAAAACTCCACTAGCTAAGTTATGAAATGTGGTGAAACCTAACCAGTCTGGTGCTTTAGCTGCGGCGATACTGTACGCACGGGCAAAAGCTTCTAAGAAAAAAGCATCTTGCCCTACGTAGTAAGCAAATTTCACCTGCTCAAGAGTACCATCGCCAATGCCTTTAACAAAAGGATGCTCTAGGCAAGCTTGGGCTAAGTCTTGATTTGCTGCCCATAATTCGTTAGATAAAGTCATTTGCTATTTGTCATTTGTCATCTGTTATTATCCCTCTGTTCTTTCAAATCTACCTCTCAAAAAGGAAGCACTCAAAAAGGGAAGAACTGGAGCAATATTGAGCCAAGATTTCCCAAAAAGTCAACAAAACTGGGGCTACCAGCGCTTACCTTATCATTTACGGGTGTTTGCAGTTCTTTAATAAAAGCTTGGGCTGTTTGCGTTCCAAGGCTGTTGCTTTGGGATGTAAACAATTTTTCAGCAACTTGGGCATCTTGGAATGCACCTGGCCTATCTAGTATTTGGTAACGGGCGACACCACGAGCTAAATAAGCACCTGCATATTCTGGTTTAATAGCGATCGCTTGATTAAAATAACTAATTGCTTGCTGTTCGTTGCCTTTTTGCCCTTCTGCTACACCCCAAGCATAAAATTCTTCTGATGAAGCAATTTGTGATGGTATACCAACTGCACCCTGAAAGTTAGCGCCATTCAGGTTAGCACCAGTCAGTTCTGCATTTGCTAAATAAGCATTTCTCAAATCAGCACCCGTCAAATTTGCCCCACCAAATTTAGCTTCGCTCAGGTTAACACCAAATAAACTAGCGCCACTCAAGTTTGCACCCCGTAAATCTGCGCCGCTCAAGTTTGCACGGCTGAGGTTAGCATTTGTGAGATTAGCACCGCTCAAATTGGCTCCAGATAAGTCAGCCATCACTAAACCTGCACTGGTCAAATCGCAGTTTTGACATTGTTTGGTTGCCAATAACTGTTTAATATGTTCAGAATTTGCTGCTTGTACGGTTGTTGTCAAAATAATTGTGGTTAAAAATGCGGCTGCGCCGATAATTTGGTTTTTCATATTCGCGTAATATTTCTTACTCAATATTCAACATTAACTGAGACGGATTTATACCTCAGCTTATGATATGAGCAATCTTAACAATTTGCCCTCTGTAGTTGCCTATATCACTTGTAAATTTGAGTATATAGGAATCCGATTTGATTCGTGAACTTACTTGCGTCGGGAGGGAACTCTTAACAGGGAAGAGGAAAGAAGGGAATAGATGTGTACTGAGTTATTTCAAAAATCAAATGCGAGTCCTATAGCGGTTCTCAGTTGGGTTGAATCTGCCCGCTGATTGGGGAGTCAGGAGAACTCTATATTGTGGCTCCTGGCTATTGAGGTTGGGTGTATTTTATTCATCTAAGAATTGCTATAAACACTCGCTGGTTATGCAAGTTCACTTTTCCAGTCTTCTGGCTTAGAGAAGATAAATTGAATTTTGCAAATAAGCTCAGGGTGAATGTTAAAATAACTGCTGTAAAACTGCTAATTATTTATACTGAGGTTAATCCTTGATAGGCGTACTGTTGCCTTTAAAGCTAAGTATAAAATTTCATTAAAGCGTAGCAAATTATCTGCGTGCCTATGCGTTTAAATTTCAACTCTCAATTTGCCACGATTTTACGCCTCCACGATAGTCAAAAGAAACATTTATACAGTCAAAAAAAACGTGAGTCAGCAAGACAAACTCTTAGAAAAAATTCTCTCTGGGACTTCTGATACAGACATCCCTTTTGCCCAACTGTGGCAACTTTTATATAGACTAGGCTTTGATGAAAGGATTCGTGGCGATCATCGTATTTTTATCAAAGCCGATGTTGAGGAAATATTGAACCTGCAACAAAAAAAAGGAAAAGCCAAAAGCTATCAAATTAAACAAGTTCGCGCAGTGATTCTCAAGTATAAGTTAGGAACTAAAAATGATGTTTCGCTATGAAATTATTCTCTACTGGAGTGAATTAGATCAAGCCTTTATTGCTGAAGTGCCAGAGTTATTAGGCTGTGCTGCTGACGGCGATACTTATCAAGAAGCCCTGCATAATGTAGAATCAGTTATGCAGGAATGGATAGAAACGGCTAAGGATTTAGGGCGTCCAGTTCCTGAACCTAGACCGCGTTTGATGTACATTTAATTGATATCACAAGCCAAGTCTAAACAAACCTTGGTATTTTAGCTCATAAAACCGCAATTCCAGCAAAATTTCTCTCCCCAGCAGCATACCTTCTCAACAACTCCTCAGCATCCATACCCTAACTTCCGAATCAATTATTACTTGGAATGGCGATTTTAACGACATCTTCAGTCAATTTGGCGACCTGAGTTAAACTATTATCAAGTGCGATCGCTTATACCATTGCAGAAAAATCCCGCTCGGATTCACTTCCCCCGCTTGGCCAATTGGTTTTTTACAATTATTACAATCAGAGTAGGAGATAATTTTCCAAAGATACAGGGGTAAATACCATTGGTTCAGCAAGCAGAACTCCAGGAAACTTCGTCGATACAGTCAACCGGGCGCGTACTTAAAAGTTTGAGTACTTACCGATGGACTTCGCTGGGAGCCTTAGCCAGCCTGTTGCTGTTGACGATCGCCAACGCAATTACTCCGCAACTATTTCGCTGGGGAATTGATCAGGGCATCATCAAACAAAACCTCCAAATTGTGCTATATAGCGCCGCCTGGATGGTAGTCGCCGCGATCGCTCGTGGTTTATTTAACTTTGGACAAAGCTATTTAGCAGAAGCGGTGTCTCAGGGTGTGGCCTATGACCTGCGAAACAAAATTTTCAGCAAGATTCAAAATCTCAGTTTCAGCTATCATGACCAGGCGCAGACTTCCCAACTGCTAACCCGTGTCACTAGCGACATTGAGCAGATCCGTACCTTTGTTGGCACTAGCTTAATTCAAGTCGTCGGTGCAGTTGTGACATTGGTTAGTATTTCGGTGATTTTGCTGGTAATGAACTGGCAATTAGCGCTGATTACGCTGACAGTAGTGCCGCTAGCCGGATGGGTGATGGCGCGATTTATCACTCAAAATAATAAACTTTTTCGGCAAGTACAAGAGCAACTGAGCGATCTGAATGCGGTATTGCAAGAGAACTTATTAGGAATCCGGGTAGTGAAAGCCTTTGTGCGGGAGTCAACTGAAAGGTCGCGTTACACGACCATGAATGATGCCCTAGTCAAGGCAAACATGAAGACCATTAGCGCTATCCGTGATACCTTCCCGTTTATCTTTTTGCTGAGTAATTTGGTAACACTGGCAGTTTTCGGCTACGGGGGAGCGCAGGTGATTGGGCGTAGATTCTCCATTGGCGAACTAGTGGCGTTTAACTCCTACCTAGCGTTGATTCTTCAACCTATTTTGTTGATTGGATTTGCTGCACCCGCGATCGCTCAATCAGCTGCTTCTGCCGAACGAGTCTATGAAGTTGTAGATGCAGAGGTAGAAATTCGCGATCGCCCCGGTGCTGTCCCATTTGACACCTGTGGTGGTAGAATCACCTTTGAAAATGTTTCCTTTCGCTATCCAGGAGCGACAACCGAAACTCTCAAAGAAGTTTCCTTTGAAACCAAACCCAACGAACTGATCGCCGTTTTAGGGATGACTGGCTCAGGAAAAAGCACAATTATGAACTTGATTCCCCGCTTTTACGATGTTACAGGGGGAGCAGTTCGCATTGACGGGCGAGATGTAACAAGTTTCACGCTCAAAAGCCTGCGATCGCGTATTGGCATTGTATTTCAGGAAACCACCCTCTTCTCCGGCACAATCCGCGAAAATATTGCCTATGCAAAACCCAATGCAACTCTAAAACAGGTGATTGAGGTTGCAAAAACCGCACAAATGCACGATTTTATTACCAGTCTGCCCGATGGCTACGAGACGATTGTGGGTGAACGGGGCGTGGGCTTATCTGGTGGACAAAAACAACGAATTGCGATCGCTCGTACCTTACTGACTGATTACAGCATTCTGATTTTGGACGATAGTACCTCGGCTGTGGATGCCAAAACTGCTGCCCAGATTCAAGCCGAACTAGATGACTTAATGCGCCAAAAAGCTTGTACAACTTTTGTAGTCGCTCAACGCATTAGCACCGTCAGGAATGCCGATCGGATTTTTCTCATGGATAAAGGACGATTGGTGGCACAAGGCACTCACGAGGAATTGATGCAAACCAGCCCCCTCTACGGTGTGATTTTGGAATCTCAGGTAAAGCCGAAGGAGAAAAATCATCCCAAATTAGCATAATTACTCTGGCTGGGAATTTTGATTACAGCCTTGTAAAAAAGACTTTTAATCTCTTCGAGTTCAGCAGTCGCTCATAGGGGAAACCCCCAGACGCTCGCGGACTCGCTAACGCTGCGCTATCGCCCTTGGCGTCTCCCCTTGGGAGAAGACCGCGCTGCTTCACCAAAATCCAAAATCTAAAATCCAAAATTTTTATGAGAGGCACAGTTCCCGTTGTTGCATCTGAGGAAAAAACAAGTCAGCAACTCTCCACCCTGCGGCGCTTTTTGCAATACGTGCTACTCTATCGCAAAGAAATTCCCATCGCCCTGACACTAGTATTGATTGGTGCCATAACCCAGGCAATTGGGCCGTTCTTCATCGGCTGGTCGATTGATCACCTAATTGCACAAGGGAATTTGCAGGGACTACTGCTGTTATTAGGGCTATTAGGGCTGAACTATGGACTTGGTGTCTTGGCAATCCGGGGTCAAATTATTCGAGTCGGCTGGATTATGCAGCGATTGCTGGCTCAACTGAGGCAAGACATTTTCACTAAAATCCAAAGTCTGCCACTCAGCTTTTTTGATCGCAGCGAAGCAGGCGATTTAATGAGCCGCTTGCTGAATGATGTCAATACTGTGAATCAGGCGTTTGGACTGACGATCGCCCAAATGCTGGGCAACACTTTCAGTTTAGTCGGCATTGTCATTGCTATGCTCTCAATCAACCTGCAACTTGGCTTGTTGAGCAACCTAGTTGTGCCACTGATGATTTTTACCACAAGCTTATTTGCACGTTGGGCAAGAGTCAGGTTTCGCGTTACCCGACAGACCATTGGGGAGCTTTCCGCCAAGTTAGAAGAAGATATTGTCAGCGTGCGAGAAGCACAGGCATTTAATCGTGTACAGATGAACATTGCAGAATTTGACATTCTCAACGCTGCTAATAGAGATGCCAACCTTGAGGCTGTGGTAATTACTTCGGCCTTTTTGCCCTCTATTGATTTTCTCAACACCCTAGCAACCGCAGGCGTGCTGGCCTATGGTGGCTATCTCGCGGTAACAGGATCTGCAACAGTGGGTGTGGTGACATCCTTTTTACTTTACGTCCAGCAGTTCTTCCGCCCTATCCAGATTCTCAGCCAGTTTTACACCCAAGCTCAATCTGCCTTGGCCGGATTAGAGCGAATCTTTCTATTGCTAGATGAACCGTCACAACTCAAAGACGCACCCGATGCGACAGAAATGCCGCCCATTCAGGGTGAGGTGAAATTCGAGAATGTCAAGTTTGGCTACAACCCAGATCAACTGGTTCTCAAAGGCGTGAATTTGCACGCCTATCCAGGGCAGATGGTTGCGTTAGTCGGGCCGACCGGTTCGGGAAAAAGTACGATCATTAACTTGATTTTGCGCTTCTACGATGTATCTGGCGGTGCAGTGAAAATTGATGATATTGATGTGCGTAGTGTTACTCAAGCAAGTCTGCGGCGTCAAATTGGCATCGTCCTGCAAGACAATATTCTGTTCAGTGGCACTGTCGCCGAAAACATTGCCTTTGGCGCTCCTTACACCACCCAAGCTGATATCGAAGCGGCTGCACAAATGGCAAATGTGCATGAGTTCATTACCTCACTGCCACAGGGCTATACAACTCAATTGGGTGAACGAGGCGCTCCCCTGAGCCAAGGACAGCGACAACTGATCAGTATTGCCCGTGCGGTGTTGATCAATCCGCGAATTCTGATTCTTGATGAAGCAACCAGCAGCATTGATACCCGCACAGAAGCGCTGGTACAAAGTGCGATCGCCCGCTTGCTGCAAGGTCGTACCAGCTTCGTGATTGCCCACCGCCTCAGTACAGTTACTCAGGCAGATCAGGTATTAGTAATTCAGCAGGGACAAATTGTAGAGCAGGGTACTCACGCCGAACTGATCAATCAGCAGGGTGTCTATGCCAACCTCTACGCCCTGCAACTAGGTGCAGCAGACACAATGGTTCTTCAAAACGAAAGGTAAAATATATATAACTCAATGTGCGACTTATTCTTGGAACCCCGCTCTTGAGAGGCTCTGATTCTGCTCCCCAACGCTACAAGGGTTGGGGTTGGGGGTTAGGTTTGAGAGAAAGTCGCACACGGCTTATATAGCTCGAATTTATCACTTGCCAGCAAAGGAATGAAGCTACCTAACCTCGATTCACAAACCATCGATCGCATCATTGAATCCCCAGAGAGTTATTGACCGCGATCGCGGTGATGTTCGTGCCAGCTTTGATGCTCACGCTGAAACTGTTCTAACTCTTCCACCCTGGCAAATAGTTTACCAAAGCTAGTTATCCAAGAATATTCAATGTCTATTTTATTCAATTACAGGACTAGCCCTTTCAAGGTGAGCAGATGTACTATCACGGTTTTTGCGGCATTTTAGCCATCGGCTGGAATTGAATAAAAAATCTATCCTTTAAACCCCAG
>NZ_JABXKM010000324.1 GCF_017115025.1 Nostoc sp. NOS(2021) | reverse complement strand
GCTAAAATGCCGCAAAAACCGTGATAGTACATCTGCTCACCTTGAAAGGGCTAGTCCTAGATTTTATTATAAGTAATCACCCGAACTTGATATAACTCAGCACTCTTCATAAAAGCTGCCAGTTCTTTTTCCGGAGCGCTAAAAATGTAGCGTATCCTTCGGAAAAACCGGGTGGATCAGGTAGGACATATTGTGGAAATTCTTTATACGATCGCCAAGGTTCCGAAGCATTATGCCGCAAATGTAAGGCAGATTCTGAGGAACCTGGTAGTCGCCAAGTCATTTGACCAGTTGGTATATCAGTCACAAATGTCTCCTCATCTCGAAAAAGTTGATCTTTTCTTCCAGATTTTGGCAGATTAACCGGATATTTTTGTCAAATTTAAGTTAAAATAATATACTGGGCATTGCTCAGATGAGTTTTATCACAATATTGCGAACAAATCCATAGCGCTATTGTGGCAACAAGTCTTCTAAAGCAGCGCCGACAACTCGGTGATCTTCATCCTGTCTAAGTTGGTTCAGGGCTGCTTTGGCTTCCGGCTCGGCAAATCGTTTCAGGGCATAGCTAACTCGCACGCGCATCCGCCAAGATTCAACATTCACCAACGTTAGTATTTGGGATAATGCCGGAGCATGTTGACTAGAATCAGCTAGGGCGCCGAGTGCATCAACAGCCGATTCTTGAACTGTGAAATCTTCATCTTTTAAACCCTGTACGCAGATATCAAATAGTTCTTCAGGGCAATCCATTTCGGTGATCGCGGCTAAAATGCTCCGCCGCACTAGCCAGTGGTCATCCTGATAAAATGCCAGAACTAGATGAGAAACTGCGACTCTGCCAAATAGCGATAAAGAATTTGCCGCCTCAGCTCGCACGTTGGGGGTATCGTCAAATTTCATAATTTGCATCAAAGCCGCAAAGGATTCTGCTGATTGTTGATTACCCAAACCCCGGGCCACAAAAGAACGCACCAAAAATTCTGAGTCATGAAGTTTACTCGTAAGCAGAGGAACTGCAACTTCTGATTCATAACTATCGAGAGCAGCGATCGCCTTCAGACGATATTGAAAATCTGGGTTCTTCAGTTCAGCTTGGATTTTATGGATTTCCATAGGTGCATTTGGTAGAGCTATTCTTTAGTTTATTTTACAGATGTTATCAAATGGCGATCGCATTCTAAAATGAAGGGCATTGGGTATGGGGCATGGGGCATTGGGCATTGGGCATTGGGCATTGCATTATATTATCCAATTTTGAATTTTGAATTCGGAGCGAAGCGACGTGACTCAATTAAGCGAAACCGTCAAAGAATTAATAGCTAAAGCTAGAATTGTCAGCTTTGCTGAGTGGGAACAGTCCCATCCAAAAGCAGCGATGTCTGACGACAAGCCGCTGCGCGTCTACGCTATATTTCAAGCTGCGGATGATGCTTTTCGCTACCTGAGTGACGAAGATTTATTGCAGATTAAAACCTTGTCACCTGATAATTCTGAGTTGATTCCTGTTGCTCAGTTATTACGCGATCGCGCAGCCGAAATTGTTGATGAAGCTAGAGAGCAGATTTTGGCGACTTATCCCGAAATTATCCAGCCTGGAGGCGGTCTTTATCCACCTGAACGCGCTCAAGCTTGCTGGCGAGACTTTTGGCATTTTCTCCGCTGTATTACTTATGGCATCGCAGGTGGACACACTGAGTATACGAGTCCCACAGGACTGCATTATATGAACTTGCTTTATCAGGAATTACAAGTTCCAATACAAGCAATGGTCTTAGGCTTAAAAAGCATCAAGGCTGCTAGTTTGAAACGCTGCCAAGCTAATCAGCAGGAAACTCTTGCTCCCTATTTTGACCATTTAATCAGCCAACTGGCTACTTTCCAAATTCGGTAGTACTCAGGTACGAGTGCTGAGTAAAACATGAGATTACCCACTCAGGACTCAGTATTTGTTACTCAGCACAATTAATACTCTTACTCAAGCGGATATCAACATACCATCGCCTGTATCCCAATCGCCAGTCAGATACTAAAAAAAAGCTTAAATTTTTTTAAAGTATTATTTAACTTAATAAATTTTAATAAATATGGTTTCGACATCGTATCAGAATATGTGAAGGTAAAGGATGCAAAAACTTAAAATCGTCAAAACTAATAAAGATTTAAAGTCTCTCTTTTATTAGAATGATGTAAAGTTTTTTAACATCTGCGGAATATCCTTCTCATAAAATTTAGTTGTTAACTGGGAGATAGTTTGAATGGCTTTTGGACCAGCATCACGATTAGGGGTCGCTCTGTTTGAAGATACCGCTCCCATTGATCTGTGGCCAAATCGTTCTAATGAGGAAGTTGAAACCGTAATTAGAACTGTCTACAAACAAGTTCTAGGCAATGCTTATGTAATGGAGAGTGAGCGGCTTTCCGTTCCTGAATCCCAACTCAAACGGGGTGAAATTAGGGTTCGCGAGTTTGTGCGTCAAGTCGGGAAGTCGGAACTTTACCGATCGCGGTTTTTTGATAGCGCCCCCCGCTATCGAGCGATTGAATTAAATTTCCGACATTTCCTTGGTCGTGCGCCATTGGATCTAGAAGAAACGCGCGCACACAGCACTATTCTGGATACAAAGGGGTTTGAAGCTGAAATTGATTCCTATCTAGACAGCGACGAATACCAAGAGACCTTCGGGGAAAACATTGTGCCTTATATTCGAGGCTACAAAACCGAAGCTATCCAGAGTTTGGTTCAGTTTACCCACTTGTTCCAACTGGTACGTGGTTCCTCTAGTAGCAGCCTGAAAGGTGACTTAGCTGGCAAACAACCAAAATTGAACAGTTTGCTAATTCAAAGCACGCCTACCCCCGTGATTTCACCAGCCAGCAAGGGTGCTGCATTCCGCAACCCAACATTTACTGCTCGCACCCGTCAAGGTGTGGGATCTGGTGACGATGGTAAAATATACCGGGTTGAAGTTACTGGCTACAAGGCAAATGTGGTAAATAACATTTCCAAGTTTCGCCGCAGTAACCAGGTGTTTTTCGTGCCATACAATCAGCTTTCACAAGAGTATCAGCGGATTCACAAGCAGGGCGGTGCGATCGCCAGTATTACTCCTGTCAACTAGAGAATAGAAATTTGGGGATTAAAGATTAGGGATTGGGGAAGAATTTCCGCCGTACTCAGTCTCCAGTCTTTAATACCCAGTGTTGATCATTGATCAAAAGTTAGCCTGCGGTTTGACCAATTCCGCCGTCAGTTGTCATATACGAAGATATTTAACACACTTTCACAAACTAAAGTTTTACAAAAGCTGGTCAGTAGCAAAAATAACTGACAACTGATGGCAAATTCCACCTCTTTAAGGGGTAGGATGCTCGGAAATTTCATTTAATTTGCGTTTTTAAGGAGATACTTCAATGTCACTTTGGGCTATTGATTCACCTAATGTTGAACTGCGTCCGAACACCAGCGAAAGTGAATTACAAACACTGATTCGGGCAGTTTACAAACAGGTTTTGGGCAATGCTCACTTGTTGGAAAGTGAGCGACTAGCCACTGCGGAATCGCAATTGCGCGATCGCAAAATCAGCGTCCGCGAATTCGTCAACAGCGTTGCGAAATCGGAACTTTATCAATCCCTGTTTTTCAACTCTTCTTCGCAGTATCGGTTCATTGAACTGAACTTCAAACACCTGCTAGGACGTCCTCCTGCTGATCAGGCAGAAATTTCCGAACACGTCCGCATCTACAATGAACAGGGCTATGATGCTGAGATCGAATCCTATACCGATAGCGGCGAATATCAGCAGAATTTTGGCGAGAATATTGTTCCTTATGTTCGCAGCACTAGCTCTCAAATAGGAATTAAGAATGTTAGCTTTAACCGCACCTTTACCTTACTCAGAGGAGTAGCTAGCAGTGATAGCGATCGCAAAGCTAAACTGATCAGCGATGTCGGTTCAAATTTACCCACATCCATCAAGGCTCCCGTTGCTGGTTCTAGTGTAAGCAGCACCGACAAACGCTTCTTGATTAAAGCAGTTAAAGGTTCAGCTAATCTCCGTACTCGTCTGGGCAACCTCCAATATGTAGTTAACTACAACCAACTGTCTGGGCAAGTGCAAAACATTCATCGGACGGGCGGCAAAATCATCAGTATCACTGAAATTGCTTAAGTTGGGGAGTAGGGAGTAGGGAGTGGGGGAGATGAGGGAGATGGGGATAATTATCTTAATTCCTAACTCCTAACTCCTAACTCCTAACTCCTAACTCAGCACTCAGCACTTTAGCCAAGATATATCTTGGATTGTAAGCTACTTTTTAAGATCACTTTTCTAATGGAAATTACCGAATTCTTTGAACTTTCAATTGGACGATGGCGATCGCAGCGTAGCGGTCATCATTTAGCATTTGCCCACTTTGAAGAAGTGTTGTCTAACATTAACATTGAGTCTCTATCTACTGATGATCCGGCGGTGCTAGCAATCTGTCAATTGTATGACACTGACGCCGCCAGTATCACCCACCCCTTTCGGATGACTTGGGAAGGTGAGTCAGACTGGGACGATAAACCAATTTCTGGTAGTACTGTACTGGTGCCAATTCCCGATATCGAAAATCCTTCTAGAGGCAAACTCCTGCGAGACAAAGGATACGCCGAAACAATCCCAGCAGTGGCTAAATATCATCTGAGTGAGGATGGTATTTTTACCCTGCTAACAGAGTATGAACTCGCTGCTGCTGAGGAGCGAATTTGGTTTGCTAACCCAAATCTGCGATTTCGGGTAGCGATGATTAAAACCAGTGATGGTAAAGGTGTGACAACAGCTTCCTTTTCTTCAGAGATTCGCTCTTTGTCAAGTTCAACCAGTTAGCAATATCAGGTTAAAACATAAGGGGATTGTTAATTTTAAATTTTGAATTTTGAATTCGGAGCGAAGCGACGTGACGATAGCGCCCAATGAATCTAGCACCAACGCTAGCGATTTGCTCACCTTAGCCTGTTGGATGGCAGGAGATTTTAGCAACTACAAGCAATCTTTTGCAAATCCGCAACTTTACGCCCACATTCACATTTATTTTCGTCCTTTACCAGTTGAATTTTTTTCTGCCATCGGTTTTTATTCTGAACAAGCGTATGACCACGATTTATGGACACCCTATCGTCAGGGAGTACATAGATTAGTCGATTGGGGCGATCGCATTTATATCGAAAATTACAGCTTAAAAGACCCTATGCTTTATGCAGGTGCTGCTCGTGAATTAGATATCCTCAAAACCATCACCCCAGAGAGCATTGAACGGCGTTATCACTGTTCAATGGTTTTCCAACGAGAAGGTAAAATATTTCGAGGCAGTGTGGAACCAGGCAATCAATGTCTGATTAAGCGCAATGGATGCCAGACATATCTTATTAGCGAAGTAGAAGTAACCGAGCGGACTTGGATAAGTCTAGATAAAGGTATGGATATTGAAACCCATGAGCAAAGATGGGGATCAACTGCTGGCCCTTTGCGGTTTGAAAAACGTGAAAGTTTTGCTGATGAATTATATGCAGTGAGCGCATTATGTTGATTCAGCTTGAATCTGTTAAAACCAAAATGTTACCTCCACTGGCTGAAAAGAAAATGCGCTGTTGGATTCGCAGTCGTCACTTGATTTGTTCGGGTAACTTTTTTATATTCGAGACATTAGAATATACGACGATTGAGAGATTCTCTGAATGTGTTGCTTCTTTAGGAGGAACAGTAATATCCGTTGACCCCGTTAATAAAATTTGGATGGGCGATCATCGCCAAGTAATTTTATATCAGGCAAAAGCTAGTTTACATACGCCTCATCATACTTTGAAACAATACTGGATAAAATACGGTGGTTTTTACACTAGATTTGATGAGCGTGCTTGAGAGTTACTATCCGGCGGAAATTCTTCTGACAATTAAATTTTGAATTTTAAATCCTCCTCAAGGGGGTTGACGGCTAATTGTTAATGTCTAATTGCTAATTTTTTATCATGATTAGCTGTTATTTATTAACAGTTAGCCGTCTAAGTTTGTTAGAAAATGTAACTAAAAAACTCCCCAGAACTTGATAACTTATATCAAGACCCAGCAATTAGTAAATCTTAATACCATTTCTTTGTGAGGCGGCGCTAAAACTTTTTAACTTCTTACTTCTTTATTTATTTGTGTCTCAAAGGACACAAAGGAACAAGAGTTTCAGAGAGTTTTTGCGTAAGTCCTATTTACTTTGCAAATTAGTAACTCCTACCCACACTAACGCCAGTATGCAGACCTTCATAGACGACGAAACCAGACGACGCCAATATCAAGCATTTCCCCAAACAGAACCCATTGAACTGTGGACTACTGCTTCATCTGACGAGATTGAAATTGTAATTCGGGCAGTTTATCGGCAAGTGTTGGGTAATGCCTACATTATGGAAAGTGAGCGGCTCATCGTTCCAGAATCCCAACTCAAGCAAGGTATAATCGATGTCCGTGACTTTGTGCGTCAGGTTGCCAAATCAGAGTTGTATCGCTCCAGATTTTTTGATAATGTTTACCGCTACCGTGCTATTGAACTGAACTTCAAGCACCTGCTGGGACGCGCTCCCGATGACTACTCTGAGACAAGACATCACAGCAACATTCTAGATGAGCAGGGTTTTGAGGCAGATATTGATTCTTATCTTGATAGCGATGAGTATCTAGATGCTTACGGGGATAACATAGTACCATATTACCGGGGTTATAAAACCCAAACGGGCAAAAAGATATTGGAATTTAGTAATATGCTGCAACTGCTGCGGAGCAATTCTAGCAGTGATCAGAACCTAGCAACGAATAATAAACCTCAACTGGTGCGATCGCTAATTACCAACACTCCTTATGGTAAACTGAAACCCACGGATGTTAGTGCAATACTTGCTGAAGTGTTCAAGCCCAAGCCAGAAACTGCTGCTCCAGTTAATTCGTTTATTGCAGCTCGCACAGCAGCTGAACAAGGCTTGCAGCAAAAGATTCAAGAGCAAGAAAGCCAGATTGCAACTTTGCAACAACAATTAGCAGACTTACGACCATTTGCCAGCATCGGTGCAACAAAATTTAGTAGTAGTTGGCAGACTTCCAGTTACGTGAACAGCACAGGCGAATATACATCTTTGCAACAGCAAGCTGACGCGCAAGCAAAACAGATTGCAGCTTTGCAAGAGCAAGTTGCTGATGCCCGACGGTCTGCCACAATTGGAGAAGCCCGGTTGAATAAGTGGCGCAGTCGTGTTTTTAATGGCTAATTTCTTTACTGTTTAACTTTGTAGGGTGCGTTACGCCAAAGGCTAACGCACCGCTTTTGCAACAAACGCTTTAGCAAAAGTTAAAAACCCAGCGTAGTTTACCGCCGTAGGCATCGCATGAGATAATTTTACAAAGTGCGATCGCATACCTTTTTAATATTTAAGCATTTGCGCCCAGAATAGAAGAGTCATAGTGCTGTAGCAAATCTTCTGGATCATCGTAAATTGCGATCGCTCCCGACAGTTGTTGATCGCTAAAGCCACCACAGCGCAAAGCAATCACACCTACCCCTGCTTTGCCGGCAGACTCAATATCGTAGGGCGAATCTCCTAGCATCACTACTTTTTCAGGTGTCATTTGCCCTTTCCTCAAGGCAGCTTCTACAATGTCAGGAGCAGGTTTAGATGCTTCGGCATCATCGGATGTAGTTACTTCCGATAGCAAATCATCTACTTGGGCAATTTTGAGCATGATGTCAAGTTCTTCAGAACTCGCTGAACTAGCAACAACCAGATGCAATCCCGATTTTTGCATCTTTAATATTAAGTTTCTGCTCCCATTGGCAGCAGTAATTTGCGGTATATATTTATCAAATAATAGTTCTTTGCGTAGTTGGGCGATCGCTTTGCCAGTTCCTTCTTCACCATTTAATTCTGGCACTACTTTGGGAATAAGTTGATCTCCACCCATGCCCATAAGTGGTCTAACTGTTTCAAATGGTACTTCCAAGTCATAAGCTGCAAATGCCTCTACCCAGGTGTTTGCATGAACATCATTACTTAAAACTAGTGTGCCATCAACATCTAAAATCACCCCTTCTAATGCCATAAAAAACCTCGGCTGACGTTTTGTTTCATTGCTGATGATGGCATGGCAGATAGTTTACTTCATCGTCCTATGAGAAGAGAAGGGAGTTATAGAAGGTCTTAATATCAGGTTCAGTTGAATACCGATCGTCAGGACTGACGCAAAGACGCTAAGAAAGCTGTAGAATCTGTTAATTAATAGGGAATGCATCATTCACCCAATCCTTATTGCGATCGGAGGTCAAGATGGTACAGACACCTGCCAGTCAACAAACCGAAACCCTATTGATTGAGTTGCCTAAGTCCATTGGGCTGTATGTTACCCAAGAACAGTTTGCTGCTTTAGCCGCAGCTAACCGAGACTTGAGACTGGAAAGAACCGCACAAGGAGAATTAATAGTGAACCCACCAACAGGCTGGGAAACTGGGAGACGCAATTGGAGCATTTCAGGGGAGTTGTATTTATGGTGGCGGAATGCGGGTGAACCGGGTAAAGCCTTTGACTCTTCTACAGGCTTCATTTTACCTAATGGTGCGACTCGCTCCCCCGATGCCTCTTGGGTGAGTGAAGAACGATGGGAGGCGCTTACTTCGGAACAAAAAGGAACGTTTGCGAATATTTGCCCTGACTTTGTGGTGGAGTTACGCTCTAGTTCAGATACCCTCAAGTCTGTGCAAGATAAAATGAGGGAGTATATCGACAATGGCGCGAGACTAGGCTGGTTAATCAATCCGCAGCAGCGACGGGTGGAAATTTATCGACCGGATAAAGATGTGGAAGTGTTGGAGAATCCTGGGGAATTGTCGGGTGAAGCAGTGTTGCCGGGTTTTGTCTTGAATTTGCGTCGGGTGTGGGATTGAAAGCATCTTACTCGCTACGGGTTAATTAAATATATATCAGAAAATAATAGGGAAAATCCTTATGCTTTATAGTAAATTTCCCCTCAGTAAAGCTATAGAGGATTTTCAACTCACTATTATTGAGGGCGATCGCAAAATATTGCTTGAGCTACATCCAATAGATACAGGCGATCGCCTATCGTATAATGGGAATCCGTTTTCTGGCGATCGCATTGCTACCGGATGGAGCAATTATATAATGTTGTACCGCATCTGAATGGGAAGCGCTATATCTGGCAAGCTGAGATTAATCCGGCGATGCATAATTTTTCCCTTGGCTTTTACTTGATATCGTCACAGAGACGCCTGTCCCTCTCACTCACATTCGAGTTATTCTGCAAATAATCATGCAACCAATTGCAACCCCGCACCAACAATTGGTCTAAATTCTCCACAGGCCACAACCGCGCTGTCTTGTCATCTGATGCCGTGGCGATGGTTTTGCCGTCCGGG
>NZ_JABXKM010000068.1 GCF_017115025.1 Nostoc sp. NOS(2021) | reverse complement strand
GTCAGAATACCTTTCCTGTATTCTGACGACTGACGCCTTTATTCTGTTTCGATAATTAAATCTCTATTGGCTCCTGATCAAAATTCCCTATCAATTATACAATAATTCCCTGATCATATCTTAAGGAGAAGCTGATGTAAGAAGCGCCCATTGATCAAAAAACTATTTCCAAAACTATGCTTTAAGCTCAAGTCTTCATTACTCGTCGCCTACCCATTGAATTAGAGCAACTGCGATCGCTGTCCACTGGGGAAGTTTGGCCAGAAGGCCAACCCCCTCCCCACAAAATTTTACTAGAAAAAGTATAAGTACATTCAGGGTGGGGACTTCCGCGATACCGTCAAAGCCTTATTTATAAAGTTAATCTTAAAACTCTCATAGATATATTTTGAGCCTATATACTCATCACAGTATTTAAATTGAATTGATTTGTGAAAGTTTTGTACTGAAGGAAAAAAGTATGAGCGATTTGAGCTTATCCCTAGCCACACAGTCAGCAGAAACTGATGTCATATTGGCAAGTGTCTTACAGGAACAAGCACAGAAAGGGCCTGACTTGCGCCAGACACATCCTAAAAGTCATGGTTTGGTTTGGGGAGAATTCATTGTGGAAGACAGCATACCCGAATCCTGGATGGTGGGTGTATTTGCCAAAAAACGGAGTTATCCAATTTGGGTACGGTTATCTAATGCTTCTGCACCTGAAAAACGTGGCAAATTAAAATCAGACTTGGAACCAGATATTCGCGGTTTAGCTATCAAACTTCTGGAGGTAGAAGGGGAAAAGGTACTTGATGATGAGAAGTACACACAAGATTTTATTTTTCTTAATCACCCAGTTTTTATAACGCGAACCCTACAACAGTTTGCTGATTTAGGGAAACTTGGTAGTGGTCAGGCTGATCCAGAATTATTGCGATCGCTTGCACCAGTATTTGAAATTATCCAAGCCGCTGGCAGTAAACAGGTAGCGAATCCCTTACTCATCCCATACTGGAGTACGACTCCCTATAAACTTGGCTCTCATGTGATTAAGTTTTCACTTCGTCCGCACCAACCGGATGAAATTCCCGATGGGAAACCTGATTCCGAAAATTATCTGCGTGAAGCAGTAGTCAAATATCTCACTCAAGAAGCAAAAGAAGCAAATTTTGACTTTCTAGTACAGCTTTTTGTAGACGACGAAAAGACACCCATTGAAGATCCTACTAAAGAGTGGAAAGAAGAGGATGCACCATTTATTAAACTGGCTACTGTCAAAATTCCGGCTCAGAAATTCGACTTTGAAGAACGCAACCGATTAAATGAGGGGTTATCTTTCTCTCCTTGGCACACCTTACCTGAACATGAGCCTTTAGGTATTATTAATTTAGCTCGGAAAAAAATCTACTTAGAAGCTGTGAAGTTTCGCCATCAGTATGCTGAACAGCGCCTAAGAGAACCTCAACCTTATAGTGAGATTTTAGATCAGCCTGATAGCTAACTCGTAATGACTTGATCAACATTCAAGCGATCGCCGCTTTTGATGCAAGTGAGATGAGCTTGATGAAAGCAAAACCACAAATGGATACAGATAGCGGTTCTTGGCCCTTGTGAGGTACTCTAACCCCACCCCCAAGCCCCTAAGAGCAAGCGAGGTGTATACACAAGTCGAATTACCCCCCTTAATCCCCCCGATATATTGGGGGGAAACAGGAAATTTAGTTCCCTCGTGAAGCTTTGTCAGAAATGATGGGAATTTTGATCTTATAAAGGGGGGAAACAGGAAATTTAGTTCCCTCCCCTTTATAAGGCTACGGTGTACACACAAGTCCTAAAAACCTAGCTTGATAAGGTTTTCCTCGTTCCCAGGCTCTGTCTGGGAATGCATTCATTGAGTCTCCGACTCAATGTCTGACTGGAGGCAGCAGCCCCTAATCAGCCATTCCCACGCAGAGCATGGGAACGAGAGAACAATGGTCAATCGAGCTTTTTTCGACTTGTGTGTACACCGTAGTTTATAAGGTCCGGGTTAGGGTGGGGTAAAACCTTGGTTAATCAGCTATTTCAGACTTGTGTGTACACCGTAGGCTCTTCGAGAGGGGACTACTGTAGGTTTCGCGTTCCCCTACCGCGTGGTCTCTTTACTGGTCAATCTCTGATTGTTCTAACATTTGGAAGAATCGAGTAAAGTAATCTGGAAAGGTTTTCGCTGTACAGCCAGGATCTTTAATTACAATCCCTGGAACCTTCAAGCCAGTGACAGTAAAAGCCATCGCCATTCGATGATCGTGATAGGTTTCAATCGCCGCCGGGGTAATGGGGCTAGGCTCAATTTTCAGTCTATCTGCGAATTCTTCAACCTTGACTCCCAACCGACGCAACTCTGTGACAACAGCTAGAATACGATCGGTTTCTTTATATCGAATATGTTCCACATTGCGGATGGTAACAGGTGAGCTGGCAAAAGGCGCGATCGCTGCTAATGTTTGCACTAAATCCGATATATCATTCATATCAATGTCGATGCCTTGCAATTGCTTCGGCCCCGTCACTTCGGTGTAATCATCGGAGTCATTAATTTGGCAACCCATCTGTTCTAAAACATTCAGCCAGAGAATATCACCCTGACAGGATTGTTTGGTCAAGTTTTTGACGCGCACCCGTCCACCCGTAACGGCGGCGGCGGCAAAAAAGTAAGAAGCATTTGACGCATCAGGTTCTACTGTGTAATGTCGAGCTTGGTAACGCTGACCTGCTTTAATCTGAAATTGATTATCGCCGATTTGAATCACCTCCACGCCAAAATCTGCCATCAGACGACAGGTCATTTTGACGTAAGACTGAGAAACCAGTGTACCCTCAACCTCAAAAATCGTATCTTGTTGAGCATAAGGCGCAATCATCAGCAATGCCGAAAGTTGCTGACTTGTTTGGTTCGCTTTCAACCGAAAATTTCCGCCAGCGAATTGCCGACTATAGAGGGTGTAGGGCATAAACCCGGAGTTTCCCTCAAAGTTAACGGTTGCTCCGCCCATTTGCAGCACCGTCAGCAAGTCGCCCATCGGTCGTTCTCGCATCCGAGTCACGCCATCTAGCCGATATTCGCCGTTACCCAGTGCCACCAGCGCCGAGATAAACCGTGCTGTAGTACCTGATAAACCCACAAATAAATCTGCCTGTTTAGCTGGGATGTCGCCTCCCCTTCCTGCAACCTGAATCTGAGTCAGATTAGGATTCAGAGTTATGGGAATACTCAATTGCTCTAAACATTTGGCAAAATACTCGCTGTCTTCACTAAATAAGGCATTTTCTAAAATGGAGTCACCTTGCGCCAAAGCAGCGACAAGCAACGCCCGATTGGTAAGACTTTTAGAACCGGGAATTTCTACCGTGGCATCCACTGGCCGATTTAGAGCGGGAATTGCAATGGTATCCACGTTAAACCTCTACGTAGGCGGTCAGCTACAACTTTATATATTGCCATATTGTGGGCAAAAGGGGCAGGGGAAGAAGAACTATTAGATTATTGACCAATGCCCAATGCCCATTATTGGTGCTAGTTTGTGTTGGCTGCAACGCCACAGCAGCAACCAGAAGACTCTTATGGCTGTTAGTGTTTTTCTGGCGTTTGTTGCTGGTTGGTGGATTCCCGTTGTACCTTCACTGCTGGCTTTTGGGAGAAAAGTTACAGTTTTGGTGTCTGATTTCAGAGGATTCTCAGCTATTTCCGAACCCTGAAGGAGTAGTAAATATTTTGAATCTTTATCTAGGAGCAATGACAGATGTGATTAACCATTATCAAGGCACGATTAATGAGCTTATGGGTGATGGCATTTTTGTAATATTTACTGCGTCAATTAGTCACCAAGATGATTCTAAATGAGCGATCGCCTGTGCTATTGCTATGCAATTAGCAATGCAGCAAGTTAACAAACTTTCATCAGCAAATGAATTTCCCAATCCTCTAAATGGGAATTTTAATTAATACAGGCGAGGCCGTAGCGGGAAATGTTGGTTCTCAAAAACGCGCTCAATATACAGTTATTGGCAGTCATGTTAATTTGGCTGCCCGAATAGAGTCTTATACAGTGGGAGGACAGATTTTAATTTCCGAAAATACCTGCAAAGATGCCAATACTGACCTTCAAATTGCTAGGCAATTACAAATAGAACCCAAGGGGATGAAGCATCCTGTGACAATTTGTGAAATTCGTAGCATTGGCGGTAAATATAATTTATTCTTGCCTAAAGATGATGAAAAAATAGTCATTCCCAATCAAGAAGTACCTGTGTAATACACCATTTTGCAGGGCAAAGATGTCGTGGGAACAATATTTCATGGGGCATTGGTTAGCTTCTCAGAAAAAGGAACGCAACTGCGAGCGCCACATTCTTTAGAACTCTTGAATAATCTCAAACTCAAGTTATTGATTGAAGCAGAACACATCTATGCCAAGGTGATCCAACAATCTAATGTTGACGAGGATCTTTTTCTGCTTCGGTTTACATCTGTTACCCCAAAAGCGATGGCAATTCTCAATGCACTGCGTCAGCCTGGGTGAGATTAGGGCATCAATATTGAAATGGTAACGAAGAGAGGTGTATGTAAATATGGTCAACTGAAAAAGTAGGTAGTTCAGCTTTTTTAAAAAAAGTAGCAATTGTTGCTGATAGAAGCAAGCGATCGCGGTAGTATTTTGGGACTTAAGCCTGATCCGACTCCAATAACTCCTAACTCTGACCGAATAATTAATAATTCGTAATTTATGGTACAGAGTAACTAACTTGAGTTATGGAGATAAAAATATGATTTCTTCTAAAACCGAGATTAAATTACATCCAAAGGACAGATGACGAACTTAAACAACTTTCAAAGACTAGTAGAACTTGCAAATGATTATGGAATTATTTGCCAGCCAACACCAGAAGAATGCTTGATTGCATCCTTGCCTGGAGACGATGATTTCTTATTAGCTTTTACTTGGTCTGGTGCAGTTGAGGGAGAGCCGCCAGAGCATGAATTAATCGCAATTAGTGTACAGGATATAGTCAAAGAAGTTACTGTTGCAGCTTGGCAGATTCCTAGTTATTTATTCGGAAACGTTTTAAGGCAAGCTCAGATGCTTGTCACTGCCCACAAAGATTTTGTTAGTTAAAAGACAAGCCCTAGCTAAAAACCACTATCCCTGTCCACTGTGGCAGGGATTTTTATTGAAAGTCGGCGGTAAACTCCAACCCAAGAGTGGGTGGAGAGGGTCTATACCGACTGCAATGGTACAGGCATCATACGTATAATACTAAATCGTGAGAGTGAAACTGCGTCACCGAATAGCTCGTCGTAGACATCGCTCATTCATCACCAACACTACAAATACTTCTGCAACAATAACCCTAACTTTTCCTTCGTCGCGGCTGGTGCTTTATCCAACTGAGTCAAAATCGCATACTGCAAAGCCGAATGCGCCTCACTCGGCGGCGGATTTTCACTCAACCGCCGCACAGTTTCTTGAATCACCTTTTGAGCATTCACAGCATTCCGCAGCAAATTGCCAATCACCAATTCCACCGTTACACTGTCATGGTCTGGATGCCAACAATCATAATCTGTCACCAGCGCTAAGGTTGCATAGGCAATTTCCGCTTCCCTTGCCAACTTTGCCTCTGGTAAATTCGTCATACCAATGATTGTTGCACCCCAACTGCGGTAAAGATTCGATTCTGCCTTTGTGGAAAAAGCCGGCCCTTCCATGCATACATAAGTGCCACCGCGATGGAGAGTAACTTCTGGTAAATTGAGAGATGCGATCGCATCTGCCAACACAACAGCCAAATTCTTACAAATCGGATCACCAAAGGCAATATGAGCGACAATTCCCTCACCGAAAAACGTGGAAATCCGATTTTTTGTTCTGTCAATAAACTGATCTGGCACCACCATATCTAGTGGTTTCGCCTCTGCTTTCAAGGAACCTACAGCACTCGCTGAGATTAAATACTTCACACCCAATTGCTTCATCGCATAGATATTAGCGCGAAACGGTAACTCAGAGGGTAAAAGCGTGTGATTGCGGCCATGACGCGCCAAAAAAGCTACCTGTGTACCATCCAAAGTCCCCAGAATCAAAGCATCAGATGGTGAACCAAAAGGAGTCTCGACTTGCAGTTCTTCGACATCTTTGAGCGCATCCATTTTATATAGACCGCTACCACCAATAATCCCAATACTAGCTTGAGCCATGATTTTAAACCTGTTCCTTGCTGATCTGCTAAGTTATTTTATCGAAAAGGGGGAGTAGCAGAAAAGGCAGTCACGTCGCTTCTCTACGAGACGCCAAGGGCGATCGCTGCGAATTCAAAATTCCAAATTAACAATCCCAATAAATAATTGTCACCATAGCGTGTAATCAATGCTTAATGTATACAAATGTTAAGTAGACGCACTCCTGAGCAGGGAGAGAGAGTAAGGGTTATACTTTTGGGAAAAGGCTTATTTTAACCCCTGCTTTTAACATTTTCATAAATCAATGACTCTCAATTTTCGCTTTGCGGTGGTCAGCGACTTACACTTGGCACTTCCCCACACAATCTGGGATCATCCTAGTCGGTTTCATCTGGTGGAAGTCAGCATCTCAGCATTTAAAAGTGTACTAGAACATTTAACACAACTTGATTTAGATTTCTTGTTGTTACCAGGAGATTTAACCCAGCACGGCGAACCAGAGAATCACGCCTGGTTGCAACAATGTTTAGCCCAGCTACCTTTTCCCGTCTATGTTGTTCCTGGTAATCATGACGTTCCTGTGCTGTTGGCTTCGCAGCAATCAATTGCTTTTGCCGATTTTCCCTACTATTACACGAAGTTTGGCTATGACGATCCACAGCAGATTTACTACATTCGTCAATTGCTGCCTGGAGTTAAGCTGATTGGACTGAATTCTAACTCCTTTAATGACCAGGGGGAGCAAGTGGGGTGTTTGGATACCAAACAGCTACGGTGGTTAGAAGAGGTACTGGCGGCATCTGCTGATGAATTAATTCTGGTGATGGTGCATCATAATGTAGTGGAGCATTTGCCCAATCAATCGAGCCATCCACTGGCAAATCGGTACATGTTGTCCAATTCAGCAGAACTGTTGCAGTTACTGAGGCGCTACGGAGTCAAGCTAGTGTTTACCGGGCATTTGCACATTCAGGATATTGCTTACTCAGATGGAGTATATGATATTACCACTGGCTCTTTAGTTAGCTATCCTCACCCTTATCGGGTGCTAGAGTTCCATCGGGATAACCAAGGTAAAGAATGGTTGCAAATTTTATCCCATCGGGTAGAGTCAGTACCTGAGTTCCCCGACTTGCAACAGTCATCGCGGCAGTGGATGGGCGATCGCTCTTTCCCCTTCCTAGTCAAGCTACTAACACACTCTCCATTAAACTTACCATTATCACAGGCAAAAGAATTAGCTCCTAGTTTGCGCGACTTCTGGGCAACTATTGCCGATGGGGATGCAGTATTAGATTACCCCGACTTTCCGCTAGAAGTGCGACGCTACATTCAGACGTATGGTGCATTGGCGCAGCCTAACCCAGGCATCGCTACTAGTGGAACTCTTACCCTGATTGATAATAACAGCACACTTTTGCTGAGTTAGGAGTGATGAGTGGCTTCTTTCTATCAGCCCCCGTACTATCATGTTATCCTGCGTTTCTTTTAGATAGCGATCGCTCCTGCCATAATTCTCCGATCAAAAGTCACCTTGGCAGGGCAACTCCTAACTAATTACCGATATCTTCATTCCAAAGTTCCGGGTTAGTTTCAATAAACTCACTCATTATCTGTTCGCATTCGTCAAGATTAAGATCAATTACTTCCACACCGTGAGATACCATAAATTCTTTAGCACCAGGAAAAGTTCTGGATTCTCCAGCGATGACTTTTTTAATCCCAAATTGTACCACAGCCCCAGCGCACAGATAACACGGCATTAAAGTTGAATAGAGTGTTGTACCTCTGTAGCTGCCAACTCTCCCAGCATTGCGGAGACAATCGATTTCGGCGTGAGTAACAGGATCGGCGTCTTGCACACGTTTATTGTGTCCTCTGCCGAGAATTTTGCCATCCTTGACGAGAACCGAACCAATGGGAATTCCACCTTCTTGTCTGCCTTGTTTCGCTTCTTGAATTGCAGCTTCCATAAACTCATTCATATTAATCCTCCTTTTATGTCAAAACAACTTGTATTAATGGATCACGATGGCGGTGTAGATGATTATCTAGCAACTATGCTGCTGTTGACGATGGATCATATCGAACTCCTTGGTGTTGTAGTCACTCCAGCAGATTGTTATGTCCAACCGGCTGTTAGCGCCACACGTAAAATTATCGATTTGATGGGATTTTCTCATATCTCGGTTGCAGAAAGCACTGTGCGCGGTATCAATCCATTTCCTACTCTCTATCGCCGTGATTCGTTTATCGTTGACCATCTCCCCATTCTCAATCAAAGCGAAACCATTACTACGCCTCTGGTTGCCGAAACAGGTCAAGATTTCATGATCAAGGTGTTACGTAACGCATCAAGCCCCGTAACGTTGATGGTAACTGGGCCGTTGACGACGGTAGCAGTGGCTTTGGACAAAGCACCGGAAATTGAAGCGAAGATTCACAAGATTGTGTGGATGGGGGGTGCGTTGAATGTTGGTGGTAATGTGGAAAAAAGTTTAGAAGCAGGACAAGATGGTTCTGCCGAATGGAATGTTTATTGGGATGCAATTTCAGCAGCGCGGGTGTGGCAAACCCAAATTGAAATTATTATGTGTCCTTTGGATTTAACTAATAATGTCCCAGTCACATCAGAATTAGTATACAAAATGGGACGACAACGCCACTATCCCATCTCTGATTTAGCCGGACAATGTTATGCACTAGTTATCCCCCAAGATTATTATTTCTGGGATGTGCTGGCAACAGCTTATCTCGGATGCCCGGAATTCTATCAATTGCGCGAATGGGAAACAGAAATTATCACCACTGGTCTTAGTCAGGGGCGTACTAAAGTAGTTCCTGGTGGTCGGAAAATTTCTGCGATGGATAAGGTAGATAAAGAGGCTTTTTACGCTTATATCTTGCAGCAATGGGCAAGATAAAAAACTTCAAGATTGTCTTGCTGATTCAGATGCTTATGATAATCAAGGATTGCTAGCGAATCCTCCTACTCCTGAAATATGCAAAAAAATCATAAAGGGGCGTGCAAAAGTACTATAAAAATAAATTTATAAACAGACAGAAGAACTTAAAAAAATAAATTACGTATTACAAGATAAAGGAATAAATCTATGACAATTCGTATTACTGTAGATGAAACTAAGCTAATATTCGAGCTTTTGCTTCAACGAATAAAGGATGACCAAATTGAATTTGTAGATGTTGAAACAGATTTTTACTGGCTTATTACAAGTGATATCATGTCCGGGTAATTAGTTGT